>JABWAU010000092.1 GCA_013360875.1 Anaerolineales bacterium | reverse complement strand
ATCTGGCTCCGCACAGACGGCGCGCCGAAATACATGCACGTTCTCAAGCCGCAGGTGATCGTGTTCGGGGGGACGCCGGTGAAGCCGTTGTCCTTTGCCGAGATATTTTTCCCCACTTCGCAGTTGATCGCCTTCCATACCCTGCCGCCCACCGATGAACCGCTGGATTACGATCCCAACGAAGCGAACCGCATGATGCAGGACATACAGGCGCTGGTGGGGACCTTCGTCGTAAAGGGGAAGATCCGCATCTCGACCCAGACGGAACTTGCCACCAGCCTGGAGGTGGCGCGCGTCTCGTGGATGTCCGTCTATGATACGGAGATCGTAAATCCCTACCTGCCGCAGATGCCCTCATTGCATACGCCGATGATGCTGGTCAATCCGGATCGGGTCGCGTTTGGGGTGGGTGCATAGAGCGTTTCGGTTCCGCCGCGGGTTGTTTCTCAGCCCTCAAAGGGGAGAGGATGAATATCAGCGCCAACCCCGTGACCCCTGCAATTGCCGCGCCAACCAGGGGCGCGGTTTTTATCGAGAAGAGAGAGGCGAATGCGATTTTCTCCCCAACGACCCATGCAAAAATACAAGTGATGAGCCATGCAAACAGACGGCTGAGGGAAATCTGCTTGTAAAGAGCGAAGGCGGTTGCCAGCCCGATGCTTCCGCCCATGAACATTCCGAAAATGATCCCCGCGGTCAGCCAGTCATCGGTCAGGCGGAAGGTCAGGAACGCGCCCGCCCGCGCCCCCAGCGTGAAGCCGACGGCGTTGGCGACGATCCACTGCGCGGAGCCGAGCGGCAAACCGGCTCTTCGGAATGCAAGTTGCTGCACGAAGCCGACCATCATCCCGAATACAAGATCGCCCAAAATCAAGCCGATGTACCCCGGTATCGCGGAGGGAACAAAACCGTGATCCGTCGCTCCGTGCAGACTGCCCAGCGTAAAGCCCATGGGATTCAGGATCATCCACTCCAGATAAAATCGTTTTCCTGGTCTCGTCATAATAAGCAGCCTTCGGAAAGTTTATCGGTTTCTGTTGCCTTACGTTTAAATCGCGAAGCCCGCAAAGGGCGCCAAAAAACCTTTATAACCTTCGCGATCTTGGCGATAAAAATCAGTAGATCACGAAAGCGCGTATTAGGCGGTCTCTACCGCCGTATTTGCGCCAGAGGGCGCAAATTACGCCCTGTTTTCGTGAAGTACTGAAAATTGATTATTGATGTGCGGTAGAGAATATCGATTTATATCATGGAATTGAGGAGGATGGGGGCAAGGACTCGCGCCATTTATCGGGAATATCTCATGTTATAATCCGCCAGGTTGACATGGACGCCAAATCAGACCCGGAGGATGCCTCATGGAAATTGCAGTTCAGGAATTCAAACATTGCGATATGATCACGGTCAGCGGACGCGTGGATAGCGCCACCGCCCCGAAACTGGCGCAGGCGCTCGAAGCCGCGAACGAAGGCGGAAAATACAAACTGGTGATCAACATGGAAGGCTTGGAATACATGTCCAGCGCGGGTTTTCGCGCCCTGCTCGCCGCTCAACGCAACTGCAAAAAATATAACCGCGGCGAGGTTGTGCTGGCTTCCGTTCCCGATCGTATCCGTGACGCGCTCGAACTGGCTGGTTTTACCGAATTGTTCAAAACCTTCGACGACCCGATCTCCGCAGTGGGGCATTTCTAAACCGCTCCGAAATCAGCCTTATAGCATTCCAGGATGTCAAAGAAAGGAAACCTTGTCCGGACGCCGATGAGGCGTTATTAACCTATTCGATGCAAACCGTTCAATTTGCCGCAAAGTTCGAATACCTGGACGAAATCCGCGAATTTGTCGGGAACATTGCGCGCGCCGGCGGTTTCAACGACAAAGAAATCTACAACATCCAACTGGCGACGGACGAAGCCGCCTCGAACATCATCGAACACGCCTACGAAGGCGTTGGCGATGGACTGCTCGAAATTTCATGCGGCGTACAAGGCGGCGTCATCACGATCATTCTTGTGGATCACGGCGAGCCGTTCGACCCGTCCGAAGTGCCGACGCCGGACCTGAAAGCAGACCTGTCGGAAAGAAAGATCGGGGGACTGGGCATATTCCTCATGCGTAAATTGATGGACGAAATTCACTACAGCGCGGAACCAAAGAAGAATCGCAACACACTGAAAATGATCAAGCGGAGGGGATGACCGGCATGTCCGCCGTTGCTCGTTCACCACAGCCACCGGATTTGGGGGATCTTGCCGCGCTTGGGGAACAGATCGTCAGCGCCACCTCGCTTGCCGCCCAGCGCGACCAGATCCACGCGGTCGTCGCCAGCCTTATTAAAGGACATGTGATTGTTTGGCTTCAGGACAACCTCTTCCGCCTGCCCAATGTGGATCACGAAGAGACCTATACACAACCGCCTCCCTCGGCGGCGATGAGACGCGCCATGCGAACGGGACAACCGACCCTAAGAAATGATGGCGGAACGATGGGCAGCGCTTCACGCGCCGCCTGGGTTGTAGTCCCCCTTACCGAGCATGGGATTACGCTGGGTGCGATCCAGATCAACCGCCCGAAGGGACCCGCCTTCAAAAAAAGCGAACTCGACCTTTTGAAAGGCATGGCGGGCATAATATCCATGGGATTGGTCGCATCGCATCGCGTGGCGGTGGAACGATTCAGGCTCAATCAGTTGAACCTCGTCCGCCAGGTCAGCGCGCAGATCGCCAACACCCTCAGCGTGACAGAACTCTCCGAGCGCGTGACCGAATTGATCCAGAAGACGTTCAATTATTATTACGTCGCCATTTTTACCGTGCAGGAGGACTCTTCCTCCCTGCGTTTCCGCGCCAGCGCGGCGCCGAAGGCTCTGTCTCGCAAAGGCAGGCGCAAAAAAAGGGTCGCTTTGGATGTGGAAATGGGCCAGGGGTTGATCGGGCAGGTTGCGGCGGAGGGAGAACGGGTCCTCGTTCCCGATGTGCAAAAGGACACGCGTTATCGCTTCATTGACGCGCTTCCCGAAACGCGTTCCGAAGTCGTCATTCCCCTGAAGATCGAAGGGCGCGTGCTGGGCGTGCTGGATGTCCAAAGCGACCGGTTGAACGCCTTCCATCCGAACGATCTTTTAATCCTCGAAGCCCTGGCGGATACGATCGCGCGTGCGGTGGAGGGGGCGCGCTTATACAGCGACCTGCGCCGACGCGCCAACCAGTTGACCCTCATCGCGGAGGTCAGCAAGAGCGTCAGTTCGTCGCTCGACTTGCGCGTCCTGATGGAAAACGTCGCCGCGCTGATCCATGACCGGTTTGGGTATCCCCACGTTCACCTCTTCACCGTGCATCAAAACCGCCGCCTGATCGAGTACGTGGCGGGGAGCGGCGAAAGAAAAGACGGGTTGACGGGTTACGCGCTTTCGCTCGACGATGCGGAAGGCATCATCCCCTGGGTCGCGCGTGAAGGGCAGACCATCCTTGCGCGCGACGTAAAAAGGGACAAACGTTTCCGCCCGTCGCCGTTCCCGCCGGAAAACACGCGCTCGGAACTCTGTGTGCCTCTGTTGTACGACGAGGAGATCGTCGGCGTGCTGGATATTCAATCGGACAGACCCAACGCCTTCACCGACGACGACCGCCTGATCTTCGAAGCCATCGCGGATAACATAGCGACCGCCATCCACAACGCCGACCTGTACCGCACGGAGCAATGGCGGCGGCAGGTGGGCGAGAGTCTGCAGCAGGTGGCGGGCTTGATCTCGGCGGAGGCGAACGTGGACGACGTGTTGGAGGCCATCCTCTCCGAACTGGATCGCAACCTGCCAGTGGATATTTCCGCCATCTGGCTTTTGGATGAGGACGAGTTATACCTTGCCGCCTGTCATAATTGCGACGAGGACCTGCTCGAACGATTGATTTACTCGAACTCCGACGCGTATAACGCCCTGGTGAACGTGCTGTATTCCGAACAGCCGATCATTCGCAAGCCCACCGACCCGATCTGGATCACGGGGCTGGCGGCCGGGTTCGAGCAAAGTTACTCCGGGCTTGCCGTTCCCATGCGCATCGGAGATCAGCCCCTCGGCGTCATCACGCTGTCCCATCGCACGTCCGGCCGGTACGGTCACGAGGCGCAGAGGATGACGACCACGTTCGCCAGTTACGCCGCGGTGGCCATCGAGAACGCGCGTCTGTACGACGCCGCGCAGGAACAGGCGTACGCCTCCGCCGCGTTGTTGCAGGTGGCGCAGGCGGTCGTGAGTCTGAACGACCTCGATGAGATCCTCGGCACGATCATCCGCATCATGCCGATCCTCGTCGGCGTCGAACGCGCCGCCCTGTATCAGTGGGACGCGGAGAAGGATCTCTTTGTCCCGTCGCAGGAATACGGCTTGAGCCGGGAGGAATCGGGTGAATTTTGGGATCGCACATTCTCCCCCGGCGAATTTGCCTTTCTGGACGCCTGCCGCGACGAACTTGGACTGCGCGTCTGCCTGCTCGATGACAAGAGCGGTCTGCGCGCGTGGATTTCAGCCGACCCCGCGCAGGAAGCCGATCTGGGTCACCCTGGCGCGTTCCTGTTTGCGGTTCCCATCGCGGTCAAGGGCGCGTTGTACGGCGTGATGCTCGTCGAGGAAGCCCCCGGCGGACTCCGCTTCCGCACCCGCAGGCTCGAGATCATCACCGGCATCGCGCAACAAGCCGCGATGGCGATCCAGAACGATCTCCTGCAAAAGGAGATGGTCGAACGGGAACGCCTCGAAACGGAAGTGCAGCTGGCGCGCCAAATTCAGCAGACGTTCCTCCCCGAATCCCTGCCCCAATTTACAGATTGGGAACTCGCCGCGCGCTGGAAGACCGCCCGTCAGGTGGGCGGCGATTTCTACGACGTGTTCGACCTGCCGGATAACAAACTTGGACTCTTCATCGCGGATGTTTCCGACAAGGGTGTTCCCGCCGCGCTCTTCATGGCGCTCACGCGGACGCTCGTCCGCGCGGCTGTGATCGAGACCGCCTCTCCCGCCGAAGCCCTGAGACGCGTGAACGATTTCCTGGTGCCGGATACCAAACAGGGAATGTTCGTCACAGCGGTCTACGCCGTGTTGGACATGAACAGCGGCGAATTGACCTACGTCAACGCGGGGCATAACCCTCCGTTGTGGGTGAAGCGCGACAGTTCGGTGGAGAGTCTCACGCGCACGGGCGTTGCGCTCGGCGCGGCGGAGGGGATGAAGTACGACCAGCGCGTCATCCCGCTTGGGAAGGATGATTGCATCCTGTTCTACACCGACGGCTTGACCGAGTCCTTCAACAATGAAGGGGAGTTCTTCGGCGAGGAGCGTCTCGTCCAGGCGCTCAAAGCCAATCATTGCTCCTCCGCGCACGAAATGATTGACGTGGTGGAAAAGTCCCTGCTCGATTTTGTGCAGGACATGCCTCCCGCCGACGACCTGACGATGCTGGTATTGCGAAAGATATAGATTTTACAGGGAATTTACACCCCCGTTATATTCCCATAACCCCCTGGCTCTACAATCATCGTAACCTAAACAAAGGAGGCTTACGATGAAAACCTTGTTCAAGAAAACCCTTTTGATCGCGCTCGTCTTCGCGTTGTCGGCGGCGAGCCTGCCCCTCGTCGGCGTATCCGCCGCGGGGAATACGCTGACGAACGCGTATGATCCACTCCCTCCACAGGGACATGTATCCAATGAGCGGCTGGAACGGATCTGGGCGCGACAACTCCATCTGTACGAACGGATCGGGAACGGATTCGAGCGGTCTGACGCGTTCGTGGAGCGAGTCCAGAAGTTGATTGACCGCGCAAAGGAAAACGGCAAGGACGTTTCCGCCGTGCAAGCCGCGCTGGACGATTTCGAAACCGCGCTCAAGGACGCACATCCGATCTACGAAAGCGGGAAGGGCATCGTCAACTCACATCAGGGATTCGACAATGACGGCAAGGTCACCGACCCTGAAAAAGCCAAAGAGACCATAAAGGCGATGGGCGAGAAATTGAAAGAGATCAAGGATGCAATGGGCGACACAGGCAGGGCATTGCACGAAGCACTCCGAGCCTTCCGCAAAGCCAATCCGCGACCTGAGCCGACAACGACGCCGTAATAATGATGTCACTCTGATCCTTGTCCTGAGCGGAGCGATGGAGCAAGCGAAGAGTCTCTTAGTGGAGTGTTTTGAAATTCAGACCCTAAAGGTTTTTCTGGTGAATCGGGTTCAAAATTTGCACAGAAAGCCTGCTTGAATTGCTTTTTTGCTTGCAATAGAAACCTTTAGGGTCTCTGTCTTATATTTTCAAAACACTTTCTTGCAGGTTTATAGAGATTCTTCGCTTCGCTCGGAATGACCAACAGGAAGTTTACACAAACTCAAAAACAGATGTACAATCGCCTCACCATAAAATGACAAGCGTGAGGCAAAACATGTACACAACGGAAGGAAAGAAGATCGTCTCCACCGATAAGGCGCCGAAAGCCATCGGTCCCTATTCGCAAGCCATTCGCACCGAAAATCTCGTCTTCACCGCCGGGCAGATCGGACTGGACCCCGTCGCCATGGAAATCGTCGAGGGAGGCATCGAAGCGCAAACCCGCCAGGTGTTGACCAATCTCAAACGTGTCCTCGAAGCCGCCGACTCGGGGTTGAATTTCGTTGTCAAGACCACCGTCTTTTTGCAAAGCATGGACGATTTCGCCAAAATGAACGCGGTCTATGCCGAGTTCTTCCCGGAGAACCCGCCGGCGCGTTCCACAGTCGCGGTGGCGGCGTTGCCCAAAGGCGCGTTGGTCGAGATCGAGTGCGTGGCGCTGCTCTCGCCCAGCCACGGCGACTGATCACCGCTCACTGTTCACTTCCCACTTTTCACCTCTCATTGCTCACTGACCGCAAACGTGCCAAACGACATCATCCTCCTCGTGGACGACGAACCGTCCATCCTTCAACTCTCGCAAATGTATCTTGCGCGCGAGGGCTATCGCATCGAATCGGTCCGGGACGGGGAAGCCGCCCTCGATGCGGTCGAACGCCTGCAGCCCGCACTGATCGTGCTGGATGTCATGCTCCCGAAACTGGACGGCTTCGAGGTCTGCCGCCGCCTGCGCGCTTCGCGGAACGACACCGCAATCCTCATGCTCACCGCCCGCGACGAGGACATTGACAAGATCCTCGGCCTCGAACTGGGCGCGGACGATTACCTGACCAAGCCGTTCAACCCGCGTGAACTGGCGGCACGCGTCAAGGCGATCCTGCGGCGCGGCGAGAGAAGGGATTCGGAGGAGACAAAACCGATTCGAATCGGCGACCTGACCATTGATCCCGCGCGACGCGAGGCACGCCTCAATTCCCGGACCCTGAACCTGCGTACCCAGGAATTCGACCTTCTCCTCGCCTTAGCCGAACATCGCGGGCGCGTCCTCAGTCGCGAACAGATTTTGCAAAAAGCGTGGGGCTTCGATTTCTACGGTCAAACCCGCACCGTGGACGTGCACGTGGCGCATCTTCGTAAAAAACTGGACGGCAGTTCCGTAAAAATCGAAACCGTGACCGGCGTGGGTTATAAACTGGCGGCAGACTGATGGACGCCGAATCGCTCGCGAAGTTTTGGGCTTTGATCCGCTCTCTGGTGCGGGTTATGCTGGAAATCACCGAACCGCGCATCGAAGACGCCGCCGTCGAGCGCGATATTCCCATCGAACTGTACTACTTCAGCGAACTGGGACTGGAACATTTCTCGGTCGGGAATTTCCAAAAACGCGACCCCTTTACCAACCCTGAGCAATTCAAAAATTCGTTTGCGCGCTTCGACCTCAAAGGCTGGATCGTTCCCCTGCCCGACGACCGTTACGAGGTCCCGCCTGAGACGCGGGAGGCGGTTCGCCGGATCATCAGCGACGGCGATGCGCGTCTTGCGGAGTTCGACTTGATGCCGGAGACGGAATTGAAGCGCCTCGCAAATTTTCTCAAGCAGATCACCACCGCCAATCTCGAAGCGCCCGAACCTCCGGAAAAATGGGCGATCCTCCATCGCTTTCGCGTCGCGGACGGGGACAGCCCATGGATCGTTCAACTCCGCGAACTCCTGATGGACCTGTTCGCCTACCGCGACGACTCGCATCTTTCGGCGGCGCATCCGCATTTCGGACGGGCGGGGATCGTATGGAGTGTGCTTGGCTCGATCTGCAATGGAGAAGCCGTCAACGCGGAGCAAATGGTCGAGAAAATGGATTATCGAGGATACGAAGAGGAGGATTACGAGGTCGCCATCCAGGCAGCGGTGCAGATCGGCTGGGTGGAAGCGGCGGACGCCCCGTATGCCTATCGCCCGACCTCCAAAGGAAGGGAGATTCGCGAACAGGCGGAACGCCTGACCGATGAATACTTTTTCCGTTCCTGGTCGGTGTTGACGGATGGGGAACTCGGTGAGTTGTATGCGTTGCTCTCGAAGTTGCGCGGACAGTTGATCGTCTTTAGGAAGGCAAAAGCCTCTTGAATTATGTTCGCCTCCCTTCGTTCACGTCTCTGGTTGAGTTATGCGTTTGTCATCGCGGTTGCGCTGGGCGTCGTGGCGTTCGTCCTGCTGGCGTACCTCATCCGCAACCCGGTCCTTGCCCGGCAGACCCAGCAGCAGTTGATCACCGTGCGGGACCTGATTCTTGCCGCGCCGCAAAGATTCGTCAATAATCCCAGCCTGCTCGACGAGATTTCGCAATCGAACGATGTGCGCGTGATCGTCTTCGATTCATCCCGCGAAACGGTGATTGATACGAACCCCGAAAAACCGCACATCCCGTTCCCGCGCAGGAATGTGTTGAATCGCAATTCGCAGATCGCGCTGGATGCCGAAGGCAGCGCATGGCTTTACACTTCCAGCCGCCTGCCAAACGGATTGATCCTGGTCGTGACCGCGCCGCGTCCGCGCGCGCCGGCGCTGGCGATATTCACGGATGAATTCTTCGCTCCCATTGTGCAGGCGGGGTTGATCGCCCTGGCTCTCTCTCTCATCCTTGCGTTTGCGCTCTCGCGCTGGGTGGCAGACCCGTTGCAGAAGGTGATCTCGGCGGCGCGGAGTTATCCCGCCGAGGATGCCCAGCCCGTCGAGCCGCGCGGTCCGCGCGAAGTGCAGGACTTGACGCGGGCGTTCAATTCGATGGTGGCGCGCGTCCATGCCAGCCAGCGATCGCAGAAGGATTTCGTCGCCAACGTTTCGCACGAGCTGAAGACTCCGCTCACCTCCATCCAGGGATTCGCGCAGGCGATCCTCGACGATACGGCGGATACGCCCGAAGCGCGCAAACAAGCCGCGCAGGTCATTTACGACGAAGCGGCGCGCTTGCACCGCATGGCGCTCGACCTGCTGGACCTGGCGCGTCTCGAAGCGGGAACGGCTGACCTGGAAATGTCCAATGTGGATGTGAGATCGTTGTTGCAAAACGTCGTCGAAAAATTCACGCCGCAGGCGGATAAAGCAGGCGTCACATTGCGGCTGGATGTTCCCAATGGATTGCCCGCGATCACCGGCGACGGCGACCGCCTCGGGCAGGTGTTTTCCAATCTCGTTGACAATGCCTTGAAGTTCACCCTCGCGAACGGAAAGGTCGTCATTTCCGCGAAAAAGGCTGGGGCGGAGATCGAGGTCTCGGTGACGGATACAGGTTCCGGTGTCCCGAAGGAAGCGCTGCCGCGTCTATTCGATCGCTTCTATCAGGCAGACCCATCCCGCGCGGGCGGGAGTCAGCATGGCGCGGGTCTCGGTCTTGCCATCGCAAAAGAGATTGTCGAGGCGCACGGTGGTAAAATTGGCGTCCGCAGTCAGGTGGAGATTGGAACGACATTCACGATCCATCTGCCGCTTGCGTCAAAGTAAAAATGTCAAAAGTTTCTGTCATTGTTCCCTGTTATAACGAGCAAGCCACCATCCGCTTGTTATTGGATGCGTTATACCGACAAACCTTTCCGCGCGCCGACATGGAAGTGGTGATCGCGGACGGCATGTCCACGGACGGGACGCGGGAGGCGATTGCCGCGTTTCAAGCGGACTTCCCCGATCTTGACGTTCGCGTGGTGGACAATCCGCTTCAGACCATCCCCTCGGGCTTGAATCGCGCCCTCCAGGCTTCGCGCGGCTCGATCATCGTCCGCCTCGACGCGCATTCCAAGCCGTATCCCGATTATGTGGAGCAGTGCTTGAAGGCGCTGGAGGAAGGACGCGGCGACAACGTGGGCGGCGTGTGGGAGATCCGCCCCGGCGCGGAGACTTGGATCGCGAAATCCATCGCGGTCGCGGCGGCGCATCCGCTCGGTGTTGGCGACGCGCTATATCGTCACGCGAACCACGCAACAGAAACAGATACTGTCCCGTTCGGGTCGTTTCGCCGCTCACTGATTGACCGCATCGGCTTCTTCGATGAAACGTTATTGACGAACGAGGATTACGAGTTCAACGCGCGCATCCGAAAGGCGGGTGATAGAATCTGGCTCGACCCGTCCATACGCTCGGTCTATTTTGCCCGTTCCACCCTGAAGGAACTTGCGCGTCAATACTGGCGTTATGGGTTTTGGAAGTGGCGCATGTTGCGAAGATACCCCGATACCTTACGATGGAGGCAGGCTCTGCCTCCGTTGTTTGTGTCGAGTCTTGTCGGGCTGGTAATGATTTCGATTTTCGTCCCTTTTTTTATGTACGCGCTGGCGTTCGAATTGATTCTTTATTTCTCCATCCTGTTTTTGGCGGGAATGTGGACGGGTATCCGCAGGCGAATGCCGTTTGTGTCCCTGGGATTACCGCTTGTGATTCCCGTCATGCACATTTCATGGGGGAGCGGGTTTTTGTGGAGTATCCTTAAATCAGGTTCAGGAAAGAATGGCTGACAATATTCGCACGACCCCTTTACGCCTGCGCCCAAGCGAACACCGCACGATCCTTTTCATCGGCGACCTGCTGATGGCGGTTATCTCGGTCTTCGCCGCGATCGAAACGTGGAGGCGGTATAACCTCGCCGCAGAGGTCTTGAGACTCGTGGAGCAGGGCTTCGGTCTCGACCGGGCTCGTCAGATTGCCGAGGAAATTTTTATCCTGCGGGTGCCGTTCTGGTTTTATCTATTGCCGCTTGCATGGGTCATCCTGCTGGTGGAACTCTACGAACCTCACGTGGCGGCAAGCGGACGGCGGACGACGCGCGGTATCGCCATCGCGGCTTTTGTGGGGCTGCTGGCTTACTCCCTCGTCTTCATTTTCAGCCAGGAGTCGAACCTGCCGCGCGTCGGCGTGGGCGCGTTCCTGGTCTTCGCCTCCCTCCTGACCCTCGGCTGGCGCATGATCTTCATCCGTCTCTACAAACGGACGGGACAGGCGCGGCGCGTTCTGCTGGTCGGGGCGGGGAAGGCGGGACAGACCCTCGCGCAACTTTACAACTCACTGGGTACAAGGTCCTTCAACATCGTCGGGTACATTGACGACGATCCGCAGAAGGCTGGCAAAAAATTTCATGAACTTCCCGTGTTGGGAACCAGCGGATGCCTGCTCGAACTGATGGACGATCACCGCATCTCGGACATTGTGGTCGCCATCAACGGCGAGATACGAGGAACGACCTTCCAGACCATATTGGACGCGCAGGAAAAAGGTGCCAACGTAACCCGCATGCCCATCCTGTACGAGGAAATGACCGGGCGCGTGCCGATCCATCACCTCGAATCGGATTGGATCATCCGCTCGTTCGTGGATGGGTTATCGGTCAGTGGTTTTTACGAACTGTTCAAACGCCTGCTCGACATCCTGGGCGCGCTGGTGGGGCTGTTGATCCTGGCAGTCCTGTTTCCATTCCTTGCCGTTGCCATTCTGGTTGATTCGGGTCGTCCCATCATTTATTCCCAGCCGCGCCTGGGACGCGGACGCAAGGTATTCACCATCTACAAATTTCGGAGTATGCGCCGCAAGAACGAAACGATCAATGACGTGCAAACGACGACCGAGAACGATCCGCGCGTCACGCGGGTGGGCAAATTCCTGCGTAAGACCCGCCTCGATGAACTGCCCCAGTTCTGGAACGTCCTGCGCGGCGACATGAGTCTCGTGGGTCCGCGCGCCGAGGTGCCCAAACTGGTGGAGGAGTATCAAAAACAGGTTCCCTTCTATCGGGCGCGCCTGCTCGTCAAACCCGGGCTCACGGGCTGGGCGCAGATCAATTACGGCTACGTTTCGAGCGTCGAAGAGACCTCCATCAAACTCGAATACGACCTCTATTACATCAAACATCGCACGCTGGCGATGGATTTCCAGATCGTCCTGCGGACCATCGGCACGGTGCTTAGGCGGACGGGCAGATGAGATACCTCGTCACCGGCGGCGCGGGATTTATCGGTTCGCATCTCGTGCAGGCATTGCTCGAACGCGGCGAAACGGTCCGCATTCTCGATAACTTCAGCACGGGCAGGCGCGAAAACATCGCAGCCTTGATGCGGCTGTTCGATGGGGATCGTCTCGAAGTTCTGGAAGGAGACATACGCGACGCTTCGCGCGTCGGGGAGGCTGTGCGCGGCGTCGAGGTCGTTTTCCACTCTGCGGCTTTCGTCTCGGTTCCCCGATCCATGGACGAGCCGCAGGAATGTTTCGACGTCAACGTCACCGGCGCGTCGCTGTTGTTCGAGGCGGCGCGCGCGGCAGGCGTCAGACGCGCGGTGGTCGCTTCGAGCGCGGCAGTTTACGGGGAATCCGACGCGCTGCCCCTCGTCGAAGAAACGCCGCTTCAGCCGAAATCCCCTTATGCGTTGTCGAAGCGCGTCAACGAAATGTACGCGGAGTTGTTCACAAACTCGTTTGGGTTCGAAGTGGTCGCGCTGCGTTACTTCAACGTCTACGGTCCGCGCCAGCGGCCGGACTCGATGTACGCCGCAGCAGTCCCGATCTTTGCGCGCCGCCTGCTGGACGGCAAACCCGTGACCGTCTTCGGCGACGGCGGGCAGACGCGCGACCTGATCAACGTCCACGATGTGGTGCGCGCCAATCTGACCGCGTCAGAGCATCCGGACGCGGCTGGAGGAACATTCAACGTATGCACGGGTATCGAAACGAAGTTATTGGATTTGCTTGAAGTGTTGTATGATTTGTTCCCGGACGCACCTGCTCCCGAATTTACATCACCTCGCCCCGGCGATATTTATCGCTCTGTCGGCAGCCCTCGCAAGGCAATGGATGTAATGGGCTTTGAGGCGCAGGTCTCACTCGAGGATGGCTTAAAGGAAGTCGTCGAGTGGATGCGCTCCCAGTCCCCGATCACCAGCCTCTAATTCTCGAATCCTCTTCTCCTCTTATTTTGTTTGCACATCAATTCCCCAATTGCTCCATGAAACCCCGTTCCCACATCCGCAACCGCTTCGTCCTGCTCGGCGATATCGCGCTCATCATCATCTCGGTGTTGGGCAGTTTTGCCCTGCGGCTGGATGTGGGCGAACTGCCGTTTTATTTCCCCGCCGCGATGCTGATGACCGGGGTCGCTCTGGTCGTCAAACTTCCCGTCTATTATCTCTTCGGTCTCTATCGCCGCTTGTGGATTTATGCCAGCACCGGCGAATTGCGATTGATCACCGTTGCCGTGACCACCGCGTCGGTGTTGACCTCCGGTGTGATGGCGGTTTTGATCGTGACCGGTAACGTGCTTCCGGGAATGCCGCGCTCCGCCCTCGGGATTGACTGGCTGCTCTCGCTCATCCTGATCGGCGGTTCGCGCTTCGCGCTGCGCATCCTTGCGGAGCAATCCGCCGCGCCGCGCGCCAATGGAAAAGGCAGGCGCGCCCTCGTCATCGGCGCGGGCGACGCCGGCGCGCTGGTCGTGCGCGAACTCCAAAAGACCTCGCAACTCAATCTCGTTCCCATCGGCTTTCTCGATGACGACCCCGCCAAACAAAAACACTCCATCCACGGCGTAATGGTTATCGGCGTCGTCAACGACCTGGAAACCGCCATTGACCTGCACCGCATTGACGAGGTCATCATCGCCATTCCCTCCGCGCCGGGGCAGTTGGTCCGCATGGTCAATGATGTGTGCCGGCTCAAGGGAATCCCCTCGCGCACGATGCCTGGTATCTACGAACTCATCGGCGGCCGAGTCAGCGTATCTCGCCTGCGCGAAGTGGACATCACCGACCTCCTGCGCCGCGAGCCGGTGCGGGTCAATGATGAAGCGGTCGGGGCGGCGCTCGGGGGCAGGCGCGTGCTGGTCACCGGCGCGGGCGGTTCGATCGGGCGTGAACTCTGCCGCCAGATCGCGCGGCGGGAACCATCCCAACTTGTTTTGCTCGGTCACGGCGAAAACAGCATCTTCGAGATCTTCCTCGAACTGCAAAATGATTATCCCGATCTTGCCCTCTCTCCCGTCATTGCCGACATTCGCAATCCCGAACGGCTCGATCAGATCTTCAGGGAACACAAGCCTCAAATCGTCTTCCATGCCGCCGCGCACAAACATGTGCCGCTTATGGAGATCAACATTGTCGAGGCGGTCACCAACAACGTCATCGGAACCCGCAACGTTGTTCAAACTTCCCTCGATCACGACGTGGAACGTTTCGTCCTCATCTCGACCGACAAGGCTGTGCGCCCCTCGTCCATTTACGGCGCGACCAAACGCCTCGCCGAAATGATCGTCCTCGATGCAGCGCGGAAGACCGGCAGCGGTTTCACGGTTGTCCGGTTTGGGAACGTGCTCGGCAGCCGCGGCAGCATCATCCCGATCTTCAAACAACAAATCGCCAACGGCGGTCCCGTCACCATCACCCATCCCGACATGTACCGCTTCTTCATGACCATCCCCGAAGCGGTCTACCTCGTCCTGCAAGCCTCGTCTATGGAGAGCGGTGGCGAGACTTTCGTCCTCAACATGGGCGAACCTGTCCGCATCCGCGACCTCGCCGAAGACCTCATTCGACTCTCCGGCCTCGAGCCGCATCGTGACATCGAGATCGCGTATACCGGCATCCGCCCCGGCGAAAAACTGACCGAGGAACTGTGGGATGAAGGCACTCCCCTCGCGCCGACCCTTCACCCGGACATCTTCCGCCTCGAGAATGACGCTTCATCCCTTAACTCGAGCCTGCCTCAAGCCATTGACTCTCTCTCCCGCCTCTGCCATTCCGACGATACCGAAGCAATCATTACCCTGCTTGATGAACTGATCCCCAACTCGACCATCCGCCGCGTGGCCGAGTCGAACGTCAAAGGCCAAACGTCCATCCTGACCTTCGACTTGTGACCTTTGACTTTCAACCATCATGATCGTCTCCCTCGCTGACTGGAACCAATTCCTCTCCCAACATCCAAATGCTCACCTCCTGCAAACCGGGGAGTGGGGCGAATTGAAATCTGCGTTTGGGTGGAAGCCCATGAGGATCGTGAACGGGGATTCAGGCGTACAAATCCTTTTTCGCAAATTGCCGCTTGGTCTTACCATTGGTTACATTCCCAAAGCCAACGTGGACTCGTCACTTTGGACCGAAATTGATTCCGCCTGCAAACAAAACCGAGTCGTCTTCCTAAAACTCGAACCTGATCAGTGGGAAGATAATTTTGTCCTTCATAATTCATCCTTCATCCTTTCCAAACATAACATTCAGCCTCCCCGCACCCTTATCGTTGACCTTCGCGGCAACGAGGAGGAAATTCTCGCACGGATGAAACAAAAGACCCGTTACAACATCCGCCTCGCCGAAAAAAAAGGTGTGACCGTCCGCGCGTGGGACGACCTCG
>JABWAU010000091.1 GCA_013360875.1 Anaerolineales bacterium | reverse complement strand
ACCACATCTTGCTGCGATAAGATGGCATAGGGAGAATATCTTTTCATTGTAAGGTTGGAAAGCCATGAAAAATAAAATCGTATACTATATAAACGTACAAGACATTAAGGCAGTTACTGACAAAGAATTAGGGAGAGATTTGACAGAAGACGAATTCAGGAAGGTCGAATCTCTAATTGGCGAGAAAATTAATTGGTACGATGTAATCCTTGATTCTTTGAGAGAGATTGTGGACGAAACAGAGTTTATACCCGACTAAGGCTTAGTTGGTCTATGTGCAAATTAGATCTGTAATAACATTATCTTTTTACTCGAAATGTGGTATTGCTAAACCTTCCTGAATCAGAAATGAACGGCGCCCCACCCCTGCTATGGGGACGAGACGCCGTCCTCTAATTACCAATTACCACTTACTAAAGTTTCGCAAACCGACTGACCACCTTCGCCAACCCGGCGGGACGATCCATCACCCCGCCCTGATGAACGCCGATGACCGTGCCTTCCTTCGCATACGCCAACTCCACGAAGGCTTGACCCGTAATGAAGCGCGCGCTGTCGATGGCGCAGGAGGTCACGAAGCCGATCTGCTTACCGTCCGCATTGACCACCGGGTCACCGTTGTGTGCCATGCGCGTGCGCTGTTCGTCAAAGGTGAAGCGGATGACCACACCCTTGCGCTCTTTCTCGCGCGCCACGTATGCTTCGCGTCCGATGAACCACGGCTTGTACGGCTTGACGTAGGAACCAAATCCGCCTTCGGCAACGCCGAGATCGCGACCGCCAAATTTGCCGGAACCAAGTCCCATCTCATGCCCATATAACGGAAGTCCCGCTTCGGTGCGGAGCGAGTCACGCGCGCCCAAACCGATGGGCTTCACGCCGAACGCTTCACCTGCTTTGAGCACCGCATTCCAAAAATCCACGGCGCGCTCGGGGTGGACGAACAACTCGAACGCCATCTTCTCGCCCGTGTAACCCGTGCGCGAAACGATCAGGTCGAATCCCCCAATGACCGCATCGCACAACTCCGTCCTCCGTAACTTCGTAACTCGTAACTTCGTATCCTCATCCATCCCCATCGCGAACAAGATGTCACGACTTCTCGGTCCCTGCAAAGCGATGTCAACCCGCATGGCAGAACCAGCCTTCGGGTCCCGCAGGTTGCGGATTTCGGCATTGTAGCCATACGTCCGCGCCCAGGGTCGGTCGTTGTCAATTCGTACCGTGCCGTCGCGCACCGCCTCCAGCCACGTGCGGTCCTTGTCGTCGTTCGATGCGTTCACCACTACGAGATAATCATCCCAGCCGCGGCGATAGACGAGCGTGTCGTCAATCACATCCGCCTCGGGCGTGAGGAAATGCGTGTACAAACTTTCGCCGGGCATCAGCCCGCCGCAATCGTTGCCGCAGACCGTATCGAGGAAAGAGGCGGCGTCCGCGCCGCGCACGTCGTACACGCCCATGTGCGAGACATCGAACAACCCCGCCGCCTGCCGCGTCGCCAAATGTTCTTCAAAGATGGATGTGTACACCACAGGCATTTCCCAGCCTGCAAAGGGGACCATCCTGCCGCCGAGGTCGCGATGCGTTTGATTCAATGGAGTCTTTTTCAACTCCCCTTCGACTTCATTCCAGACGAAGGGCGGCAGCGCTTCTTTCCTAACGTCCGGGCTGATTCCGATATAAAAAGGCTTGTCCACGTTGACGGCTTTTCCCGTGACCAGTATGCTCGATCTGACGTCCTTCTTCTTCACGCCCGTCACCACGAATGGACCCGGCATACGCTTCGCGCTGAAATCCTTTTCGCCGTTCAGATTGAACGACATGTACCCATCGGACAAGTCCCTCAACCACGCGCCAACGATTCCCGCCTTTGCGGATGGAACTTCGATTTGGTAGGTGTTCGCATCCACGCAAGTAACGACGCATTGGAAAACGCCTTTTGGAGTCGAGATCGTACCTGCAAGCGATTTACCTTTCTTCAACAACGACATATCGCAGGAGACGGCGTAATCCAACATCTGCCGCACGCGCTGCCCCTTCAACTCAAAGACACCGCTCGTGGACTTATCGTCAATGTAATAGAAATGCGGATACCCGCTCTTCATCGGTTTGAAGTCAATGCCCGCGCTTTCCGCCAGTTTGCGAACTTTCAACTTGGCATCGTTCAAGGCTTTGAAGTCCAACTTTGCGCGGCGCTGTTTGCCTTTGCGGACGGTATCCACCGAATGCGGCGCGCACGCCAGCAGTACATCTGCAATAATATCTGCAATTTGACGCGACTGTTTTTCGTTGAAGCCGCGCTGGGTGATCCACGGCGTTCCCAAGCGGATGCCCGAAGGAGCCGCCGCGCTCCTGTCGCCGGGGATGGTGTTGCGGTTGACGACGATACCGACAATATCGAGAATCCTCGCCGCCTGATCGCCGCTCAGTCGCGTGCCGTCTTCCCCGATGACGGAGGAACAATCCACGTTGAGCATGTGACAGTCCGTGCCGCCGAACGGAACGCGCAACCCGCGCTTCTTGAACTGGTCTGCCATGGCCACCGCGTTCTTGATGGTTTGTGCCTGTAATTTCTTGAACTGTTTCGTACGCGCCAGTTTGAAGGTCAATGCCAGACCTGCAAAGACGTTGACGTGCGGTCCGCCCTGCTCGCCGGGGAATACGGCTTTGTCAATCTTCTTTGCAATCGCCGCGTCGGTGGTGAGCAGCACCGCCCCGCGCGGACCATCCAGACTCTTGTGTGTAGTGGACATGACCACGTGCGCAATTCCAATCGGTGAGGGGACAACTCCCGCCGCGACCAGCCCGCCGATGTGCGAGATGTCCGCGAGGAAATACGCGCCGACCTCATCCGCAATTTCGCGGAACTTCTTCCAATCGGGAACCCACGAATACGAGGAATATCCAGCAATCAACAGTTTGGGCTTTGCCTCGTTCGCCAGTTTGCGGATGGCTTCGTAGTCCAGCCGTTCGTTCTCGTCCACCGAATAATGCACCGCGTTGAACCATTTGCCGCTGCGGTTGACGGGCGAACCGTGCGAGAGATGACCGCCGTGCAGGAGGTCGAGTCCCATCACGGTATCGCCGATGTTCAGCAATGCCTGATATACCGCGTTGTTGGCGGGTCCGCCCGAAAGCGCCTGCACGTTGACGTAAATCTGGTCTGCCGTGAAGCCGTTGGCGGCGAAGGCTTCGGCGGCGCGGCGGCGTGCCAGCGCCTCGACCACGTCCGCATACTCCACGCCCTTGTAGTAACGCGGGTCGCCGTTGCGGCGGTAATGAGAAAGCCGCATCGGGTAATCGAGGATCTCCTCCTCGGTCATCCAACGCGACTCTTCATCGGGGTAGCCTTCCGCGTAGATGTTCTGGAATGCGGAAGCCAGCGCCTCGCGCACCGCCATCGGCGCGGTGGATTCGCTGGGGATCAGGATCAATTTCCTCGCCTGCCTCTCAGCCTCCAGTTGGGTCAGATCGAAAACGTCGGGATCGAGATCGGCAAGTCTGCCGCGGAATAGATAGTCAGCCATTACATGCTCCTTGCGAGAGTTTTTATTGAGTTGTCGGACGAGTTGATTTTAGACCCGCAGGAAAAGAGGGTCAAGTGAGAAATGACACATGTCGAAGATCGGCGTTTCAAGGCGCCTGAAAAAGAAAGAAGAAAGACGATTGTCATTTTCGTCTTTCTTCTTTTTTCGTTCGTCATCGTTTCCCTGGTTATGAGGCTTTGCTGCGGACGAGGCGGGGAAGTTTAATCCAACAGTCGTTTCGAAATTTCCTCCGGCACGCGCGAACGGAATTGGGATTAGTTTTCGAGCAGGTTGGAATGATCCATTGTCAGTAGATCACGAAAGCGCGTATTAGGCGGTCTCTACCGCCGTATTTGCGCCAGAGGGCGCAAATTACGCGCTGTTTTCGTGAAGTACTGATTGTTATTGTCTTCCAGAAGGTCAACGCTTGCATGGGTTCTCGCTCGCGGTAACTTTTTCATGTTCATCCGCGCGCAGTCCCGAAGGTTTCCCGGTGGAGGTTTGTCACATCAACCTCGGGACATTTCTATTTGCGCCTGGTTCGCAGGGAAAAGACGCCGCTTCCGTTCAATGGACCTGTCAGCGGTTCGCTTTCCAATTTCATGACCCTGCTTTGCGCGAAGAACGGGAAATCGAAATTCGTCTCGTCGCCCGCCTTTCGGCCGGGGACCGGCATCCACCGCGGCGGATGTGACCGCGCTGCAAGTCTTCCGCGACTTGTTTGCAACGGAGGTCGTCCGCCCCGGCGAGGAGATTTCGATTGGCTCGGTCACGTTGATGTTCACGGATTTACGCGATTCAACCCTCATGTATCGAACCATCGGCGACGCGTCCGCGTTTGGGCGCGTGCGCGAGCATTTCGAGATTCTGGAAAAATTCATCGCGGAGGAGGGCGGGGGGATCGTCAAGACGATGGGCGACGCGGTCATGGCGACCTTCCGTCACCCCATACATGCGTTGAAAGCGGTATGGAAGGCGCAAACCGAAATCGCCGAGCACGGCGAACCGATGCTGTGGCTCAAGGTGGGATTGCACAAGGGACCGTGCATCGTCGTCAATCTGAACGACCGCCTGGATTATTTCGGCTCGACGGTCAACATCACTGCGCGCCTCCCGAATTTTTCAAAAGGCGGCGAATTGATCTTTTCTGACACCTTCTACGAAGACCCGGAGGTACGGGATTTCATTGCTCAGAATATTCCCCCCAGCGCGATGAGTCGCATCACAGGCGACCTCAAGGGATTCGATGAGCCGTTTACGATGTGGAAGCTACGGGTTTGAACATTTGCAGTTCTAATCGTTTGAACCTGCGAACTTGTGCACTGATAGCCACCCTGCCCCGCATAGATTCCCGCGCCAGCGACCTGCCACCAAGCATTTCTCGCCGCCGTCAGATAGAACCGCGAAGTGCTGGAAGGATTCGTAATCGATCCCTGAATACAACCGTTCGAACAAGGCGAACAGGAATATCCCGCGGGATAGTTAAGCAGGCTCAAAGTCCCAAAGCCGTTCGGCGCCCCCACAATACTAAAAGACCCATCAGAAGTCGAGACAGAGGAGGTAAATATCGGTGCTCCTACGGGATCCGGATCGTAGGAAACTGTCATCCCGGCAAATGTGCTCGGCGAACCTCCGCACACGGCGTCCACATCGTTATAAACAATTCCCGCTATTTCTCCTGGCAGTGTAAACGAATAAACTCCCGAAGTAGAAACTCTTGAACCGTTCACCGCTTGTATTCTCCAATAGTAAGTAGTTCCTGCGGTCCCGGTAAACACGTAGCTAGTTGTCGCCCCGCTTGGTGTCGTATATACCTGCGTCACCGGCGGATTAACTGTATCAACAAATACCAAGAAATGATTATCCTGCGGACATCCTGTGCCCCAACTCGAGATGCTCCAACTCAGTGTGGGACTCAGTGTCGAAGTTGTTGAACCATTTGTCGGAGTCGACAAACTTGGAGCCGCCGGATTCGTCGCAATACACCCAGGCGGTGGCGTCGGTGTTGGCGCTGGACTCCCTCCAGGACCACCAGAAGACGTACACGCTCGTATTTCTAACTCATAATTATTGGGATCAGTGCATGTCCTAGTCTCATATCCCCCTATACATGCCGACCAGCTAGTCCAACTTGTACATATAGAAAACCCTTCCTCTATCGTAAATGAACAACATCCCCAATACTCACCTGGATCAGGTGGGTTGTACCTATATGAAATATTCGAACACGCATAAGTACAATAAGTAAAAGGATAACAAAGTTCAGCACAATCAGCCTGAACCTGACACCTATTCAGCGTACATTGTGGATAAGCTGCCTGAGCAGATTCCCCATAACCGCCGAAATAAAACATCAAAAATACAAAAAGCAATGCTCTAATAAATCTATTCACACCGAAAGTGTATCAATAATTCCACTTCTATTCAATCTAGCTAGAATTATTGTGACCATACAGGTATTGTTAGGCGTCTCTGCAATTCTTTCATTCCCTTCAAATTTTCGCTAGCATCCGCATCCATCACTTCTTTTTCTAAATCACCATCCCAAAAACCATAGAGTAGATTAGTATTGGGGAAACCGCTTATTAACATCCAATCTTCATGTGGTTTACCATTATAAGTCACCACAACTTTGTCACCCCCAGACCAATCGAAATAAGACGGCATCGTTTGCCCATTACCTTCAGGTGAAAAATCCAAAGGATTTGTCCATAAATGTATTTGAACTCCCACCCTCCGATCGAAACTGTCTCCGAGTCGAGTAAATACTACTATTTTACCTTTCCAATTAAAAGCAAAAACATTAAACCTACCTGTTTCTGGACCACCTTGCTTATCATTCCAGTTCCAAACGCCCCCTCCAAGCGGAAGGAATGGATCATCCTCCCCATCAACCTTTATTACCTGATTTGGATTGGGTTGTTTACCAATAAATCTAGAATATAAAGGGAAGAAGTCAATTCGTATGCCATCCCCAGATGCAAAATACAACTCTCTACCTGGTATATTTCGCAATCTCTCAGCTTGTAACAACCCCGACCTTTCGACTATTCCTACATCAACGACAAAGTGTAAATAACCCATCTCCATATTCATCACATTTGCATCCTTAAAATCGATTGGTGTTACAAACGTACTATATTCTGGAATCAGCATTAATTTATTTACCGGTCCGAATCCGTCCATATCTACCGTCGCAATAATTCTCGACCCCAAACCATTAACTACCGCAACTCCCAATGCTTCGCGCTCCACGTTGTACATATCGGTGTCAAATCCGTCGTGGTATATATTCAAAGTCCCATCTTCATTTACACTCACGACTGGTTGCCATCCTCGAGCGTCACTAAGTATCTCAAGCGTTCCTTTATCGTTATACCTAAACCTGCTTTTTGTACCGACAATTTCCGTCAAATCCATGTCACTCCAATTAATAACCGACTCCCACGCCTGTTTCTCAAAGTTCCAAAATACAACCCTGTTATCGCTTGCTCTCGCCTGCAACAATCCATAGGCATTCAATTCTGCTACAACCCACTCATCATTCTGTAAAACATATATTGGATTACCGTTTTCGTCATATATTGCGCTGATCTCCGCCATTTCATCTACAACGGTCAATTCTGGCAGAGGTGTGGCGGTGGTTGTTGGAATGGGTGTTTGAGTCCGGGTTGGCATGGCTGTCGCGTTTGGTTCCGGTGCAGGGCTGGCACATGAAACCAGGAAGATCAGAAAGAATGTGAAGGCAATTCTCTTTTGCATGATTTCCTCCGTATCCTTATGACTCCGGTGATTGAGTAGGCGACGGGAGTTTTTGTATCTTTGCAAGGTTTCTGTCCTCCGTCGCCGTATCGAAACCACCAATAAGCAAAGGAACTTTTGTTATCTGTTGGTTTCCATATGCCCTTCGCAACGAACGCTCAGGCTACTCAACCAACTGAGTTGGGAATTAATCCACCAACCGCTTGAGAATTTCCTGCGGCACTTGCGAACGGTATTGAGGGTAGTTTTCAAGAATGCGCGCAATGTCCGCCAAGTCCTTCTGGCGTTTGCTCCCCCTGCGCTCGGAATCCATCGCCGCCCAGACTTTTCCCTGTAACACATCTTCCACGCTGGCAACGGGCAGTTCCATACCCAGCACGGTATGCATCTCGGCACGTTCGACAAATGAGGCATATCTGGCATCTGTCTGGATTTGCACCCGGACATCCGAATCAGGGATGGTCACATTTAAACTGTGGGGAAAACGCTTTACGTCAAAACGCTTCTCAAAAAGCGCAGTCACTTTGTCAATTTGATCCATCGCAACCGCCAAATCCAGGTCGAGGCTTACCAGCGGTTCGGCATACGCGTTGACCGCCTGCCCATCAATGACACAGAACCGTATCTCATGATTTCTTAGAATTTCCATCAAGCCTTCAAGCAGGTTGGAACGATCCATGGTGACAGTTTTCCAGAAGGTCAGGGCTTGCATTCATTCTCGCTCGTTTTGATTCCACCATGCCAGTCTGAAAGGATTCCACCATGGACTCAGGCGCCTGCACGGTGGACTCTCAAATCTGCCTGGCTGCGAAATCAACCCGGGGGCCAAGGTTCCAATCCCGTTTTTTTGGATGCCTGCAAAAGGTCATGGTCGAAGGCGGCAAAGACAACACTGGTATCCAGAGACTCCTGCCAGAGCAATGCCGCGGCAAGGTGAAGAGAGTCGTATCCTCGTAACCCATGTTTCCATGCGATGTCGCTCGCCCTTTCGATGGTCCCTGCTGTGACGCGCAGACGGGTAAATGCCTGCCAATCATCCAGGAAATCCTGCCAGGCAATTGCTGCATTTGCCGAAGATGAACCGGTTGCCCGGATTGCCCTCTGAATCGCGGAAGCCATCTCAACTTTTGTGAGAACGATGCTCCCAAATAAATTGTCGCCTTCATCCATCAATGCAATGACTTCCTTTGAACTGTTCTCCTGAACATACGCTTTTAAAAGGGCGCTGGTGTCGAAGTAAAAGATCATCGCCTGTCCTCCAAGATCAGGTCGGAGATTTGTTCACCGCTATTGTTGATGATGCGAGGGACATGCGGCTTCATTTTCTCTCCGCTCCAATCAGCCAGGCCCGCATCCACCATCCCCCAGATGCGTTCTTCGATGGTCTGTCGGGGAGGGACCAATTCGGCAACAACATTTCCGCGCTCGGTCACGATGATCGTCTGTCCCTTCTTGACTCGGCGGATATATTCGCTCAGTTTATTCTTCAGTTCTCGTGTACCAACTCTGACCTCGCTCATGGCAACTCCTTCACGTGGCTACATTATACTTTAGGTAGCCACATTGGGCAATGCATCCTTTCCGCGCCGGTTAACCGGACTCGTTTTGTTGCGCAACGATAAACTTATCAACGCCTTCTGATCTGCAAAACTTCCTTTGTATCAAACGGGGAATTTAATTTTTCCGAATCCAAACCCAGGACCTTGCTCTGTGCGAAAAACGCAAAATCGAAATTTGTTTCATCGCCTGCTTTCTTGCCGGGGACCGGCATCAGGCGCGCGGTCAGGGGTTTGTCAAGGCGCAAAGCCAGCGCGGACAGATCGAGCAGTAATGGCACAAGCTGGTCAGCCGTTGTGTCACCCGGCAGCGGGATGGTATCCAAGCCCGTTCCACACACGGCGGAGTAAAGCAACGCGTCCTTGATGGTCAATGTCCCTTCGGCGGCGCGTTTCGCAAGGACAGAGTCCTCGAGGATCGGTTGCATGAATCCGCTGAAGCCGGTGTGAGGGAAATCCGCGCGATCAATCGCCTCGGTCAGGATGGAGGCGGCGGCAAGCGAACCGTGCAGTCCGATTTTGGGGATTCCCATTTTTTCCACGGCGTTCCCCAGCGAATTCGCGTCGTCGGGAAACGGCGCGAGGGAAAAGTCCATGCCGAGGAATTTGGGAGAATTTGAGATTGGAGAATTGGAAATTTCGGCGAGATTCCTTCCATGCTCTTCGATTTTACGAATTAGGTTGTTCCTTCCCTCTTCGATGGTCTTTACATTCTCGAAGGCTTGCGCCGCAAGATCGGCGGACTCGGTTGCGATGGCGAAAGCGGGCTTGTCCCTGTCGTGATACGCGGCGGGGAAGAACGGCGCGCCCGCAGGGACGTTTGCCAGCGCGGCGAATTGCAGGTTGGCGAATCCGTTCGGCTCGAGGGGCGCGCATTTGACGATCACCTCCGCGCAGGCGCGCACGGCAGCGAGATGAATTTTGGACCCGGACAGCTTGCTGTCGTTTTTCCTGCCGTCCGTTTTGCCCGCCATCATGCCGCCGAAGAAAACGTTTGGGGATACAAAGATCGAGTCGGGAATTACTTCATAACTGCGCGGGATCTCCGGCAGGGCGGGACCGAGCGACACGTATCCGATGTCGAGTCCCCGGGCAATGTCCGCGATCTGACCTGTGAGTTGCGGCAATTTATCAATGTTTTTCTCGCCCAGTAATTTGGGAAACGGGATCGTCGCCAGCCGAACGGTCTGCACTTCGTAACCCGCCGCTTCATACGCGGACCTGGCGTCCGCGAGGAACGCCCCCGCCTTTTGGAGGATCTTTTCATCCAATGGATATTTGGGATTGCAGAAATATGTAATCGAACGAATCTTCATAAGGCGCTTCGCTTTCTACCCTTCGACTTCTCTCAGGGCAGGCTTTCTACTTTCTTCTTTCTACGTTCCACCCACCAACCTCCGCTTCGACCATCAACATCCTCAAATCAACCCCACCTGCTTCCCCACGCGTTCATAGATTTCCAGCACGCGGCTCAACTGTTCGTCCGTGTGCGTCGCCATGTAACTGGTGCGGAGCAACTGGCGTCCTTCGGGAACGGCCGGAGCAAGGATCGGGTTGACGAACACGCCAGCCTCGAACAGGACTTTCCACGCGAAGAGCGTGCGCATATCGTCGCCGATGATGATGGGGACGACAGGCGTCTCGGAAGCACCGATGTCGAATCCCAGGCGGCGGAGTTCTCTCCGCACGTATGCCGCGTTCGCATTGACGCGCTCGATGCGCTCCGGTTCCTCGCGCATCACCTGGAGCGCCGCCAGCACCGCCGCAGCGTTGGGCGCAGGGATGCTGGCGCTGAAGATCAGCGCGCGGGCATGGTGTTTGATGTAATGGACGATGGGTTCGTCCCCGGCAATGAACCCGCCCAGCGAGGCAAAGGATTTGCTGAAAGTGGACATGATCAGGTCGGTATCCTGCGTGACGCCGAAATGCGCCGCCGTGCCGTGTCCGCCTCCCAGCACGCCCATCGCGTGCGCGTCGTCCACCATCAGGCGCGCGCCATACTTTTTGCACAAGGCAATGATCCCCGGCAGAGGAGCGATATCCCCTTCCATGCTGTAGAGTCCGTCCACCACGATTAACATGCCCTTCCCGGAAGGCACCTTGGATAACGCGCGCTCCAGGTCAGCCATGTCGTTGTGGCGGAAGCGTTTGGTCTCGCCCCAGGCAAGTTTCGCGCCGTCCACGATGCTGGCGTGATCCTGCTTGTCCAAAATTACCACATCCTCGCGCGTGACCAGCGCGCTGATGACCCCCAGGTTGGTCTGCATACCGGTCGAGAAGACCAGCGCGGCTTCCTTGCCGGACCATTCGGCGAGTTCATGCTCCAATTGCTCGTGCAGTTCGAGGGTCCCGTTTAGGAAGCGTGAGCCGGTGCAACTCGTCCCAAAACGGGAGATGGCGTCCATCGCCGCCTGCCGCACTTTCGGATGAGTGGTCAAGCCCAGGTAATTGTTCGAGCCGCACATGATCAGGCGATGACCCCGAAAGGTGGCTTCGCTCCCTTCGTTTTCCGTCAAAGGGATGAAGTAGGGATAATAGCCGCCCGCCATGGCTTCCTTTGCAATCGTGTAATTGTGGCACTTCTCGAAGATATCCATGACGCTCCTCCATTCGTTTTTTACCGGCTCGACCTCAGGGTGGATTCGTCTTCCCGTGATTTCGCGTTTTATTTGCGCCCCTTCGATGCCAGCCGGTCCATCACGGCAAGGACCAGGCTCCTCGGCAATTTCGTGATGAGGATGTAGAACAGGCGCGCCTCCCAACCGGGGAGGATCAGAAAGCGTCCCCGCCCGGCGTCCCTCAGGATCGCCCGCGCCACCGTTTCCGCGGAGAGCGCCCGCGCGGTTCCAGAAACAGCCTTTGTCTCGGGCGGCTTGTATTGATTCTCGTAAGCCAGTTGAGGCGTATCGGTATCCGGCGGGAAGACCAGCGAAACGCGCACCCCATGAGGCTTCATCTCCGCGCGCAGCGCTTCCGAAAAACCCGTCACCGCAAACTTGGACGCGCCATAAGCGGTATAACCAAACACACCCGTAAAACCAGCCATCGAGGAAATATTGATGATGTGACCGGAACGCCGCTCGATCATCCCCGGCAGGACGGCTTTGGTCATATAAACAGTCGCAAAATAGTTCGTCTCCATCATCCAGCGGAAGATATCGAGCGAAAGATCTTGAACGTAACCGGGATGGGCAACACCCGCCGAGTTGACGACCAGGTCGGGAAGACCCGCCGACTCTACGACCTTCGAGACCGCCGCAGACGCCTCGGAGGCGACCGACAGGTCTGCGGACACGAACCCGCAGCGCTGCTCCCCCGAATAACGGGCTGATTCCACCTCCCTGAGCGCCGACTCTAACCTGACGCGGTCGCGCGCCGCCAGCCAGACGTTTGCGCCGTTCCCCGCCAGCAGACGCGCCAAAGCCAGCCCTATGCCGCTCGAACCTCCGGTGACGAGGGCGACCTTGTCCTTCCAATAAATGTTGGGTTGCATCGCGGATCCCTTCGTGTGGCTGATTTGTGCGGGTTTACCATAATAACCCCATCACGCGGATTCTGTTAGCAAGGTTGTCCTTTGTCGCACCACTTCGAACATCAACACTGACCCCGCTACGCCTGCATTCAACGACTCCACATTTCCGCTCATGGGAATTGAAATTTTCCGCGGCGTCAGTTTCCGCGCCTCTTCGCTTGCCCCTTCCGCCTCGCCGCCGACGATCAAAGCCAGCGGTTTGCGTAAATCGGTCTCCCAACAGGATTTCCCGTTCATGTCCGCGAGATACATTTGCAAATTCGCTGATCTACTGATTTGCCCGACCTCCTCCCACGTCATCGAATGGATCGGCAACCGGAACTGCGCGCCCATTCCCGCGCGGAGGACCTTCGGAGCGAAGGCGTCCGTCGTTTCGGGAGGGAGCAGGACAACCTGCGCGCCGGTCGCGGCGGCGGAACGTAACAATGTTCCCAGGTTGCCGGGGTCGCGGATCTGGTCGAGGATGAGAATGAAATCCAGGGAATCGGGAATCGGTATTTGGGAGAATTGGAGAACGGCGAGAATGCCCTGCGACGTTTCCGTGTCGCTGAGTTTTTGCAAGAGATCGCCGGCGACCTCGTCCACCTCGACCCCTTGCGCGGTCAACACGTTGATCAAGTTCCCGCCGCGTTCGGTCAACCCGTCGCTGTACAATGCGAAGCGGAATTTCCATCCCGCAAGGACCGCCTCCTCGATCAGCCGCACGCCCTCGATGACGAACGCGTTCTCTTCGCGGCGCTCCTTTACGCGCCCCGTCAACGCGCGGACAAGTTTCAGTTTCGGGTTTTGCGAAGAGGTGATCATTGTCCGTATGTCTCCCGCCAGGTCTTGACGAAAACCTCTATTGTCGCCTGGTCGAACAAAACCAGTTTCACAACCTTGAGGTTCGAGGCATTACCTTCGAAGTACTTTTCGATGCTTGAAATGACGATCCGCGCGGCGCGGTCTTTCGGGAATCCGAAGATGCCGGTCGAGATCGCGGGCATGGCAATCGAGGCGCACTTCAACTCGTCAGCCACGCGCAACGAACCTGTTATCGCGTCGGCGAGTTTGCGATCCTCGTCTCCGTCGCCCCAGACGGGACCCACAGCGTGGATCACGTATTTCGCAGGCAGGAGCCCGCCCGAGGTCCACGCGGGACGCGCATGAGGGACGGGACCATGCTGTCGAATCCAGGCATCCGATTCCTTTTGAATCGTCGGTCCGCCTTTCTTCGAGATCGCCCATGCCACTCCCCCTCCATGCTGCAGACGTTCGTTCGCCGCGTTCACGATGGCATCCACCTCCTCAGTGGTGATATCACCTTGAACAACTTGAATGATTTGACCCGTTTGTAAAACGCGTTCCTTGAGGATGGCATTCATGCAAATATTGTACCCCCTTAAAACAGTAGAGCGGGATAATATCCCGCTCTACAAAACTTATTTCGCTTTCGCGACCACTGCGGCGAACGCCTGAGGATCGCGGATCGCCATGTCCGAAAGCATCTTGCGGTTGAGTTCGATGTTCGCCTTTTTGAGCGCCGCCACCAATTTGCTGTAGGTGGTTCCGTTCAGGCGCGCCGCGGCGTTGATGCGCGCGATCCACAACTTGCGCAGGTCGCGCTTGCGTACGCGGCGATCACGGGTGGCGTACCACAGGCTCTTGAGCATCGCCTCGTTGGCTCGCCGGAACAGACGATTCTTCGTGCCGCGCTGTCCCTTCGTGATCTTCAGAATTTTCTTGTGACGTCGGTGACCCTGGGGTCCTCCTTTGACACGCATGGTTATCTACCTCCTGCAAACTCGCGGGCGTCAACACGTTATGAGCGTGTCAGTTGCGTACACCCGAAAGCCGCAAATAAAATTGATTACGACGCGGGGCGAAATTAACTTCGCCTCACTCTTCCATGTTCGGCGCGAGGCGCTTGATGCGCTTGACGATCTTGCGCCCCTTCACCTCGAGCATCTCGGTGAACAGCGCCTTGGTGCGCTTGGACGTGCGCCGGCGCAGGTGGCTCTTGCCGCCTTTCGTGCGCACGACCTTGCCGGAACCCGTCAGGCGAAAACGCTTGGACGTCGCCTTGTGGGTCTTCAATTTGATCTTGCCAGCCTTTGCTTTGCGAGGCATGTCGCTTGCTCCTTTCAGACAATATAATCCGCGGGACCAACCTGCGCCCGCGGACTCTTCGACATCTTTGGGACTTACCATACCTTCAGGCTTCCGCTTCCTTCTCCGCCGGAACCTGCTCCTGTTTCTCCTTCTTTTTGCCTCCGCCTTTGCTTGGAGCCAGCACGACGAGCATCGTCCTGCCTTCCATTTGCGGAGCCTGTTCGACCACGCTTACGTCGGACAGCGCCTCGGCTATCTCCCTCAGATCTTCGAGCGCGATCTCGGGGTAATCCATTTCGCGGCCCCGGAACTTGATCGTCACGCGCACCTTATTTCCCTTTTCCAGCCAGCGGCGGGCATCCTCCACCTTGAAACCGCGATGCGCCTCGTTCGTCTTCGGACGCAGGCGGATCTCCTTGACCTCGATCTTGGTTTGTGACTTGCGCGCCTCGCGTTCCTTTTTGGCGCGTTCGTAAACGAACCTGCCGTAATCAATCACGCGGCACACGGGCGGGTTGGCGTTGGGCGAGACCTCCACCAGATCCATCCCAGCCTCGCGGGCGATCTGGATGGCTTGCTTGATGGGAACGATGCCGACGTTATTGCCATCCGCGCCGATCAGGCGGACTTCGGAAACCCGAATACCCTCGTTTACTCGAAAATCTGTAGCGCTGATATGCTTCTCCTATTTTTAGAACAGTCAACCAGCCCTCGGCTGGTTTTTTTGCGGGCGAATAATACCACGAAGGCGCGGGAGTCGTCAACAAAATAGACCGTGAACGATCAAAAATCCTCCGTCGCTCACGGTCTGTTGTTATTTTACAACTCCTTCGCCCTCCTCGCAATCCTGTCCTTCGCCCGCGCCATAAACTCGCCCGGCGGGATGTTATTCTGCTGGCTTCCATCGCGCACGCGCAGCGAGATTTGTCCCGCATCCATCTCGTTCTTACCGACCACGATCATGTACGGGACTTTCATCAACTGGGCTTCGCGGATCTTGGCGTTCATGCGCTGCGCGCTCAGATCCGCGCTGGCGCGGATGCCGTTCTCGCGCAACTGCTTCGCGATATTTTCCGCGTATTCGTTCTGCCCATCCGTGATCGGGATGACGCGCGCCTGCTCCGGCGAAAGCCAGACGGGGAAGTTGCCCGCGAAATGCTCGAGCAAAAATCCAACGAGGCGTTCATGCGTGGACAAGGGCGCGCGGTGGATGCACAACGGCACTTCCTCCTGCCCGTCCTTGTTCGTGTATTTCAGGTCGAAGCGGGCAGGCTGGGCAAAGTCCACCTGGTTCGTGGCGAGCGAAAACTCGCGCCCGATCACGCTCCAGATCTGCAC
>JABWAU010000007.1 GCA_013360875.1 Anaerolineales bacterium | reverse complement strand
ACAGTTTGCTTCAACGGAGCTCTGTTGGTCGAGTAGGCGGCAGAAAAAGTATTGATTTTCAAGAAATGCTACTGTTTGCCGCCGTATCGAGACCAAATGTAGGCAGGAATTGCTGGAATTGTGGTCTTGATACGCCCCTCGAAGAACACTCGGGGCTACTCGACCACCATTTACATCAAAAGTATCAGGTGGCTAGAGATTTCCTCATTCTTCGCGAAGTTAAAATCCTCTTCGCGGTTAAATCATTTCGTGATGATGCGGTGCACACCCTGGCGGACGAGGCGAACATCAACGATCTGCATGTCGCCCAGGTCCGCCTCGGTGGTGATGTAACGCTGAAGCCAGGGACCGAGCGGACGGCTGAGGAAGTAGCCGAAGAGGGCAAAGGTCAATGCGAGGGGGATGAGCAGGATCCGCCATCGGGTGGATTTGGCTCCTCGAAACGGCGCCCAGGCAAAGGTCGCGGGGAGAACCGTCGCAGCGACGAGGTTGGTGCCGCAGCCCGGGTGAACGGCGAGTCCGCTTTCGCCGGCGCGGAGTCGGGCGAAGGCTTCCTCCGCTGCGGACTTTACCTCGTCGGTTTCAAAATCGCCGAGCAGGAAAAAGCCCGTGGGGTTGGAATGTCCCGCCATGGATTGATGCGCATGTGTGCGCGCCAGCACGTGGAGCGTGGCATGTTCGAGCGCGTGGTTGCGCCGAGTTTCGAGGATGAGGGGAAGGTTTAGAAGCATGTGATGATTATACATGTAACGAGGGATGGATGTAATGCGGAATAGGGCAGGTCTTCATGTTCGTTTAATCAAAACCTTCACAAACTCAGTTGCATATTCACACAAATAAGGGACAATATTGCTATAACATTCTGCGAGGAACGTCCCGAAGGATTCCGTGATAAAACATGCTGTTTCACCCAAGCCTTCGGGACGGTACGAATGCAACATAATTGTCTGAGGTCATCATGAACGAGGAAAAGCGCGCAAACGGAAAATCGCACATACCGAAGGATTCGTTCCTTTTTGAAAAGGTCGTCCCTGTTGCGTTGATCCTCATGGGGATCATCACGCTCGGGTTGATATTGTTCGCCGCGGGCGTTCTGCTTGGTATTGTCCGTTTCTAAATCCAATCTGGAGGATAAACCATTATGACCATCAATCACATCCTGCCCTTCCTCTCGACAGCCGTGATGCTCGTATTCGTGGCGCACGTGCTACAGAGGTATTTCGTCCGACGCCAGCCTCATTTTTTGTTCTGGGGCATCGGTCTGGCAATGTTCGGCGCGGGGAGTTTCGCGGAAGCATACCTCGCGCTGGCGTGGAACAAGTGGGTTTTCTTCGCGTGGTATCTCTTTGGCGCGGCGTTGAATGCGGCGTGGATTGGGCACGGGACTTTGTATTTGCTCGTCCGCAAGAAGTGGGTGCATGTTGTGACTGCCGTGCTCGTCATCGGGAGTCTGTTCGCGGGTTACCTGATGCTGCAAGTGATGCCCAGACTCGACACCGCCGTATTCACAACCGACAAGTTGATTAGCCAACAATACGGGACGAAGGTTCTCGAGGCAGGCGAGACCGCTCCCGCCGGAGCGTTGACGGTCACCACGACCTATCGCGGCGAGGAAGTGACCGCGGTACGCGGCATCCTGCCGCTCGGCACACCCGTGCGCCTGACCACTCCGTTCTTCAATATCTACGGCTTGCTGACGCTGGTCGGCGGCGCGATCTATTCTGCATATCTGTTCTGGCGCAAGCGTGTGATGCCCAACCGCGTCATCGGCAATGTGTTGATTGCCGCAGGCGCGTTGTTGATTGGCTTTGCAAGCACACTGACGCGGCTTGGGTATGGCGAGTATCTTTACATTGGGGAATTGGTTTCGGCAATCCTGATGTACGCGGGATTCCGCTTCGCCGCCCGTCCGCAGCCCGATGAGGTGATGCAGCCCGTCCCCGCCGCGGCGGATTAACCGTGAGGGTGCGTCGCACACTGTTCAATCAAGGAATGACCACTCGCAAGATTCAGAATGGCAGTGGAAACTTCCAATCGGTGTAGTGCGACGCACTCGCGCAGACTCAATGATTCGCGTTTTCCAGTTTTCGATAGGTATCGAGCAGGCTGATGAGAATCTCGTCGGTGAAGGTGTGGATTTTCGTGTACATGTCGGTGGCGCGCTTTGTCGGCACGTTGGCTTCGCTGTACACCTTGATGACCGACTCGACCAGCGTATCACGGAAAAATAAAAACGCCTTCGCCGCGTCCACGTAACTCAGGTTATATCTCCTCGCCCGCGAAGCATATTCATACCCGATGGCATACGCTTCGGACTCTGCTTCCCGCCCATCCGTTGAAACATACGTCATCAGACCCTGAAACAACGAACGCGCGCTCATGCGATATTGCGTGCGCGCCTCCTCATCCAGTTTTTGATACCAGGACTCCGCCTCGAGACGCCCCTCGGAGATCTGCATGCGGACGTTCTTCACGACCTCGTTCATCATCCCCTCGGGTTCTAACGCCTCCTCCCTCGACCTGAAGTTGGTCTCTGCCCAAAGGAGGATTTCACTGCGCTTATAGCGGCGGTGTCCGCCCCGCGTTTTGTGGACCGGCAGCGCGCCCTTATCGGACCAAAGCCGCACCGTGCTCGGATGCACTCCAAGCAATTTCGCCGCGTCGCTGAGGGAAAGCCATTCGTCAGTCATAATATCCTTTGCGTAGAGGACGTTCTCTAACGTCCGCTAATTTGGCGCAAGAGAGCGCCGCCTACGCAAAACTTACTCCGCCGCAAGCGCCACCTTCTCCGCAAAGGATGGTTCTTGCGCCTGTTTCTTGAACGCATTGGCATCAATACGATACAACATCACCGTCGCAATGACAAGCATCGTCGCCTCGATTCCGAACACGACGAGGTAACCACTCAACGCATCGCCCGTGACCTGAGTGACCACATCGCGCACCGCGCCTCCCAGCACGGACCCCGTGAGACGCGAAAGAGCATTCGAGAAGCCCCACGCGCCGATGTACAGTCCCACCATGCCGGGGACGGTGAGGTCGAACATCAACGAGAGGTTCGAGACCGTGGCAAGTCCTGTGCCGAATCCGAGCAGGACAACGCCCGCGTAAAAAACAGTCTGGTTCAAAAGAATACCACTAATGACGATTACTATAAACCCAAGCAGCGCGCCTGTGTTGCCAAATTGCGCGACGGTGCGCTTGTGAACGCGTCCCTCCAGCGCGCCCGCGATGACGATGGCGATCAGGACGAACGTCCCCCATATCGAGGTGATGCTCGTTGTTTGTCGTACGGTCAAATCAAACGCCTCCGCCGCGAACGGTTCGAGCAGCACGTCCTGCCCGAGGATGGCGGCGAGCAGCAACAGCAGGTAGATGAAGTACGTCCGCGCAACGGGATTCGCCGTGATGGCTTGCGTCATTTGTTTGACGGTATAGTTCTCGGATGCCCCCCTCGTTCCCCCCATTTTTCCTTCAGAAAAATGGGGGGATGAAAGGGGGGTCGAGCGTGGCTCAAGTTTGATGAGGCCCAGCAAGCCCAAAGTCAGGGCTGAAGCGGCAACAATCCCAAAGGCGTGGACCAAAGCCTCGGGCGTGTACGGGTCCACCATGCGGGAGAGTCCAATCGCAGTGAAGATGATGGAAATGATCATCATGAAGAACATGACCGCGATGGTCCTGCCGCGCGAGTTTTCGGGGGAGAGTTCGGAGGCGAGCGAAAGATACGAAACGGCGGAGAGATTGTAGCCCATGCCCCACGCGCCGAAAGCGAGGATGCCCACGAGCAGACCGAGCGTGAAGTTCTCGTGCATGAGGAACGCGACTTGCGGAGAGACGGCGACGCCCAACACGCAGAGGATCAACCCGACGAGGATGTACGGCGTGCGCCGAAACCCGAGGATGGGATGCCGGTCGGAGTATGAGCCGATGGCGACCTGGATGGGGGAAAAGAGATAGGGAAGCGAGGCAAGAATGGCGACGAGCGTGGCGGAGAGGGCGAGTTCCTTGATCATCACGCGGTTGAGCGTGCTGTTGATGGGAACGAGGGTCATCGCGACCGCGACGTGGATGAGACCGAGTTGGAAGCGTTTGAGGAACATGGGGAATTGGAGATTGGAGAATTAGAGATTGGAGAGTGATAGTGGCATAAACCCAACAGATATGGTTGAATTTTAGGCGTAAATTTACGCAGGACAATGTAGATTTACGTAGAATTTTACTAGGGATTGGTGAGTGTTTTCCCCTGTATTGCGCGTGGCGTGTGCCGGAACAACTTGACAATTATTACGAAAACACCGTCAACGGATGTTCGGCGCTGACACGCGCCTGTACGCGCGCACCGACGGGAAGTATCTTCGTGTGGTCGGTGAAAGCGTGAAGGATTTGCCCCGAGTTGAGCCGCAGGCGATAGAGATTGAACGCGCCGCGGAAAAAGCGCGCCACGATCAGGCTGTTGCCGCTTCCGTCAATCTCAAAGTCAATGTCGTCGGCGCGCAGGGCGATCTCGACGGAAGTACCGGCGGGTAAATCAACGAGTTGGTTCAACAGCCCGATTTCGGTTTGGATTCCGTTTGGCGTCACCCGTCCGCGTAGAAAATCGCTGTCGCCCATGAACTTTGCCACAAAGCGCGTGTTCGATTCGTGGAAGATTTCCTCAGGCGTGCCGATCTGTTCCAATTCACCTTTGTTCAACACAGCGAGCCGGTCACCCATAAACAGCGCCTCGTCCTGGTCGTGCGTCACGAAGACAACCGTGGCACGCATGGATTTGAGGATTCCGCGCACGTGTTCGCGCACTTCAGTCCGTAAGTCGGCATCGAGACTGCTGAACGGTTCGTCCATCAACAACAAGATGGGACGCGGGGCAAGCGCCCTTGCCAACGCCACGCGCTGACGTTCCCCTCCGGACAACGCGTGCGGATACCGTTTCGACAGCGGCAGCAAGCCGACGAGGTGGAGCATCTCCCCGACAATGGTTCGGATTTCATCAGGCTTCCGTCCGCGCAAGCCAAAGGCAACGTTCTCGAAAACGGTCAGATGAGGAAATAAGGCATGGTCTTGAAAGACCATTCCCACGCCGCGCTGTTCAGGCGGGACAAAAATCGAATCGGAGGCAACGACCCGGTCGTTCAGACGAATGAGACCCGAGTCAGGTCGTTCGAGTCCCGCGATGAGACGAAGGGTGGTCGTCTTGCCGCATCCGCTCGGACCAACGAGGGCGAGGATCTCATCCTCGCTCAACTCAAACGAAATATCGTTCACGGCGGAACGCTCTGACCCATGAAATTGTTTGACGAGATTGCGTACTTCCAAAGTTGTCATTTGAAGATCTGCTCCCTGCGCAAGAGAAAGGATAACGGCAAAGCCGACACGAGCACCAGCAGCAACGCGGCTGGCGCGGCTTGAAAGTAAAATCCTTCGCCCGCCCATACCCACACACGGACGGCAAGTGTATCAAACCCTGCGGGACGAAGTAATAACGTGGCAGGCAGTTCCTTGAGAGAGGTGAGAAAGACCAGCGAACCTCCCGCCAGCAACCCCGGCAGAATTAAAGGCATTGTCACTTGAATCAACGTTTGCAAAGACGTGCGCCCAAGCGTGCGCGACGCCTCCTCCAGCGACGGGGAAAGTTGATTCAGCGCCGATTCACTTGCCCTCACCGCCTGAGGCATGTGCCGCAGCACGTAGGCGATGACCACCACAAACGGCGTTGCGTACAGAAAAGGCAGCGCGCGATTGACAAGCAGCACAAGACTCAATGCAATCACCACGCCGGGGATGGCATATCCCACCTGGCACAAACGCGAAATGAATCGCGAAAAGCGACTCGGATATCGAACCGCCAGCAGCGCGACAGGCAGCGACAGCATGACCGCGATCACCGCCGCCGCGCCCGAACTCCACAGGCTGTTCCAGACATAGGAACCAAACCCCTGCGAACCGGTGCGGAACAAGGTCGCCATTGTTTGCGGATCGAGGAAAGCCTGGATGCTCCAGATCAACAATACGGTGAAAGGCACGAGCAGGCTGGCTGAGACCACACCCAACACCAGTAACAAAGCAGGGATGCGCCATTTACCCAACGCCACGAGCGGAGCGGGTCGCCAGTTGCTTTCCATTTGCGTGAAACGCGCCTGTCCCTGCAAACGGAGTTCACCCCAAAGGATGAGAATGGATAAAGCGACGAGAATGCCGCTCAGGATGGAAGCAGCCGATCGGTCGTAGCGACCCGAGAGTTGGACAAAGATCGCCGAGGAAAACGTCTCGTAGCGGAGCAGGGCTACGGTCCCGTATTCGGCTAAGATATCCAAAGCCACCAGCAGCGCGCCTGCGGTCAACCCGGGCCGGAGGGCGGGCAGGGTCACTTGGAAGAGAGTCTGCATGGGAGTCCGCCCGAAGACACGCGCGGCTTCCTCGAGCGAGGCGTGGAGCGTGCGAAACGCCGCGCCGCTGAGGAGGTAAACATAAGGATACATGAACAAAGTGAGAATGAACGCCGCGCCCCAAAACCCGAGCGGACTGGGAGTCGGCACGGGTTGACCAAAGAGGCTTTCAAGAAACTGCGGAATCACCCCGCCGCGCGGACGAAGCAATGCCAGATGCACAATACCGCCGATATACGCCGGGACGGCTAGCGGCATGGCAAGCATCCAGCGGAAAATTTTCCTGCCGGGCAGGTCGGTGCGCTCGGTGAGCCACGCCATGCTAATTCCTGTAACCAGCGCGCCGCTCGTCACTGCGGCGGCGAGCAAAAGCGTGTTGCTCAGCAGTTTCCAGATGCGCGTTTGAAGAAGTCTCTGCCACGCTTCGGGCTCCGCTCCCAGGGCACGGATGAAAATGTAAACGAGCGGGACGGCGACGAATAACGCCACCAGCCCCGCGGCAATTGCCAGCCGGGGACTGATAGGATACGTGCGGAGTCTTTGCAAAGAAAATTGATTTGCGCGCGTGATTTCCACGTCTAAACCTGAGGGTTGAATTGTAGCCGATTATGTCATTGCGAGTAGCGCTCTTGTCCTTTGGCGGCGAAGCAATCTCCTGCTTGCTTGCAAATAACCGTGAAGCAGGAGATTGCTTCCCTTCGACACCGTTCGTACCGCGAGCGCGTCTGTGCGCGAACGGCAGGCTCAGGACAAGCGGGCTGTGGTTTCGATATGGGCAGAAAAAGCACCGCCCTACTCAACCAACAGCCCTTGCAATGACACGCGGGCTTACGGCAACCCAACCCGCTCCATCAGATCGAACGTCGCGTCGAAATCGAGTGCCGCCTGGGCGATATCCACATCCGCAAGGCGGAAGCCGTCCAACGGCTGGACACCTTCGCGCAGTGCCACGCCGGGCAGGAGCGGATATTCGTAATTCTGCTCGGCGAACAATTTCTGTCCTTCTGGTGAGACGAGGAAATCGAGGAATGCCTGCGCGGCGGTCAGATTCTTCCCACCCTTTACGATTGCCGCAGAGGTCGCGTTCGTGATCAGTCCGATCTGCCCCTCGCCCTGATCGGGGAAGATAATGCCGACGTTACTCCCCTCCGCCTGCTGCAGGTAGAAGTAGTAATGGTTGACCAGCCCCAGTTTGAACTCGCCCGCACCGACCGCTTTGCGCACATCCGTGTGACCGCCGAAGAAAGTCACCTCATTGGCGATCAACCCGTACAGCCATTCCTGTGTTGCCTCCTCGCCGAGCAACTGCCGCATGGCGGCGATCTGCGCCTGCATCGAGCCGTTGGTGGAGCCAGCCGCGGCGATCTGCCCACGCCACTTCGCGTCGGTCAGGTCGAAGATCGAGGTCGGCAGTTCGTCTTCCGCGACCAAATCCTTGTTGTACATGATGACGCGCGCGCGGCGGGTCAGTCCCGTCCACGTGTTATCCGGGCCGCGAAATTCCGAGGGCAGTTGCTCAACCCCCGACGGGGAATACGAAGCGAAAATTCCCTCCCGAGCCAGCGATTGAATGGTGAATAATTCGGTCGTGATGAATACGTCCGCCTGCGGGTTGGCTTTCTCCTCGATCAACGCGTTCGCCAATTCACTATTGCTCCCTGCCTTAAGCAGAACGTTGACATTTGGATATTGCGCCTTGAACGCGTCAATGACGGGCTGGAGGAGCGGCTCGGAACGTCCCGAATAGATGACCAGATCGCCGGATACATCCATCATTTCGGCAGGCGCTTCAGTGCTTACGCCCGCAGCTGGTTCCTGCACAACCGCAGGCTCCTCGCTGACGGCTGTCGGCGCGCTGCCGCCGCACGCACTGGCTATAAGCATCAATGCCAAAAGGGTGATAAAGATTTTCGACTTGCTGAACATTTGGTGTATCTCCTTGAAGAGTTTATGATTTGTCAAACCGCAGATAAACCAGATGGTTTTTATCCGCAATTGTGACGTATAGTATAATTTTCGCAAACCGAATAATCTAGATATTTGTTATAAATTTGGCTTATATCCGCTTGCAACCTGTGTTCAACCTGGTTGATAAATCTATAATCAAGCATAGATTGCGCTCTCTTGCGCAATTCGGCGTTAGGGAGAACGCCGGGTACGCGCCTATTCTGGAGTTTCATGTCTATCAGTCCCGCCATGCGGCGATATGCCGCCGAAATTTATCGCCTGCAACAAGATCATCAGAAAGTATCGCTCTCGCTGCTGGGTTCGCACGTCGAAGCCTCGGCGCAGGCGATTTCGACGATGGTCAAGCGTCTGCAAAAGGGGGGATACCTCGTCCATGAGCCGTACCGCGGCGTGCGCCTGACACCCGAAGGCGAACGCATTGCCATGCCTGCCCTGCGCCGTCATAGACTGACGGAGGTGTTCCTCGTCAGGGTGATGAAATATGACTGGGCAACCGCCCACGAACTCGCCGATACGTTCGAGAAAGGCATCAACGACGAAATCGAAGAGCGCATGTTCGAACTGGCGGGGCATCCCACGCGCTGCCCGCATGGGGAGCCGATTCCCTCGAAGGAGGGACTCATGCCCGAGGTGCGCGACGAGCCGCTGTTGGAGGTGCCGTCGGGTTCGGATTGTATTGTCAGCCGCGTCCGTACGCACGACTTCGACAAACTGCGCTACATTGGCGAGCTGGGGCTGGTGCCGGGGACGCCGTTTCACCTGCTGAGTTGCGCGCCATTCAAGGGACCGCTGCGCTTGCAGATGAAGCCGCATGATCACATCATCGGGTATGAACTCGCCGCTTCGCTGTGGGTGGAGGTGACGAAGCGCGGCGAGGGGAATAAGCTGCCGCCGTTGAAGACGCCGATGAAGAGGTAGGAAAAAGCGTCCCGAAGGAACAGCCCCTTCGGGACGTTGCAGTTGTCGGGGCGGAGTGAAGCGGCGTACATCCTTCTTGTGAAATTTGTGACATACGTCATTGTCCGAAATTGGGGGGCGGTGAAATAATAAGGTCAACCATAACATTTTTAGAAGGTTTACCTTATGTCTCTGCCACACATGAGCGAAAGCACGGAAATGTATCTGAAGGCGCTGGCTGAACTGGGCGATCGCGATGTGTCCATTGCGCGCCTTGCCGAACGCCTGGGTGTGACGCCCGTCTCGGCGAATGAGATGATTCGCAGGCTGGGCGAGCAGGGACTGGTGGCGCACATGCCATACAAGGGCGTGACGCTGACCGAGAAGGGACGCGAGGCGGCGGCGAACGTCCTGCGGCGGCAGAGGTTGTGGGAGGTGTTCCTGTATGAGCATTTGAAGATCGAGTGGGCGAAGATTTACGAACTTGCCTGCTCGCTCGAACATGCCACCGCCCCCGAAGTGACCGAGGCGCTGGCGGCTTTTTTGGGAAACCCGACGGTCTGCCCGCGCGGCAACCCGATTCCCGATGCGAACGGGGCGTTTGCTCCGCTGGAGGGGAGGTCGTTGCGCGAGATGGCGGCGGGCGAAACGGTGACGGTGCGGGCGGTCAACGCGACCTCCACCGAAGTGCTCAAGTATTTGCAGGAGAAGGGCATCCTGCCGGGGGCAAGGGTCACAGTTATCGAAGCGGCGCCGCTGGACGGTCCGCTCACCCTGCTGGTGAACGGCAGGGAGGCGGCGCTGGGGCTTTCGATGGCAGAGTTTGTGATTGTAGAAAAGACAGTGAACGAGGGACGGTAAACAGTAGCAGGTTCAACTTCATTGTGACAAAGGAAACCATGTCTGAAGCAATTCAACTTCACCTTCTCCGCCCCGGGCAAAGGGCGGTCATCACCAAAATCAACGGGAACGGCGCGCTGCGGCGGCGCTTTGTGGAAATGGGCATCGTCAAAGGCGAGACCATCCTGATCGAGCGTCATGCGCCGCTGGGCGACCCCATCGAGTATTTCATCAAAGGGTATCATCTCGCCCTGCGGAAGGAGGAAGCCGCCAACATCGAGGTGACCCTGCACGGAGAGGCGCATGGCTGATCTCACCATTGCGCTGGCAGGAAACCCCAACGCCGGCAAGACAACCATCTTCAACGCGCTGACGGGGCTGCGTCAGCACACTGGCAACTGGCCCGGCAAAACCGTCGAGAAGAAGGAGGGCGAGATTGAGCATGAGGGCAAAACCATCAACATTGTGGATCTGCCCGGCACGTACAGCCTCACCGCCTATTCGCCCGAAGAGATCATCGCCCGCGATTTCATCATCGAGGAACGCCCCGATGTGGTCGTCAACGTAGTGGACGCAACCAACCTCGAGCGCAACCTCTACCTCACCCTGCAACTACTCGAACTGGAAGTGCCTGTCGTGCTCGCCCTCAACATGACCGACGAACTGCAAAAGGACGGCGCGAAAATCAACGTGGAGCGCCTCTCGCAACTGCTGGGGAACATCCCTGTGGTGCAGACCGCGGCAAACAAGGGCAAGGGCATCTCCGAACTCATCAACCAAGCCGTGCAGGCGGCAAAAAAACTCCATCATCTTCCCTTATTTCAATTCGATTACGGCGGCAAGATCGAGCGCGAAATCGCCAAACTCATTGCCGCCTTCGACGAAACTGATTACGACTCGCGCCCCTACCCCAAACGCTGGCTGGCGCTCAAATTGCTCGAAGCCGATGAAGCCATCTTTGCGCGGGTGAGCAAAACGCCCAACGGCGAACGAATCATCGCCCTGGCGCAACAAGGAGCCACCCACCTGAAAGACATGCTCGGCGACGACACAGACCTGCTCACCGCCGACCGCCGCTACGGCTACATCAATGGCGTCGTGCGCCAGTCGCTTCAGCGTCCGCTCGTCAACCGTCTCACCCTCACCGACCGCGTGGACGACATCGTCACACACAAGTGGCTGGGTTTGCCGGTCTTCTTTGCGGTCATGTATATCGTCTTCCGTCTGGTGATTGACGTTTCCTCCCCCTTTTTGGATTGGATGGATGCGGTCGTCAACGGACCGATTGCCCGCTGGCTGCGCTTCCTTCTGGACCTCGTTTCTGCTCCCGCGTGGACGCGTTCCCTTGTCATTGACGGAATCGTCGCCGGGGTCGGAGGCGTGCTGGTCTTCGTGCCGGGGCTGTTGATGCTGTACTTCTTTCTCGCCCTGCTTGAAGACTCTGGTTACATGTCGCGCGCCGCCTTCGTGATGGACCGCTTCATGCGCGTCGTCGGCTTGCACGGCAAATCGTTCATTCCCATGATTCTCGGCTTTGGATGCGCCGTCCCTGCCATCTATGCCACCCGCACCATCCCCAGCCGCCGCGACCGTGTGCTGACGGCGCTGCTTGTGCCGCTCATGTCCTGCTCGGCGCGGCTGCCCGTTTACGTTGTCTTTGGTCTCGCCTTCTTCGGCGCGCGCGCAGGGACGGTTATTTGGGGGATGTACGCGCTGGGCATCATCGTCGCCATGCTGGCAGGGATGGTCTTCACACGCACCATCCTCAAGCCCGATGTCACCTCCGCTTTCGTGCTGGAACTGCCTCCCTACCGTCAGCCGGCGTTGAAGAGCGTGCTCATTCACATGTGGGAGAACACGCGCGAATTCGTCCGCAAGGCAGGGACGACCATCCTGCTGGCGTCCATCGTGATGTGGACCCTGCTCAACCTGCCCTGGGGTGTGAGTGACCAACGCGCGTCGTATTTTGGGAAGGTCAGCGGCGCGATTTCGCCCGTTTTTGTCCCGCTTGGGTTCGGCAACTGGGAAACGGGCGGGGCGCTGGTCTCCGGGTTCATGGCGAAGGAAATCGTCGTCAGCACGCTGAGTCAGGTCTATGTGGGAGGCGAGGACGAGCCAATGGAGACAGCAACAACCTTCGGCGAAGATTTGCTCGGCATCGGTCAAGGCTTCGTGGAGGCGGCGGTCAGTTCGGGCAAAATCCTGGTGAGCATCCTCCCCGGCGTGAACCTGACGGACGAGGCAGCCGAAGGCGAAGATACCGCGCTGAGCATCGCTCTGCGGGAACGGTTCACGCCGTTGAGCGCGGTCTCATTGCTGGTGTTCGTTTTGCTGTATGTGCCGTGCGTCGCCACGCTCGGCGCGATCAAACATGAGTTCGGGGCATCCTGGGCGGTGACTTCCGCTGTGTATCAGACTGTGGCGGCGTGGCTGGCAGCCCTACTCGTCTATCAGGGCGGGCGCCTGCTCGGGCTGGGATGATGCCATGCTGAACCAACTTGTGGAATTGCTGAAAGACAAAGAGAACGGATTGAGCCTTTCCGAGATCAGCCGCGAAATGAAGGCTCAACCTTCGGCGGTTCTATGCATGATTGATTTACTGGTCAAAAAAGGGAAACTGCTGGAGATCGGTCCCGATGGTCAATGCTGCACGACCTGCGCGGCTCAGTCCGAGTGTAATTTGCTCAAGGCAAGGGGGAAGAGGTATATGGTCGCGGCGTCTGTTCTGCAAAGTTAAATCATCAGCCGCGGGTTTCACCGATTTTCACTGATTTTGATCCGTGAGAATTCGTGAAATGCACAGCGGGAAATTCTTGAAATCTACTTTCCCTTGATCATCTGCCTAGAAACCTGCATCAACTCGTGCGCCGACCTGAGAGTTCCTTCGCCCACTTCGCCGAGCATTTGCGAGAGTTCGAGCAGGCGCGCCTCCCCATCGAGCCGTTCGACGCGCGTCAACGTGCGGTTACCCTGTACCAACTTCTGCACCTGATAATGCTCGTCGCCAAAGACCGCCAACTGCGGGAGGTGCGTCACGCAGAAGACTTGATGCGTTCGCGAAAGATTCCATAACTTCTGCCCGACGATCATCCCCACGCGCCCGCCGATGCCCTGGTCAATTTCATCGAAAATAAGCGACGGCACCTCGTCGGCGCGCGCCAGCACATTCTTCAACCCCAGCATCAAACGCGAGGTCTCGCCGCCCGAAGCGATCTTGACCAGCGGCTTGAGTCCCTCGCCGGGGTTCGGGGCGATGAAAAATTCCACCTTGTCGAATCCGTTTTGGTCGAAGGCGACGCGGTTGCCGTTTTCGATGGGGACGCCGTTCGGGTCGGGCTTGGTCTGAAAGTCCACGCGGAATTTCGCGGCGGACATCCGCAAATCGTTGAGTTCGGATTCGATGCCTTTGCTCATTGCCTCCGCGGCGGACTTGCGTTTTTCGCTCAACGCGCCGCCCTGCCGGGCGAGTTGATGCAACAGGTTCGCCTCCTCCAGTTCGAGCATCTCAATACGTTCCACCGCGCCCGTGATCGTCTCCAGTTGCCTGCGCGCGTCCTGTCCGTAGGCGATGACTGCAGGAATGCTTCCACCATACTTGCGAGTCAAAGAATGGATCAGGTCGAGCCGTTCCTCCACTTCGTCGAGCCGCTTCGGATTGAACTCGATTTCGTCCAGATAGTTCCGCAGGTTATGGACGATCTCGGAGATCGTATCGAGCAACACTTCCGCCTGGTTCGCCAATTCATTTTGCGCCGGGTCGAGTTTTGCCAGCGCGCTCAATGCCTGCGCGGCCTGCCCGATAAGGTCGCTTGCGGCGGGCATTTCGGGCGAGCCTTCATCGAGGATTGCAAGCGCCTCCTGTGCGTTCTGCGCTAGCGACTCGGCGTTGGCAAGCCGGTCACGTTCGTGACGCAACTCCTCATCCTCGCCCACCTTCAAACGCGCGGCTTCGATCTCCTCCGCCTGATACGTCAACATCTCGATGCGCCGGTCGGCATCGGCTTGCGCCTTTCGCAGTTCGTTCAACTCGCGGCGCAGGTTCAACAAGGCATGGTAGGTCTGGCGATAATCGCTGAGGGGTCGTGAAATTTCGGCGTAGCGGTCGAGCAGGCCCAGGTGTGCGCGTGAATCGAGCAGAGACAAATGTTCCGCCTGCCCGTGGATGTCCACCACGAGCGCGCCGATCTCCTTCAACAACGAGACAGCGACAGTCCGCCCGTTGACGCGCGCCACGCTCCGTCCCTCCTTGCGGATCTCGCGGGAGAGGGTCACGTAATCGGGGTCGTCCATCAACTCTTCGCGATTCAGAATCTCATGCACCGCTTCTCTTTCTGGACCTTTCAACTGGAACACCCCCTCGACCAGCGCCGCGTCTGACTCTGTGCGGACGAAGGTGGTATCTGCCTTCCCGCCGATGAGCATGACTACGGCGTCGAGGATGATGGATTTGCCGGCGCCCGTCTCGCCGGTGAGGATGATGAGACCGGGCCCGAAGCGCAGGTCGAGTTTATCTATGATCGCGAAGTTTTGGATGTGGAGTTCGGTTAGCATGGTTTATCTGAACAGTTGGATTCCGGAAAGCCGCGTGTACACAACAGGGGTGACAATGACGAGATAGATCGCCTGGAAGATGATGCCAAAAACGTCGAAGGCAAGCAGTTGAAACAGTATGAAAGGCGCCGCGCCCAGCACGACACCCACAGCGACCGTGATGAACAGCGGGCGCGAACGACGCTTGCGTGTGACCGCGCGCACCCCTTCAGCGATCGTCATCGCTGCGGTCGGCGCGCCGAAAAAAATGATGAACCAGCCAAGGAATCCGATGCCCTCGATCAACGTGACGAGGAAGGACGCAATGCCCGAAAGAAACGCCGCGGCGATAAAACCCAAAACATAGTCATACCATTCGGCTGTGTCAAAGGTCTTGCGCCGCTCACGCACACATTCCCTGCAGCGATAGCCCGTCGGTGTGCGGACCGCGCACGAGGCACAGATCGGGCGGTTGCAGTTATTACAACGCAGGGAGGTTTCGCGGTTCGGATGCACGTAGCAATAGAGGGTCTCGGGTGTTTTTTCGGTCATCTCGGCAATCCCAAAGAGTTCTCGTTCATGTGCGCGGTCAGGTTTCGATAGAAGTAACCCGGATCCCCAAAACGGACGAATTGCGCGGTCACGTCTGCGGCGCGGATATCCACGCGGTCATCCTCCATCAGCACGATCGAAGGCTGCCCGTCAACGCTCAGGACGGCGTTGTCGCCTCGCACAAGGATGCTCACCGTAGAACCTTCGGAGAGGACAACCGCGCGGTCCACGGAAAGATGCGGCGCGATCGGCACGAGCAGGATGTTGCGCAGTTCGGGCGGCAGGATCGGTCCACCCGCCGCGAGAGCGTACGCGGTCGAACCTGTAGCGGTGGAGGCGATCAACCCATCAGTGACGTAACTTGTCAGGTGACGTCCGTCAACCGAGGCGGAAAGCCGCACCGGGCGCAGGATCTGTCCGCGCCCGACGACAACTTCGTTCAACGCGTTCCACGTGCCTTGCGAGTCGCCCGCGCGAATGTGTTCCGCGTGGAGCATCATGCGGTTTTCGATCCACGCTTCGCCGTTCAATAATTTATCGAAGTATTCGCGCCATTCGTGACGATCAACCTGGATCAGAAACCCAAGCCTGCCCAAATTGACCCCGAGGATCGGCAAACCGAGAGGAGCGCACAAGTGACCCGCGCGGAGGACGCTCCCATCGCCGCCCGCAATGACAAGCATGTCGAATTCCCGGTTCCGCACCCGCCTGCGCAGGTCCTCGTCATAAAGAGAACCGAACGGCGCGTCCATCCCCTTTTCCTTGAAATAGGCGGACATTGCCTCCGCTTCCGCGGATGCCTCGGGCATCCGCGGATAGGCTGTGATGACGGGGCGTTTGGGGATAAAAGGATCGGGCATGGCGTTATTATAAAGTATACAGGTACACAGGGACACCAGTTGTTCCACTTTCAACCTGTGTACTTGACTACCTGTGTACTTTTACCCCAGTCTCTGATCGCACACATCCCGAAACCCGCATCGCTTACAACGGGACGCCTGCTCGTGTGATCGAGGGAGCTCTTTCCTGCGTTCGTCCCTATTCATCTCCGCCAGCAGGTCGAGCAGGGACGATTCCAACTCACGCGTGTAATCCACGGCAAAGTCGCGGTTCTCATAATGAATGATTCCGTACGGGGGGCGTTTGGCGTAGGTTTTCTCCACCAGCAGGCAATACGATGCCAGTTGATAGATATGCGAGTCATACGGCGCTTCGGGCGCGCGCCCTGATTTCACCTCCACGGGAATGATTTTTCCATTCTGTTCGATAAGGTAATCGGGCTTGCCTGTCAGATCGAGCGGGGCATAGTAGAGCGGTTTTTCCAGTTTGCTCCAGCCGCGCGTATCGGTGTAAATGACGCGCCCACCGGGCAGACCCGCGGCTTTCCGCTGGCGGTTGGATTGCCAGAAGAAGAGAAAGGCGAAGAAGAGCAGGGCGAGGGAGAGGTAGAGCATAACGAGTTACAAGTTACGGGATACGTGAGGGGTAATTGGTAATTAGGGATTGGAGACTGGGGAATTAGAGGATTCTTGCCGCGCAATACGCCACCAGCAAGATCAGCGCAACCATGAGCAGGATCAGTCCCACCGTCCGCGTGATGGACGATGCCAATACCTGCCGCCCGTGCTGCACGTGGAGTTCCGTCCCGGCGGCGAGTTCGGTCTGATTCGCGGATTCAAATCCCTGTTTTTTATACCACCAGGCGCGGCGGCAGTAGAGGTAGGTTCCGATTTCTGATGAACGGATGATGGGCATACGGCGGAGTATAGCACAAATTTTCTAAATTTTACCCCCATCGCGCTGAGCGGAAAACCGAGCGGAGCGAGGTCTGTAGTCGAAGCGGGACTTCGTGAAACGGTATAATCGCTCTTTATGAGCGATTATCACTTCTACCATCCCATCGAAGTCCGCTACGGGGATCTGGATCCGCAGGGACACGTCAACAACGCCAAGCATCTGACCTATTTCGAGCAGGGGCGCATCGCCTACATGATCGAACTGGGGCTTTTCACAAAAGACCAATCGTTCATGGAAATTGGAGTCATCCTTGCCGACGTGCATATTACCTACCATGAACCCGTCTATTTCGGGCAAAAGATCAAGGTGGGGGTTCATGCGGCAAAATTGGGGAACAAATCCATGACGTGGGAGCAGAACATCGTGGACGCGGAGACCGGCAAGGTGCTGGCAAAGGGCGAGGTGGTCATGGTGACGTATGATTACCGCGCCGAAAAAACCATTTCCATTCCGCACGAGTGGAGGGAGAAAATTAAAGCGTTTGAGGGTCTAAACGTTTGAATGTTGGCAGGTTTGAACGTTCAAACGCTTTCACTTGTAAACGTGTAAACATCATAAAGAGGAGAGCCATGTCACTACCAGCCATAGATCAGGAATACTTCACCAAATTCCTCGTTGACCTGCTCAACATCCCCTCGCCCACCGGCTTTGCGGAGCCTGCGATTGCGTTCGTGGAAAAAGAGTTGTCGCAATACAGGCAACTGGAATTATCGCGAACCCGCAAAGGCGCGTTGATCGCAAAGTGGACAGTGGAAAATGACCTGCCTCCCGTCGCATTGACCGCGCATGTGGACACGCTCGGGGCAGTGGTAAAGGAGATCAAGCCAAACGGACGATTGAAGTTGAGTCGCATTGGCGGGCTTCAATGGAACAGCGTGGAAACCGAAGGCGTGTGGGTGTTCGCCTCGAAAGGCGAAAAGGTACGCGGATCAGTATTGATCGAAACCGCGTCGGGACACGTCCACGGCGCGGAGGGAGCCAAGACTCCCCGTGATGACGATCACATGGAAGTCCGTCTGGATGTGAAGACGAACAGCGAAAAAGAGACTCGAGAGTTGGGGATCAACATTGGCGACTGTGTGGCGTTCGATCCGCGCGTGGAGGTTACAAATGGTTTCATCCGCTCGCGGTTTCTCGACGACAAGGCTTGCGTGGCAAATCTTGTCGCGACGATCAAGTCGTTGGCAGAGGCAGGTCTAAGTCCCGCGCGAAGCGTTTATTTCCACATCTCCAATTATGAGGAGGTCGGTCACGGCGCGTCGGCGGGAATCCCATCCGATGTCGAAGAATTGGTCACGGTGGATATGGCGGTGGTCGGCGCGGGACAGGAGTCGGATGAATTCCACGCGACGTTGTGCATCAAGGACAGCGGCGGGGTGTATCACGAGGGATTGAACAGGAAGTTGCGCGCCCTCGCTGAAAAACACAGCATTCCGTACAAGACCGACGTGTATCCGTTCTATGGCTCAGACGGCGAGGCGTTCTGGCGTGCGGGCGGCGATGTGGCGCTGGCGTTGATTGGTCCCGGCATTGACGCCTCGCACAATTACGAACGCGCGCACATGGATGGCTTGAACGCGACGACGAATTGGATCATGGCGTATCTGTTGGAAAATTAAAGACTGGAGATGGAGAATTGAAACTCGACGCTGCACTTCCCATTGTCGGTTTGAAAGACGTCCCTGCGATTGCGAAAGCCGCGGAGGAGACTGGATTCGACGCGCTGTGGACTCAGGAGACTCAACATGATCCCTTCCTGCCCTGTGCCTTGATCGCCGAACACTCGGCGCGTCTCAACTTCGGGACGGCTGTCGCGGTTTCCTTTGCGCGTTCTCCGGCGAATCTGGCTTACACCGCCTGGGACCTCGCCGCGCAATCGGACGGGCGATTCATCCTCGGACTCGGCACCCAAGTCAAAGCGCACATCGAACGGCGATTTGGTCAGCTTTGGCCCGAGTCGCCTGTGAAGAAACTGCGTGAGCAGATCGAAGTCATCCGCGCTTTCTGGGATTGCTGGCAGAATGGGACGAAGTTGAATTATCGTGGCGAGTATTACAAGATCACGCTCATGTCGCCGTTCTTCAATGCAGGAGCCATCGAACATCCAAACATCCCAATTTATATAGCAGGCGTCAACACCGGACTTGCCAGACTGGCAGGTGAGATGTGCGAGGGATTCCATGCGCATCCGTTTAACAGTCCGCGTTATTTGAAAGAGGTGATACTGCCCGCGATTGAAGAAGGCGCGAAGAAGGAAAGTAGAAAGAGGAAAGATGTGTCGGTTTCTGTAACCGCCTTCATCGCCACGACCCCCGAAGAGATGAACTTTGCCCGCGCGCAGATTTCGTTCTACGCCTCCACGCCCTCCTACCGCCCCGTCATGGACTTGCATGGCTGGAGCGGCGTCGCAGAGACACTATCCGCGCATGCGGCGAAGGGCGAATGGGCGGAGATGCCCATGCTCATCACGGATGAGATGCTGAACGAGTTTTGCCTGGTGACCGATGAAACACGCTTGGCAGACGACTTGAAGAAACGCTACGAAGGAATTGCCGACCGGCTGACGTTGTACACTCCCTTTGTGCCGGGGGAGAGGGACGAATGGTGGAGAGGGTTGGCAGGGAAGATCAATTCATGAACTTCAACGACTACCAAACCAAATCACGCAAGACGGCAGGCTACCCCGCCATCGGACACCCTGTCATTTACCCCGTGCTGGGACTCGCCAATGAAGCAGGTGAAGTGGCGGGCAAGATCAAGAAGGTGTTTCGCGATAAGGACGGCTACATCAACGAGGAGACACGCGAAGCGCTCAAAGCCGAACTGGGCGACGTGTTGTGGTATCTCGCGCAGGTCGCCACCGAGTTGGACTTGTCACTGGATGAGATCGCTGAATACAATATCGCCAAGTTATATGACCGGTTGGAGAGGGGAAAGATTCGAGGGGATGGGGATAATAGGTAGTCGCGTAGTCGCCCAGTCACATCGTCCCATCGTCAAAACTGCGTCGCGCTCATCTCGCAGACAATTAGACTGTCAGACCAGGCGACTATCAGACCAATTGACTAACGGCTTCTTCCATAATCGCACAACTTCTTTATCGGGCACTTCTCACAGAACGCTTTGCGCGCGGTGCAGATTTCGCGTCCGAGGCGGATGAGGTTCAAATGCGCGGCGTAGTAGGTTTGAGGCGGGAATAAGGCTTCCAGATGAGGATGGGCTTGTTCGACGGTCATCCGCTCCGGGCGGAGTCCGATGCGCCCCGTCACGCGGTAGACGTGGGTGTCCACGGGGAAGGCGGGTTTGTTCAACGAAAAGCACAGGACGATGGCGGCTGTCTTCGGACCGACGCCGTTGAATTTCGTCAGCCATGCGCGCGCTTCGTCCACAGATAACTCCGCAAGAAAAGACAAGTCCAAACTGCCGCGTTCTTTGGTGATGGCTTTCAACACTTGTTGAATGCGCGGACCTTTTTGATTTGCGAGACCAGCGGGGCGGATGGCTTCGATCACGTCCCTTGTCTTTGCATCACGCACTTCCTCCCATGTCGGGAACTTCGCGCGCAAAGCATGGAAGGCGCGGTCGCGGTTCACGTCGTTCGTGTTTTGCGAAAGGATGGTCGAGACGAGTTCGTCAATGGCGGGCAGCGGGTTGCGCCAGATCGGCTCGCCATAGAATGCAAGCAATTTCTCGTGAATATTTAGTGCGCGTTTCGCAAGTTGTTTCATGCGTAACCAGCCTCTTTGATGAGAAGCAACGTAGTGTTCACGACTTCACGATGCTTTTCAGGGATCAAGCCATCGAACATCGCCGCGGTGAGACGGTACAACGTGAGCGCCGCCGCGCCGCGCGTTTGATATTGGGACGAATTCGCGTCAAGTCCCCACGCCATTCTGAAGGCGCGCGTCCATTTCGAATCGCGCCCCACCGAATCCTGGATCAGATCGAAATAACGGTTCTCGCTGACGATCATAATGCTGCGTTGTACCGCTACCGCTTCGAGCACGTTCCTGACCAGTCCCCACGTCGCATACAACACTGTGGATTCGTGCCCACGCGCAAGACCATTCAAAATCTTATGCACCTCCTCCGCGCAGCCCACCACCTGCTCCGCAGCGAATTCATCCGCTTCGGGTTGCAGAGGCGACCAATCGAACTCCTGCGCGGCTTTCTGCAACGCAGACAACGAACCGTCCTTATCGAGAACGATCTTCATCCCGCGCAAGCCAGGCGCCGCCCAGATCGCCCGCCGAGGGTTCGTCAACGCGGCGCGCTCATCGTCGAGCAGCGTGTATTTCAGGCTGATCAGTTTCCCGTCCCAATATCGCAACGTGTATCGGTCGTATTCGCTTTCGGGCAATCTACCGACGAAGATGTCGAGGTCAACGTCGCTATATTTTGACTCCTGCCCGCGCGCATAACTGCCCACGACGCCAACGCCAACGACATCGGGCGAGTCTATTTTTTCGAGAATGGATTGGATGAAAGAATCGGATAGGGTCATAATACCGAAGTATACAGGTTCACAGGTAAACACGTACATGAGTCCCCAGCCACAATTACCAATTACCATTTACTCGATTCTCCAATCCTCTACTTCTTTACTCCCCTGCTTTCCACTTTCCACACCTCCGCCTGCTCCACGAATCCGGGCGCGAACAAATTCAAATCGGTCGTCGTGAACAACACCTGTTCGCTTTCGCCGACGTACTTCAACAGGTCGGCGCGGCGCTGCAGGTCGAGTTCCGCCATCACCTCATCCAGCAAAATCACGGGCCACTCGCCGGTGCGCTCCTTCATCCAATTGACCTCCGCAAGTTTCAACGAAAGCAGGGCGGTGCGGATCTGCCCGCGCGAACCGTAATCACCCAGGTCAATGTCGTTGGCGAGAAAACGCAATTCGTCGCGGTGCGGGCCGATCGTCGTCACGCCGCGCGCGAGCTCTTCGCTTCGCAATTCACGCAGGCGCCCCCGAAAGCCATCCTGGATTTCGTCCAGTTCCAGATGCGAGCGATCCACGACCGTATTCAGCCGCAAGCCCATTTGCCCATTCGGTTTCGGCAACGGATCGAAAGCAGGCTGATAGGCAAGACGAAGGATCTCGGTTCCGTGAGTCAGTTCGTGATGTACGCGCGAAGCGAGGTGTTCGATCCGCTGAATGGCTGAGATGCGCCACAAAATGATCTGCGATCCGAGACGCGTCAACGCTTCATCCCACGCCTCGAGCTGGTCGCCGTTTCCCTTCGACAAGCTCAAGGCGGCGCCCCTGCGTTCGTACAACGCTTTGAGCAGCGCATTTCGCTGAGTCAATGCCTGGTTGTATTCGCCCAATACGCGCGCATAAGCAGGCACGGATTGCGCCAGGGCAAGATTCAAATAACGCCGGCGGTCTTCCGGCGCGCCCTCGATGATCTGCGACATCTGCGGCGCGAAGATGACGGCGTTGAAATGACCGATGACCTCGTTGACCGGTTTCTTCACGCCGTCGAGCAAAACCTCCTTGCGCAGGCGCTGACCGTTCAATACCCCGACCGGTTCGAGGATGAGCCGCGCTTCGATGCGATGTTTGCTCCTGCCGCGTTGATACTCCGCGACGAGGCGCGTAACCGCGAGAGTATTCTTCTTCGCTTCGTGGAAGTTGATCAGTTGGCGATCTGCGTGGGTCTGAAAGGACGTGAATGCCGCGAGGAAATAAACGGCTTCGAGTATGCTGGTTTTGCCCTGCGCGTTGGCTCCCGTAAGCAAAACCACCCGTTGGGGAAAATCGAGATCCAAGCGGGCAAAGTTTCGGAAGTTGGTGAGGGAGAGGCGGCGGAGGTACATGGGGGGGATTGGGAAATGGGAGGATTGGAGAATTGTGTGCTTGTCTACTTGTGTGCCTGTGTGCCTGTCCGCCTGTCTGCCTGCCTACTTCAACAACACCATCTCCAACTCGATCTCATCGCGCAACGGGATATTGTTCATTCCGATCAACGGAATGCTCGGTTTGATCCTTCGCGATTCATTGACCACGCCGCGATGAACGGCGACCAGTTCGAAGCCGCGCCGTTGATAAAAGCCGAGCGCGTGCAGGTTGTCGTTGGTCGTGATGAGAAAGACGCGTTTGCAATTGCGTTTTCGCGCCTCCTCCACGACCGTATGGATCAATGTCGTCCCGATGCCCCGGCCTTCGCGCAAACTATCCAACGAAGTGATCTCCAATTCGCCTTCCTTGATGATGAACGTAAGTAAGCCGATCCACTCATTCCCGTTTTCGATCACAAACCCATCGAGTTGTTCAGGGCGGTGGATATTGCCGCGCGCGACCATCTCTTCCCCGCCCCAATGCTCGATCCAAAATTGACGCAGGCGGGGAATATCCCGGGCGGTGATATGGCGCAGGTTCATAATCACGCAACACGAGTCTCAAAATTCCTGTTGCTCTTCCACTTCCTGTTTCGGCTGCCAGACGCGGGTGGCGCGATCCGGGAAGAGAATGCCGTTCAGGTGATCCACCTCGTGCTGGAAGATGCGCGCCAGCCAGCCCTTTGCCTTGACCTTCATCGGCTTGCCGTGACGGTTCAATCCCCTTACCTGCACTTCCGCGTGACGTTCCACCTCCCCCACCAGTCCGGGGATGGAAAGACATCCCTCCACGCCCATCGTGGTCTCTTCGGAGGCTTTGACGATCTCGGGGTTGATCACCGCCCAGACTTTCTTTGGCGCGTCCTCCTTCTCCTCGTCCTCTTCGCGTTCGTAATATTCGACCACGATCAGGCGTTCGGACAGACCGATCTGCGGCGCGGCAAGACCGACGCCCGGCGCTTCGCGCATGGTCTCGATCATGTCGTCAATGAGGGTCTGGAGGTCCTTGTCGAATTTGGAGATCGGGCGGGCTTTGCGTTTCAATACGGGGTCTGGAAGGGTTACGATTTTGCGAAGGGTCATTCTATATTGTTCTACCTTTGATGATTTCCTCCCGCCCGGCCTGGCGAAAGAGGATGGGGGCGATTTTACCCGGTTTTGGGCTTGTTCTCCTCTTCGTTATAAAAATCCCTTGCGTTTCGATGATAGGTCGCCAGCCATTCCGCCATGCGCTCGCGCTCGGCGGAGATGCGGGCTTCGTCCTGTTTTGCCTTGCGCGCCATGCGGCGGCGGTCAATGTCCGATTGGACGGTGGCGGGATCCATCACGTCCTCGAAGGCGAGTTTCGTCCCGCCGACGGTGATGTACACCGTGCCGTAATTGAAGAGGTTGCCCAGAATTCCCTCACGGATGTAGTTGGTTCCCAATATGCTTTCCAGTTGCGCCGCGTTGCGCGATTCCGTGCCGAACGGTTTGCGATCAATGTCAATGATCTGTTCAGGGGTCACTTCGAACTTGTCGTTGCTCCAGTCCAGGACTTCGTAACCCAGCCATGCAAGGAACGGCAGGAAGGCAAGTAAGTACACTGTCACCCAGGTATCGAGGCTGAAACCGTTGCCGGAGGGAAACAACACGATATTGGGATCGAAGATGATCCGGATCAACCGTCCGAGGAGGAGGAAAAGCAGCACGACGGATCCGATGAACGGCATCCACGCCTGGAATAACAGCACCACCCAATGCTTGCGGTAGATCACGCTTTCGCCCGTTTCATAACGCAGTTTGAGCGTGTTCGCGCCCAGAAGCCTCAGGAGGGCGACCGCAGACTTTCGTTTGGGCGGAGGGGAGGTTTGGGCGGGCGCATCAGTTTTCGGCTGGGGAGGAACCGAGAGTCCAAGCCGCCTGCGGATGGCGTTCTTCATCGCCTCCTTTTCCAGGCTCGTGGCTTGCTCCTTCGTCCGATTCCAATATTCCTCGATCATGTGCTGCGCCTGCTCGGGATGCGTCACGTGATTGAAGGGGATCCGCCCCACCCACGTGCGGACGATGACGTTCCCGAAATCGAATATGCGTCCCAATTGGGTCGTTTCGATATTGACCGAGAGGATCGTGCTGAGCGGCGATTCCTGGCGGCTGTCGTAAAGACCGATGACCTTTTCGAGCCAGACCACGCGCTGGTTGGTGACGATGTAATAATCGTTGCCCCAATCAACGACGGTCCACCAGATCCAGCCGACCGCCGCAATCAGGGAGAGGACCGCCGCGAGGGCAACGATGACATACGACAAAATGAACGCATACGCGTAAAACAACGACGACGGCACGATCAGCGCGAGCGCCGGCGGGATCAACTTTTGATACAAAACGATGGGATGTTTGCGCGCCAGGAAGTAGATCACCTCGTCGCGCCTCAACCATTTGAAGCGCAGGGTGCGCGCCAACTTGCGGCTCCGCACAGCCACGTCCATGTTCAGGCGCAGTTGCGTGGCTCTCTTGTAATGTTTTTCGAAATCTTCGCGCGATAACACGAGAAGCGTCGTGTCGCTGGTCGCCGTCACCGTGCCGGACCGTTTGCGCCGGGCGATCAACCCCATTTCGCCGAAATAGTCGCTGCTCACCAGCACCGCCAGTTGAATTTCCTTGTTCTGCTGTTTGCGAACGATGCGCACGCTCCCCCGGTAGATCATGTAAAAACTTTCCGATCTGCCCTCCTGCTCGAAGACGACTTCTCCATTGGAGACGAACACCTCCTTCAATTCCTCGGCGATGGCTTCGAGTTCGTCTTCCTCCAAACCATAGAAGAGGTGGATCTTTTTCAAAAAGGCGATTCTGGCGGGCGTCTCGATCACGGTTCGATTCTATCAAATTTCCCGCACGATGGCGCAGCCGTAGGCGCGGGTTTCCGTCAGCGCGGGGGAACGCCCCTCGAGCAGCGCGTCAACTGCTTCTTCGAGGAAGAAGCGTGTGGCTGTTCTTTGACGAAACGTAACGTCGTCCACCGCGCCGCGATAACGCAGGATTCCATCCCCATCAATCACGAAGACGTGAGGGGTCGTGATCGCTTCATAGAGGTCGGCGACAACGTGATCCGCGTCCATCAGGACCCCGGGCATGCTTCGGTTTCGAGAAGCCTCTTCCACGCTTTGAGCGGAATCGTTCCGATTCGAGGCGATCGAGAGCAGTTCCACCCTTTCGCCCCATCGCTGCAGCCAATCGAGGATCAACCCATCCGCCCGCTCCGAATGAGGACACTCCGCCGACCAAAAGTTGACGATGACGATCCTGCCGCGATGATCGCTCAGCCTGTGAAGGCTGCCCTCCAGATCGGGTAATTCAAAGTCGGGCGCGGGCTGGTTGATTTGCATAAGCAAATTATAACAAGACCGGCCGGGGAATTACGAAACCAGGACGGCGGCCAGAATCGCCAGCCCACCGGCGATGAACATCACAATGGAAAAGCCATAGCCCCGGAGCAAATCCTTCATCATCAGGCTGGTCCGTTCCGCCGTGTTCATATCGCTGACCGATTGGGAATAGGTCATGGAAAAATTGCCGAGATAGGTCTTGTATCCGTGGATCCCGAATACGCCGATGACAATGACGGCAATTCCGCAAATGAAAAAGCGGTTGCTCATCGAAACGACGCTGAAATCGGCGGCGATCCACGACCATGCCATGACGATCCCCGCGAGGAGAACGTCAATCAGCAGGACGTTGAGAAACAGGATCAGCCACCAGGGCTTGTTCGACATATTTCCTCCGCTGAGGACTTACGAAATGGGCGGATGAAGGTCGCACCCTCCAGCATGTTACAATCCGCAATATGAAAAAATGGCAATTCTGGCTCGGGGCGTTGATCAGCGTCCTTTTTATCTGGCTGGCGTTAGGCGGTTTGCATCTTGGGGAATTTTGGGAGGCGGTGAAAGAGGCGAATTACATCTGGCTTCTTCCGGGAATCGGCGTCTATTTCGTCGGCGTGTGGGTGCGGGCGTGGAGGTGGCATTACCTCCTCGGTCCCATCAAGAAGATTCCCACCAGGATCATGTTTCCCATCACAACCATCGGGTACATGGGAAACAACGTCTACCCGGCGCGGGCGGGAGAGGTGCTGCGCGCGGTGATCCTCAAACGCAGGGAGGGCATGTCCGTTTCCGCGTCGCTGGCAACCATCATCGTGGAGCGCATTTTTGATGGAGTCGTGATGCTCTCCTTCGTCTTCGTCAACCTGCCCGAACTGGCAAAACTGACGAGCGCATCCGGCTTTGTCGGGAACATTCAACAGGTGGCGTTGATCGGGACGGGAGTCTTCATCGGCGCGCTGGTCGTATTTCTCCTTGCCGCCATGTTCCCGCAAAAGACCGCGACCGTCGGGTCGTGGTTCATCGAACGCCTCCTGCCGAAGAGACTACACGAGCGGATCACCAGCCTGATGAACAAGTTTCTCAACGGGCTGGCGTTCCTCCGCTCCCCTTTCAACGTGTTGATGGTCTTCTTCGCTTCGGTCGTCATCTGGCTGTTGGAAACGGGGAAATACTGGTTCGTGATGCACGCTTTTGATTTCAACGCCACTTTCTTCACACTGATGCTGATGAACGGGATCGTCAACCTGGCAACGACCATCCCTTCAGCGCCCGGTTACATCGGCACGTTCGACGCGCCCGGCATCGCGGTGCTGACGGCGTACGGCGTGGAACACTCGGTCGCGGCGGGATACACGCTCGTGCTTCACGTCGCGTTGTGGCTGCCGATCACATTGCTGGGCGCGTACTACCTGGCGCGTGAAGGCATCCATTGGAGCGACGAGATCCGGGGTGAGTTGGGGGAGAGCACCGATGAGAGTTGAGGTGGATCAGAGCGGGAAGACCGGCGATACCAGAGTCCCTACGGTGCTGGCGTTTTCGAATGGATGGGATTATGCCATTCTGATTCCTGCAACGGTCAAGCGGAAATGCCTTGAGACACTAAGAAAACACGGGCGGTCAGGGAGATTTATGTATTCAAAACTGTTTGCAGCAGGGTTGTATTTGCTGCTGAAAGATCACATCTCCCGATTATCCGAAATTGTGATTGACATGGAATATCCCGGCTGGGGTGCGGACATAAAATTATATCTTCTAAACATGCTTCGCCGCAAAGGGATTAAATTCGACTCAACCAGAATCCGTTTCGCCTCCATTGGCAAGAAATCAGGCGCTCATTCCAGGGCGATTGCGGTCTATAAGAAAGCAGAAAATGCCAACAAGGCAATCACGGTTGATGAGATATTGTCGGAGTATTAAAAACAAACAGATCGGGGTCCCCGTTGGGGTTTCCGCCCAGTTCAGCCGCCGGTGGTGTGCCGGCAGGTCCCTGAGCCGCCCGATCATTGCGATTATCACACACCCTCCAGAGGCAGGCGTCAAGTCGCAGGCGCGCAAACTGACCTGGGTTATACTTGGGCGATAATCAGTACTTCACGAAAACAGCGCGTAATTTGCGCCCTCCGGCGCAAATACGGCGGTAGAGACCGCCTAATACGCGCTTTCGTGATCTACTGATAATCGGATGAGGAGCGTTTATTCAGGAAAAGGCAAGGTGTCCAAATGACACAGCCCGTAGGACATCCAAACAGGAAAATGAGGGCGCTTATCGCCGACGACGTTCAGGAAACGCGCCGCAATACCCGCCTGATGCTGGCAACCATAGACGACCTGGAAGTGGTCGCCATCGCCTCCAACGGAGTACAGGCTGTTCAACTTGCAAAAGAACATCATCCTGACATCGTCCTCCTCGACATCAACATGCCCGAAATGGACGGCTTGACCGCCTACCGGGAGATCCTGAAGATCCGTCCCGACACCGGCTGCGTGATCATCTCCGCCGAAAAGGACGCGACCACCCTGCAAACCGCCATGTCCATCGGCGTGCAGGAATACCTTATCAAGCCTTTCACCGTGGAGGAGTTGGAGACAGCCGTCGCCAGGGTCAGGGAACGCATCGGGCAAACGCGGATAAACCTGGCGCAGACCGCGCAACTTCAAAAACAACGCGAAGCCTACCTCGTCCAGTTGGCGGTGGAGTATGCCAAATCCCGCCGCACCGACGACAAAGCCATAGATGTCTTCGAGCAACTGGCGGAGAATCCGAAGTGCGAGATGCGCTGGCTGCAAAACCTGGCGATGATCTACATCGTCCGCCAGAAGTGGGGCAGGCTCAAACTCCTTGCGGAAATGATCGAGAAGAGAAGCAAATAATTTTGACCTGGAACGTCCCGAAGGTTTCTTGAATGTCAGTGTTGAGTGATTCAAACCTTCGGGACGGTATTCACTTGGAGAGTACATGAAAATCGCCATCATCGGCGCGGGGTTTGGAGGCATGGCAGCCGCGTACGATTTGAGAAAAGCAGAGCACGAGGTGACCATTTACGAATCCGCAGAATACGTGGGCGGGCTGGCAAGCGGATTCAAAGAGCCGTATTGGGACTGGTCGGTGGAGAAGTTCTATCATCACTGGTTTGCATCCGACAAGCACATGCTCGCGTTGATCGAGGAATTGGGCTGGATGGACAAAGTGATGTTTCCTCGTCCACTGACCGTGATGTATCACGACGGAAAATTTTATCCCTTCGACTCGATCCTCAAGGCGCTTCTCTTTCCGGGACTTGGGTTTGGTCTCGATAAAATTCGCTTTGGCTTCGTCGGATTATTCCTCCGTTTAACGAACAACTGGAAAGCCCTCGAACAATTCACCGCCGACGAATGGATGTGCAAATACGCGGGTAAACGCGTCTACGAGCAGATGTGGAAGCCGTTACTGATCGGGAAGTTCGGTCCGTATTACAAAGACGTCAACATGGCGTGGATGTGGGCGCGCATCAAGGCGCGGACGACGCGCCTCGGCACGTTCGAGGGAGGCTTTCAGCGATTCGCCGACATGTTCGCGGAGAAACTGCGCGGGATGGGTGTGGAGATTCGGCTGGGGGTGAGAGTCGAGTCCATTCAACGGGAACAGGTTCAATTGTCAGTGCGAAGCGAGGGGAAATCCGAATCGTTCGATCAAGTCCTCGTCACCACGTCCCCGAATCTGATGGCGAGGATGTGTCCGGGTCTTCCAGAAAATTATCTCAAGGGATTGCTCGAGTTGAAGTCCATGGGCGCGGTGGTAATGGTGTTGTCGTTGAAACATCAATTATCGCGGGAAGGGTATTACTGGTTCAACCTGCCGAAGGAGGCGGGCTATCCGTTTCTGGCGCTGGTGGAGCATACGAATTTTGTTTCGAGGGAACATTTCGGCGGCGACCATCTCGTGTACGCGGGAGATTATCTGGAGGCGGGGCACGAGTATTTTTCGTTGAGCGACGAGGAATTGCTGGAGCGTTTCCTGCCTGCCTTTAAAAAATTCAATCCCGCGTTCGAACGGGATTGGGTGAAGAAGGTCTGGGTGAACCGGACGAATTACGCCCAGCCCGTGCCGCTGGTGAATCATTCGAGGAATATCCCTGCGATTCAGACGCCAATTGAAGGATTGTATTTCGCTTCGATGAGTCAGGTCTATCCATGGGATCGGGGGACGAATTTTGCGGTGGAGATCGGGAGGCGCGCGGCGAGGATGATGTTGGGCAGTCAGCAGTAGCGTATAATAACGGCGGAGGCTGTTATGGAAACCTTTACGACTCAAGCGGTATATGAAAAGGGCGTCTTGAAGCCCAGAAAAAAATTGAACCTGCCGGAGCATAGCGTGGTTGAGATCAGAGTCAAAGCGACACGATCCTCGAAACGGAAAACGTCTTTTGCCTCTCTTATCGGTATGTGGGAAAACCTATCCGAAAAGGAATCTTCCGCGCTCGAAAAGGCGTTGATCAGTACGCGGAGACGCTCAACTGCAAAAATAAAGAGACTTGCAAAAACGATCAAATAAGCAGGCGCAATGACCACCTACATGGTTGATACTCACAGCCTGCTTTGGGCGTTTCACAAGCCAGGCAAATTGGGAAAAGAGGCGCGGCGGGCTTTCGAGGAGGCGGCGAATGGGGAATCAAGATTGCTCATTCCTGTGATGGTTCTCGCCGAGTTGATATTCACGATCGAGAATAAGCCTGTTCAAGCCGACCTGGAAAAAATCCTCTTTGCAATTCAAAACAGCCCCAACATAGATTTTGTGGATTTCGACTATGAGACCGCCCTGCAATTGCGTAACCTGACTGCAATCCCCGAAATGCACGACCGCATCATCGTTGCGGCGGCAATCGAACACGAGGCAACGTTGATTACTTTCGACAAGACAATCCGGGAATCAGGATTGGTGGATGTGGTCTGGTAATTTGAAACTGATGGATTGTATTTCGCTTCGATGAGTCAGGTCTATCCATGGGATCGGGGGACGAATTTCGCGGTGGAGATCGGAGGCGCGCGGCGAGGATGATGAAATAAAACAGGGCGATCCTTTCGGATCGCCCTGTTGTTCTAGTCGCCGCGGCTGTGAGGGTGGGGACTCCAGTCCGTGAGGTTGATGCCGCTGGTGACCTGCCCGCCCTTGACGACGAACGATTTCATCGTCAGGTCGGAGTGGACGTACGCGCCCTGCAGGTTATAGCCGGGAGCCCAGGCGTAGGCATAGTACCTTCCGTTCGGAAGCAGGACCCTGTAATTGGGGTTGCTCTCAGGAATGGAGAACTGGATGATCTCTCCGGTTGCCGCGTTTTCAAAGTACAGCGTCAGCAGCGGGTTGAACTCGCTGGGATAGTGGAAGGTCCCGGTTACCTCGCCGTGCGCGAGTTCATCCACCTTGATCGTCACGTAGAAAGCCTGGTTGGCGTTGTTGCCAAACCCGAACAGCACACCGGACGGATTGCGCAGCATCCAGTAGCCGGTGAAGGCGCCGCGCTTATCAGGAGCCGTCAACGTGACGGACACATCCACGCTCTGACCGGGGGATACATAACCGGGCAGGTGGACGGCGGTCGTATCGCTCATCCGGTCGCCGCGCACGAAGACCAGCATGTAGTCCGGCGTCCATGTGCAGGTGCCGCGGTTCCTCAAGCGCCAGGTCTTTGTGAAGGTCTCGCCAGCCGTGAAGTGCGCGCCGTCGGGGACGGTCACGTCCTGGACGAACGCGACCCAGTCGCAGTACGAAACAGCCGTCGGTGTGGGAAGAGGCGTGTTGGTCGGTGGAACAGGCGTGAATGTGGGAGGAAGCGGAGTCGCTGTCAGCGGGATGGGCGTTTGCGTGGGCGCGTTCTGCGTCATCGCCTGAACGGTCTGCTCGACGATGACCTGAAGCGTCGCGACGGGATCGTCCGAGGCGGGCTGCTCCGGCTTGAGCAACGGCATGACAAGCATGGTCATGGGAAAACAAGCCATGATCGTAAAGGCAAGAATGCCGGAGAGGATAAGGATCGAGTTGGTCGTGAGTTTCATATTGCGCCTCCAGATTGTGCGGAGGAGTGACGAAGGTCCGCATGAAAAGGTTCCCCACAGGAGGAGGCATGGTACCCAACGGCTACCAGAAGGCGGCGCGGGTTCCGGGAGGTTCACAGGTTTGATGGAACGATGATATAAATACCCCGCCCATGACAGGGCTTCCCGCCAGTTTCGAACTGGACATCAACAAATACGAGCAATCTTCGCATGACAAACAGAAACGTCAAATTGATTGGCGCAGTCCTTGTCCTTCTCCTCATCCTGATCGCGGGGGCGATTTACGGCGTACAAAGATCGGAAAGGCTGGCAGACCCGCCGCCCAATATCATTTTCATCCTGGCGGACGACATGGATTACGCCCTGCTTCCCTACATGGAAAATACGAACCGGCTCATCGGACAGGAGGGCGCAACGTTTACGAATTATTTTGTGACCTCCTCGGCGTGTTGTCCCTCGCGCGCCTCCACCCTGCGCGGGCAATATCCCCACAACACGGGCATCCTCGAAAACTCGCCCGGCTTCGAGCAGTTTTATCGCAACGGCAACGACGAGGATACGATCGCCGTGTGGATGAAAAAAGCAGGCTATAAAAACTCGTACATGGGAAAATATTTGAACCTGTATCCCGCCGGAGTCAAAAGGTCCTATGTGCCGCCGGGCTGGTCGGATTGGCGCGTCCTTCTCTATCACGTTTCGCCCGATTTTTATTACGGGTACACTTTGAACGAGAACGGCAGGCTGGTCACGTACGGCAAAAAGGATGAAGACTACAACACGGACGTTTTACGAGACCGGGCGATCGAGTTCGTGGAAAGAAGCCTCCGCAAGCGTTCTCCGTTCTTCCTCTTCATCTCTCCCTATGCGCCTCACGGACCGAGCGAGCCTGCCCCGCGTCACGCGGGACTTTATGCTGATCTGACGTACCCGAAAAGCCCCTCCTTCCACGAGGAGGACATCTCCGACAAGCCGTTCATCATCCGCGAACTCAGCCGGACCGGCGGCATCATCGAAAACGAGGAGGCGGATTACCTCTTTACGCGGCGCGTCCGATCCATGCAGGCGGTGGATGAGATGGTGGCTGACCTCGTTCGACTGCTGGAGCAAAACGGGCAGTTGAAGAACACGTACATTTTCTTCACGTCGGACAACGGCTTTCACATGGGCGAACACAGCCTGCCTTCCGGCAAGATGCTGCCATACGAGGAGGATATACGCGTCCCGCTTTTGGTGAGGGGTCCCGGCATCCAGCCCGGGGCAGTGGTCACGCAGTTGACCGCGAACATTGACATCGCCCCGACCATCGCCGAACTGGCTGGCGCGCGATCCGCCGAATTCGTGGATGGGCGTTCCCTCGTCCCGTTCCTTCATGGGGAGCCGGGGGAGGATGCAGACTGGCGAAAGGGTCTGTTGCTCGAAACAGGTTATCTCGACCGGGAATCGCACGTCATCGCCTACCGCGGCATCCGCGCCGAACGGTTTACCTACGTGGAATATGAATCCGGCGAGCTGGAGTTCTACGACCTGTCTGCCGATCCTTATCAAATGGATAATCTTGCCAACGGACTCGATGCGAAGACCCTGTCCCTGCTTCATACCTGGCTGGAACAATTAAGCGCCTGCCAGGCGGAGGGATGCCGCGCGGCTGAAATGGCTCTGCCGGACGTATTCGAGTAAAAAACAACAAGGAACTCTTTTGATGAAACATAAAACGAAAATCTGGAACGTGTTGACCCTCGTCATTCTCGCCTCGCTCATCGCGGGGTCGTCCTGCTCCGCTTTGGGAGCGTCCAGCGGCAGGGGAAAGCCGAATGTCATCCTCATCCTGACCGACGACATGGATTTCAGCCTCGCGCCGCAGATGGAACATACGCAGGAACTGATCGCCCGGCAGGGCGTCACGTTCACAAATTACTTTGTCACATCCCCTTTATGCTGTCCGTCGCGCTCCTCCATGATTCGCGGACAGTACCCGCACAATACGAACATTCTCGAAAACACTCCGGGGTTCAGGAATTTCTTTCGCAACGGCATGGAGGAGGAAACAATCGCCGTATGGTTAAGCAGGGCTGGGTATGAAACCGCGCTGATGGGAAAGTACATGAACGGATACCCGATCACGGCCGGCAACAATTACGTACCCCCCGGCTGGTCGGACTGGCACGCCTTCTTCCATCACGGACCTGAAAACGACGAGGGAGGGTATTACTTCAACTACACCATGAACGAAAACGGCGAACTGGTCGAGTACGGTTATTCGCCGGAGGAGTACAGCACCGACGTGCTGCGGCAAAGATCCGTCAGTTTCATCGAAAAAAACCTGGAGGCTCGTTCTCCGTTCTTCCTGTTGATCTCGACCACCGCGCCGCACGGACCGAGCATTCCGGCGCCCCGCCACGAAGGTCTCCTGGCGGATTTGGAATATCCTCAAAAACCCTCCTTTCTAACCGAGGACGTCAACGAAAAACCAGCGGTCGTGCTCGACATTGCGACGGTTCCCGGCGAGGAATTCGACGCGTTCGACGCCAACAGATTCTTCAGGAACCGCGCCGAAACTCTGCTGGCAGTGGATGAGATGATCCTCGAGATCGTCCGGACGCTCGAACAGACCGGGCAACTGGAAAACACTTATATCATTTTCACCTCCGACAACGGCTTTCATTTGGGGGAACATAACTTCTCCGGCGGAAAAGGCTTGCCCTACATTGAAGACGTCAACGTGCCGTTCTACGCGCGCGGGCCGGGCATCGCGCCAAACACCATCGTCACGCAGTTAGCCGCCAACATTGACCTCGCCCCAACCATTGCGGAGATCGCCGGGGCAAAGACCGCCGAATTCGTGGACGGCAGGTCCATTCTTCCGTTGTTGCAATCTCAGGGCGCGCCCGCGTTGGATTGGCGCAACGCGCTGTTGGTCGAGGCGGGATACACAAACCGCGAATCCCGCGCGCTCATCTTCAGGAGCATCAGGACCGAGACTTATCTGTACGTGGAATATTTCGATGGGACGATTGAATTCTACGACCTGGCCGCCGATCCCTACGAAAGACAAAACCTCGCCGCCGAAATGCGCCCCGAGACCTTATCCAATCTGAATTCGTGGCTCGAACAATTGAAGACCTGCCAGGCGGAAGGCTGCCGGGACATCGAGAACGCCATCCCCGTCAAATTGAAATGACGGGCGTCCCGCCAATCCATTGAAAGCCGAATGCCTGCCTTCGATCAAAAAGGGATCCTCGAGGCGACTTTGCATTCATGCTATACAACAATTAAACGTCGGATTCAATAACCAATTCAGGCGCGTTCACGCGCTCGAACCCGATCGTGAAATCGTGAGCGTAAAAAGAGCGCCGATTTGCGGTTTTCCGCAAACCAGCGCCCGTTCTATCGGCATCGCGATCCTTATCTCCTCCCGAACCACATGCGCGCCAGCAAATTATCCCTGCGGACGAACTGATGATACAACGCCGCCCCGGCGTGCAGGAGGATCGTCAACACCAGAAGCGTCGAGAGCAATCCGTGCCCAAGACGCGGAAGGTACTGAAAGAAGTCCTGCGGATAAGGCGCGTCGCCGCTGAACACCGCCTGGAGATTCGCCTGTTGGAAAAGTCCCAGTCCGCTGACAGCCATGCCGATCAACAGCAGATACAGGATGAAATGAACCGCTTTCGCGAGGAAGTTCAGGAAGGCATTGCCGGCGTCGGCGGGAGCGGGTTTCTTCGTGGTGAAACGAAGGATCAGGCGAACGACGAGAAGGACGGCGATCAATCCGCCGATATACGCGTGGGTCTGAAGCACGAACGCCTTTTGCGGGTCGTCCGCCGGGATGCCCGGTATGAGAACTTTCCCTGCGCCAAGCATCAGCGCGACCAGAAGAAAGATCAGTCAGTGCAGCGTAACGTGGACGGGGTGGTAACGGGAAGGGGTCATTTCCATTGACACGTTTTTCCTCCAAGGCAGTGTAGGGTATCGTGATGATTTATGGATTGACTACGCGTCCCCTGGGTTCCCTTACGAACGCCGCCCGGCAGATGATACAGATCGACGCGAAAAAATTGAGCATTGCTTATCTCTAGGTGAACAGGGGAGGATGGAGTAAAATAATTTTGTTCATCCGATCCCCGCCGGAAATCGGCGGGTACCTGAAACCTAAAGGAGATCCTATCACATGTATCACACCGTTATTATCGTTGGCAACGTCGGCAAAGACCCTGAAATGCGCTACACCCCTTCGGGACAGGCAGTCACCTCCTTCTCCGTCGCCACCAACCGGCAATACACCGCCGGCAACGGCGAGCAAATCAAAGAGACCTGCTGGTTCAGAATCACCGCCTGGGGCAAGCAGGCGGAAGCCTGCAACCAATACGTCAAAAAAGGCATGAAAATCCTTGTCGAAGGACGCCTGGTCCCGGATAAAACAACAGGCGGACCGCGCATCTGGACCAAGCAGGATGGAACCGTCGGCGCGTCCTTCGAAGTGACGGCTGCCACCGTCCGATTTTTATCCTCGCGCGGCGATGGCAGCGAGACGCTCGTGCCGGGAGGCGGCTTCGAGAGCGCCGAACTCCCGCCCGAGGACGACATACCCTTCTAACCTGTTACAGGCAGGTCTAATGAAACGGGGAACCCTGTTTGATTAGACCTGTTTTATTTTCAAAAGACCAAAGACCATGACAACACCAGCCCCACAACAACAAGCGCCGATCCCCAGAATGGAAATTCCGGAAGGGCTCAAACCGCTTTACAGCAACCTGGCGCGGATTTCCCATTCACCGGTCGATATCGTCCTCGACTTTGCCCAGATCTTGCCGGGGGAAGCCAGGTCGCTCGTGCAGGCGCGCATTTTGATGACGCCTCTGAGCGCGAAACTGCTCCTGCGCGCCCTGCAGGAAAATCTCGCGCGTTACGAAGCCGCTTTTGGCGAGATCAACGTGCCGCACGGAAGTACGCTGGCGGACAATCTGTTCAAGGGGATTCAACCGCCGCCCGAACCGCCCAAGGAATGAAACCATGCAAGCGAAAGCAAAGGTCCCCATGCACAAACTAGAAAAGATCGCCGAACAGATCCACCAAAGCTTCGACCAGCGCAACGCCGCGCGCGACGAGGCGCTCAAACAGGCGCGCAAATTGACGCGCGCCTGTTCGCTCGCCATACGCGCTGTGCATCGCAATGAATTCGACGCCATGGAAGGATATCTGGCTGAAGCCCAGTCCGTCGCGGACAAATTAAGAAGCGACCTCAGGGATCATCCCGACCTGTATTATGCCGGTTATACACAGGATTCCCTCAAGGAATTCGTGGAAGCCAACATCACCTGCGCCCTGATCCAGAACCAGGCGCTTCATACCCCAGAAGAACTTGGGGTGGATTACGCCACCTATCTCAACGGGCTGGCTGAAGTGGTGGGCGAATTGCGCCGCCGCATACTGGACATCCTGCGTTCGGGTTATTCACAGGAAGCGGAGCGTTTGCTCAATCACATGGACGATATTTACTCCGTCCTCGTGACCATGGATTACCCGGACGCCATCACCGGCGGCTTGCGGCGGCAGACGGATAACGTGCGCAGCATCATCGAAAAGACGCGCGGCGACGTGACCTTCAGCCTGCGCGGCGAGGACCTGACCCAAGCCATCAACACGCTGAGAAGGGAATTGAGCGGGGAGCACGTCGAAGTGGGGGAAAGAAGCGGGGTGTCCGTGCGTTTGAACGACGAAGATTAGCGGCATGGCGCGAGGCGGTCACAAGTTCCCGCTCGTCGTATATCGGCACCTGCTCAGCCGCTGGTGGACTCCCATGTTTGCGATCGGGCTTGTGATGTTCGCCCTGGCTTATGGGGAGTATGCGCATCCCGCCTATCCCTTCGTTCCCTGGCAATTTCTTGCCGGGGTCGGCGTGCTGGCGCTGTGCGTGGGAATTTTATTCCTCGCGATCCGGCGCATGGCATATATCCAGCCAATGCCCGGTTATATCAAACTCGTCACACCGTTCATGCGGATCAACATATCCTACAAGCGGCTCGTCAAGACGACCACAGCCGAAATGCGCCAGTTGTTCCCCGCCAAAAGCATGTCCGGCTGGATACGGGGGATCTTCGAACCTCTCGCAAGCCAGACCGCCATCGTTCTTGAGTTGAAGTCGTATCCCGTTTCGCCGGCGCTGCTGCGCATGTTCCTTTCGCGGTTCTTTTTCAAGGACAGGACGCCGCATCTTGTGATCCTCGTCAGGGACTGGATGCGCCTGAGCGCGGAGATTGACAGTTTTCGTTCGGGCATGGACCCGAATCCTGCTTCCGCGAAAAAGCGCGGGAGCGATTCCATCCTCTCCAGGCTTCCCAGGAAATGAACATCTACTTTGCCTGTTCGATCACCGGCGGACGTGAATTCGAATCCGTGTATCAGGCGATCGTCCGCGCGTTGGCGGATGAGGATCACGAGACGCCGACGGCTCATTTGGCAGAATCAGGCGTCGGGGAGTCGGAGGCGGTCATTCCTCCCAACGAGGTGTATGAACGCGATACGGAATGGATCCGCGCGTGCGACGCGTTGATCGCGGAGGTTAGCGTTCCGTCGCACGGGGTGGGCTATGAAATCGGCTTTGCGCTTGGGCTTGGAAAACCCGTACTGGCTTTATATCAGCAGGGACGCAAGGTCTCGAAGATGATCAGCGGCAACCCGGACCCCAACCTTTCGTTGAAATCGTATCAGGCACCCGGGGATGCAATTCGGATAATGAGGGTATTTCTTGCAGAGATAAAGTGACGGTCGCTCCCTGCTGCGAATAATGCCTAATGTCACCGGGGAACGGTTACTTTTTACGATGGCTAAATGCCGTTTGTTGGGATATTATGAAAGCGGAGACAACACAAAGACACCTCCAAATGCTCCTCATTGTCTCCTCCTTTGGCGAAAGCCGCCGCCGGCAGAACAACCGGCGGCGGCATTGCTTTTGTCCCGTGAGGCGCGGGGATTTATTTCGAACCGGGCGCGCCGGTCAGTTTATTGCCTCCCGGCAGGATGACCGGGCTGTTGATGGGCAGGACGATGAAGAAGGAACTTCCCTGTCCCACAGTGGATTCCACCCAGACACGTCCCTGGTGCGCGTCCACAATGCTTTTGACAATCGCCAGCCCCAGGCCCGAGCCTTCCTGGTTGTACAAGTTTCGCCCCCGGTAGAATTTATCGAAAATATGACTTTGATCCTGGATGGGAATGCCGGGACCATTGTCCGTGACCTGCAGGATGATCTGGTCGCCTTCTGCCTGGATGGAGATCCTGACTTCGCCGTCATCGTGCGAATATTTGATGGCATTCCCCACGACGTTATCCAGCACCTGCCGCAAGCGGACGGGGTTGGCGCGCAGGGCGGGCAGGGCGGGCGGTATGTTCATCTGTATCTTGATGCGTTTGGCTTTGATCTGTCCCTGCAACATATCGAGCGTGTAGCGTAGAAGCCCGTCCAGTTGCACCCATTCCCGGCGGATGTCCAAGCCCGCTTCGATGCTCCCCAGATCCAGCAGGTCGTTGATGCGGGCGGTGATGTGCTGCACGCTGTCCTGAATGCGTTTCAGGAAATCCTGCTGGTGTTCGTTGAGGGAACCCGCGCGCGAAATCAACTCGGTGTAACCGATCACAGAAGTAAGCGGGGAGCGCAGGTCGTGCGAAACCGTATGCACGACCTCGTTGCGGACGCGGTCAATTTCCTTGAGGTAGGTGATGTCTTGCATGGTGACCGCGTAGCCGATATCCGGGATGGCGGTCAATTGGGCGCTCGCAACCCGTCCGTCGGGAAAACTGACCTCGTGGTGATGGAGGGGGTCTTCCGTGCCGCCGTTGCCCGCGAGCAAGGCGCGCAGGTCGGGGTGTTGGATCACGTCGAGGACGGGTTTTCCGATGGAGGATTTTTCGTCCAAGCCGAACGCCGCGCACATGGCTGGGTTGATCAGCAGGATATTGTTCTCTTCGTCCAGCATCATCACGCTGTCGTGGATGCTGTTGAAGACGGCTTCGAGGCGGGAACGTTCGGCTTCGGAGATCTGGGCGCGTTTCTTGAGCGAGGAGGTGGTGCGCCTGACTTCGCGGCGGAGCCAGTCGCCGACCCGGTTCGCGTGTTTGAGCGCCCCTTCCACCGTGTCCACAATATCGTCCGTCCGGAGCGGAGGGGCGAGGTAGCCGTTGATGCCCAGTTTGAAGATCCTTTTTACGAACTCGGGCGTCGCTTTTTGTGAATAGACCAAAAACGGGAGAGTGGGGAAACGTTCGATCAATTCTTCGACGATTGCCATGCCGTCGTGCCCATCGAACTTCTCCCCGATCATCAACAAGGCGGGCGTGGTCTCTTGCAACAAGCGGCTCAAGGCTTTCGTGTTGCCGGCAATTGCAGTTTCATAGTTGACGGCTTGCAGGGCGCGGTCCATCAATTTCAGGGTGTGCGATTCGTCCAACGCCAGCAGGATGAGGTCTTTTTTCGGCATAAGGCTTGGTCAGGATTTTACTTTGTTTTCAGCCTTACGGGTATGGGGGGCGTCGTCTTTTCAGCGGCGAGCGAGAGTCTTTGCAAAGCCGCGCGGGCGGTCTGCAATGCCCGTTTCTGTTCGTCCGTCAGGGGACCGGCTTTTTCGCTCAACAACAGTTCCACCGGGTAAAGGGCGGCGCGCAATTCCTCCGTCACCGAACTGCGGACGTTCTCCAGCACGATGTTTTGCCTTCTCTGCGCCTCCTTCGCGGACTGCGCCGACTCGTTCAACGCCCTGAACAACCTCGCGTTCACGAGCGAGATCGAGGCGTAATCGGCGACCGCTTCGAGCAGGGTCTGTTCGGTGCGCGAGAACGCCTTCTCCTCCTTCCGCACGACGACCAGCATTCCGATCACTTCCTTCCGCGCTTTGATTGGCACCACGCACACCGACCTGCCCAGGTTCACGATCCTGAATTTGAGCAATGGGTCGCCTTGCATGGCAAGCGTCTCCCCGGAAACTGCGACCAGCGCGCTGACGCCGTCGTCCAGCGGCAGGTTCATCTTCGCCGCCCAGGTCTGCGGCAAGCCGCGCTGTGCGGCGAGCAGGAACGCCCGGCTTTCCTGGTCGCGGACGAGAAGCCATGCGAGGCCGGTGTTGGCGACCTGCGCGGCGCCGTCCACGATCTTTTGGAACAGGATGCGCTGATCCGCGATGGAGATAACCGCCTTGCCCAGGTTGATGATGGCGGTCAGTTCGCGCACCTTGCGCTGCAACTGCTCGTTCATCTCGCCGACCTGCATATCCAACCGACGGTTTTCGCGCGCCTCCCTCACCCGGGCGAGCACGCGCTCCACGGCCGATAATATTTCCGCTTCGCGCGCCGGCATCAGGACGTAATCCGCCGCGCCGAGACGGAACGCCTGGATGATGTCGTGTTCCTGTCCCTTGTTGGCGATCACAATGATGGGCGAATCCACACCCTGCGAGGTCAGCGCGACCTGCAGGTCTTTTGTGCTAAGGCCGGGAAGGTTGACGTTCGCAAGGATCAGATCCGGCGGCGCGTGAAGCGCCTGTTTGATCGCGGAGGGGGAATCAGAGACCACATCCACCCGGTACCCCACGGATTCAAGCGTCTGGCGGGCGATCAAATCAATGATCTTCGGATCATCTTCTACAAGCAGGATGCGATCCCCGGTATTTGGCATGTTGTCTCTCGTTTTTTATTGCGGACATATTTCATTGTAACACTCTTGACTGAAAATTTGGCGTCCAATGTCACCTTGCCATGCCGCGATAAATCACAAAAAAAACCGCGCTCACGCTCGATCCGGCGACTGTATGCGAGGCGGTTTTTGTGGGTGGATTTTTGAGCGCTGTTAGAGGCTGAACACCGGGCGGGTTTTGCCTGTCACGATGCCGCGATGGTTCAGGATGGGCTTCACGGGCTCGAACCGACCAAGTTCCCTTCGATCAAACTCAGGGGAAACCTGCTCCTGTTTCAAGAACAGGGCACCCAACTGACGCAGGATCTCGAGCGTCACCGCCGGGCGGACGCGGACGCTCAAATCGAAGTCCACGTTCATGCGCGAGGCGTCGCCGTCCGAGACCTTGAAGGCGATGCCCACGCCGGGCGAATCTTTTCCCAACGCGCCGGGCATGAGTCCGACGATCTGGTATCCCTCCGCGCCGCGCTTGCACAGGATCTTTCCCTCCCCCGCTTTCATCAACTCGCAATCGAATTCGCCCTCGCCGCTCACCATTTCGGGATGGGTCGTCATGGCTGCAATGATCCTGCGGCAGGCAACCGCGCGTGTTTCGGATAATTCACGCGGGTCGCAGAAGCGCGCCATGCCCAGCGCGGCGTTGTACAACGGGATCGCAAAGTTGGGCGCGGAGCAGCCGTCAATGCCGAGATGAATTTCCTCGGACGGGATCAGGCACAGGTCGGAGAATGAAGCGAGGATGTCCTGTTGGATCGGATGCCCGATGTCGAGGTAGTTTTCGAGCGGCAGTCCGCGCATCTTCGCGTGGGCGAGCATGGCGGTGTGTTTGCCCGAACAGTTGTTGCGGATCGGCGTGGGAGGCTGCCCTTTGAGGATCAGGTCTTTGAGCGCGTTCACATCGCCGGGCAGGTGCGCGCCGCATTGCAGGCGGCTTTCCTCGATGCCCACCTTTTTCTGCATTTCCCGCACGGTTTCCACGTGCAGGTCGCTTCCCTCGTGCGAGGCGCAGGCAATGGAAAGTTCGCGCAACGTGAAGTTGAAATGCTCCATGCCGCCGCGTTCGACGAATGGCAGCGCCTGGAACGGTTTGGCGCTGGAACGCAAAAAGGCGACCGTGTGCGGGTCGCCGATGGATGCGATCAATTTGCCGTTCGAGTCCACGACAGCGATGGAACCGTAATGGACGGATTCAACGATGTCGCCGCGCGTCGTTTCGAAGAGGGGCTGCGCGTTCATTGTTCGTTTGCCCTGCGTCATTCGTCCACAACGGTGCGCGAGGAGGAAAGGTAGTGGCGTGCGTAATAATTGCGCAGGCCGAATCGCAGGCGCTGGGCGTATTGCTTTTGCTTCGCGGCGGGCGCCTTGAATTCCTTGAGGATCGAGTCGGCGAGTTTGTCGGTGACGCTCGGAGAGGAGGAGCGTTTCGCGCCGAGTTTTTCGATCCGTGTGTGGATCTTCTTGAGCAGGTCGGCCTGGCTACGAATAGCTTGCGAACTGACCACGCCCCCACGCCCGCTGACCACGGTGTATCCCTTGAAATCGGGACCCTGCAGAAGTTCGAGCGCTTCGAGCCAGGCGGGGAGATCGGCATGGGCAAGGAATGGGGGTTGTCCCTTGACAACGGCGTCGCCGACGAAAACAACTTTCTCCTCCGGCAGGATGACCCAGATGGCGCCTTCGGTGGGACCGGGATGGCTTTCGAGGACGACGGGCGTGTCGCTCCAATGCAGGGACATTTTGCTCACGAAGGAGATCTCCGGCGGCGCCCAACGTACGCTCCCCAAACCGGGGATGGCTTCCCAGTTCGCGCCGGTTTCATCGCCCTGGGCTTTGAAGGTGTTGGGACGGTTCTGGAAGGCGCGCGCGGTTTGTTCATGCGCGACGACCGTGCAATCCATCATGCGGACGCCGAGCGTGCGGTCCGGGTGAGAGTCGAGGTTGATGAGGACGCGTTCGTGACCATCTCCCATTCCCATCAACGCCGCGCGCCAGGCGCGTCCGTCTTCGGGCGCGGGCGGGGCGTCAATTTGTATCAACCCGCGCGTCTGGACGATGACGCCCAACGTCACGCCGGGGAAGCGTTCTTCGATATACACGTTCTTTGCAATGGCATCCATCTGCAACTGCTCCTGAAGTTTGTGTGTGCTTATCTTACCACCAATCGGCAAGGGGAAATTATAACGCCCATGCGGGATGCGCATGGGCGTTATCAAGTTACTTGTTCGGATTGGGTCGGAGACCCAATCCACTGGGCTGACCGAAGGTCTCAATAAGCGGCAGGGCTTATAATTTCAACATGAAAAATTTCGCATTGTTTCAGGCGTCTCAATATTCCCTGAACCGTGCCTTATATTTCCATCTATATTAGGAGGCGGACCAACATCCGATGCTGTCCATAGATGAGTAGCATAGCGATATGCAATCAGCATCATGTCATCTCGGATGAGATCTTCTGGAGGCATGGTTTGCACTGGTGGGGCAGCAGAAATGGTCACACATACCAAAAGTGTGATAACCAATGCCTTCAAAATATATCTCTTCATGCTGAAAATTCTAGTCATGGCTCACCTCCATTAGGCACAAGTGAAATATTGAGATCAAACTATGTAATTACGGCTGAAAATTGAAGATCAAGGTCCCAAAATCAGGTTGAATAAATGGTTGAGTCGAACCTATAAGAATGGGTATGGGTTCTTTCCCAATTTCTCCTATGGCATAACCATAAGTGTTGTCGATGTACAGATATCTACTGGCATCCAACCAACCGATGAAACCGCCCTTTCCGATGAAAACGGGCGGCGCATTAACAGACGCAAGACTTAAGTCTGCCTCAAGGGGATCGGAATCATAAATAAAATGCATACTGTCCGGGCTCCATTCATGAGGCAAACCAAATTGATAGGCTTGGGTAATACCATCCTGGAGATTCCCCAAAAACAGGCCCTGATTATGAACAAAATAGGTGATCCAATTGCCATCCGGAGAGACCCAAATTTCCCCAAGCATCGTCGGAGTTGGATCAAGCTGGATTTGCACACTAGGTCGCCGATCTTCTCCACTGTAGGTCAGTTGCAGTGGTGGATTACCTCCGTCTTGAAAATATAGATTTCCATCAAATATATAAGCCATAAGCAATCCATCCGGTGCAGAAGATATGGGGAGTGAAAATGTGGGAGTCGCGGTATCGGTTGCTGAAGGTATTGTAGTAACAGAGGGAATGGGCAATGCCGTGAAAGGCGGCGGTGTAGTTACTGTAACTTCAACAGACGACACCGGCGCAACATTCCCACAAGCCCCAATCAGCAATGTGATGAGGAGCATGGAAAATACGATCAATACCCACTTTGGTGTTTTCATCAGTATCCTCATAGCAAACTCCAGAGGTTAATACAACTGGCGTTTAAGCCAGTTTTCCAGATTATGTTTATCGAATTCAGTCGGTTATCCATCCCTTCCTAAACGCATAACAAACGGCTTCGGTTCTGTTCTTCACATTGAGTTTACCGAGAATGTTTCCTCATGAAATCGAACCGTCCGCTCTTCGATTTCAAGAGCAAGCGCGATCTCGCGGTTCTTGCGTCCGTGGGCAATGAGCTCCAATACTTCACATTCACGCGCACTTAAAGGTGGTTCCATGGTTGGGTTGGGTTCATCTCGCATGATCCTCCTCGCTATTTTGTCTGACAAATCCCGATACTTCAGTTTTGTTATTCCACACCCCAGGATGCAAAACAGGCTGCAAAATATAAACACAACGTCCCGAAGGATTTTCCGCCAATCAAACTTGACCTGTCAAATCCTTCGGGACGTTTTACGAAAGGCGAACGATCAATCTTCTGCGCTTCCCGCCATTTGTTCCTTACTTGCCACCGGAAACGTAAAGTGGAACGTCGCGCCTTTGCCGGTATCGCTCTCCACCCAGATGCGTCCGCCATGTCCCTGCACGGCGAGGCGGCAGAATGCAAGACCGATGCCCAAACCGCTGGCTTTACCCTGTCCGCGCAGGCGCGTGAACTTGTCAAAGATGTGATCCTGCTCGGAGGGAGGGATGCCGGCGCCCTGGTCCTTGACCCAGAAATGCACCCAGCCGTCCTCCGCGCGCGCGCCGATCTCGATCGTCGCTCCGGTGGGGGAATATTTGCTCGAGTTCTCGAGCAGGTTGATCAACACACGGCGCGCCATATCCTCGTCCACCCAAATGGAGGGAAGTTCCTCCGGCAGGTCTTCGATAAGAGCCTGTTTGCGTCCCCTGATGGACGGCTCCACGTCCTGCAGGACGCTGCGAGCCAACGCAAGCGTGTCCACGACCGTTTGATCCGCGACGGGTTGCCCGGACTCCAACCGGCTGACATCGAGCAGGGAACTGACCAGGCGTTGGATGCGGTCCGTTGAGTTCTCCGCAATTTTGAGGATGGAACGAACCGTCTCGCGTTCCACCTCAGGGACCATGTGCGCGATCACATCCAGGCTCGAAATGATGTTCGCAAGCGGCGAGCGCAGGTCGTGATAGATCATCGAGGTCAGGTCTTCGCGCAGGCTGTCCAGTTCCTTGCGTTCGGTGATGTCGCGCAGGATCCACTGGATCGAATCGGTCGAATCGAACTCCACGCGGCGCGCGTGCACCTCGGTCGGGATGTGACTCTCGTCCTGCTTGTGCAATGACGATTCATACGAAACCATGCGGTCGCCGCGCAGGAACTCGAACTCCATGCCGGTCTTGTTCCAGTTCACCTCGTGCAGTTGGTCAATGCTCAATTCCTGCAACTCCTCGCGCGAATAACCGCTCAACAACGTCGCCCGGCGGTTGGCTTCGATGATGCGCCCCTCCCAATCGGTGATGACGATCGGGTCAATGCTCTCCTCGAACAGGTCGCGGTAACGCTTGTGCGCGGCTTGCAAACGCTCGAACAACTGCGCGTTCTGGATGGTCGTTCCCGCCAGCCCGCCGATGCCCGTCATCACCAACAATGCGTCCGGGTCGAACGTCTTGGAAATGGGATTGATCGCCTCGATAACGCCCAGCACGCGTCCCTGCGATTGGATCGGCGCGATCACCGCCGCCCGCATCTCGACTCCCCCGAGCCTGTCTGCTTCACTAAAATTCTTTTCCTGGCTGACGTCCGGAATCACCACGCCGCGTCCCTCGCGCGTGACCGTGCCGGTGACGCCCATGCCCAGTTCGATGGTTTTCCCCAGGATATTGCCGGAGTTGTGTCCCGCCGCGGCGCGGAAGACAATGTGATCGCCCTCCACCATTCCCAGCGCAACCGTCTCCACCCGCAACGCCTGCATGGTCTGGATGAGAACGCGCTGATACACCTCGTCCATTCGGAGCGAGGCGTTCATGGCGGCGGCGCCCTCCGCCAGCGCGGTCATAATCAGCGCCTGACGCTGGCTTTCCGTATAGAGGCGCGCGTTCAACACGGCAATGCCAGCCTGGTCGGCGATGGCTTGCACTAGATCGAGTTGTTCGTTCGAGAACGAATTGGGTTTGGTATGCACGAGCGTCATCACCCCCACCAGTTGCTCGCGCGCCAGCAAAGGAACGCAAATGGCGGATTTCGAGCCGAGACGATCCGTGTCGTCGGGTCTCATCAACCAGCGTTCGTCCCTGCTCGTATCCGGAATATACACACCCTTGCGATTCTGAATGACCCAGCCTGCCAGTCCGCGCTCCATCGTTTCGCGCATCTGCTGGGTGGTATGCTCGTGGACCTTCGTGCCGTACACGATGGTCGCGTCCACGGCTTTGCCCGCGTCGTCCAGGACGACGATGCTGCACCGCTCCCCCCCGACGTTTTGCAGGGTTTCATACAATACACGTTGAAGCACGGTCCGCAAATCGAGGGCGGTTGCCAACTCCCGGCTGACATGATAGAGGAGCTCGAGCAGCGCCCGGGTCCGGTTCGATTCTTCAGGAAGTGTCATAATCCGCTCTGGCAATCCCAGTATAGCACACCCATCCCCGCCGCAGTCAAGGTAAAATGGGGCGCATGACCCTCGACATTCCCCGTATCAAAGCCCTCTGTTTCGACGTGGACGGCACACTCAGCGACACCGACGACCTGTACGTTCACAAGGTCGCGCGTTTCTTCCCGCGCCTCCTGTTCAAGAACCCGGATCACGCCGCGCGTCGTTTTGTAATGTGGATCGAAGCGCCGGGCAACGCACTGCTCGGACTCACCGATACGATCGGGCTGGACGACGAGATCGTCGCGTTGATTGACTGGCTCTCGCGCCACCAAAAACGGTCGGCGAAAAAATTCTGGCTCATCCCCGGCGTGGATGAGATGCTGAAACGGCTCAAGGGTCGTTATCCCATGTCCGTCGTCAGCGCGCGAGACGAAAAAGGGACGATGCGCTTCCTCGAACAATTCGACCTCGTGAAATACTTCGACGTGGTCGTCACCGGTCAATCCGCCGAACACACGAAACCCTACCCAGACCCGATCCTGCTCGCCGCGCAAAAGATGGGCGTCGAAGCGGAGGAATGTCTGATGATCGGCGACACCACTGTGGACATACGCGCCGGCAAATCCGCGGGCGCGCAGACGGCGGGCGTGCTGTGCGGCTTCGGCGAGGAAGCGGAGTTGAAAAGAAAAGGCGCCGATACGATCCTGAAAAGCACCCCCGAACTGGCGGATCTCTTGTTGAACAAAAAATGACCGCCGCCCGAAGACGACGGTCATTTCGCGATATTTGGGATGGAGAAGATGAAAACTATCTCCCTCTCTTGCGCGGATCGTAATACAGGTCCACGTTGCGAGCCTGGGCGACGGCTTCCAATTTCCTTCTGTATTCGGCAATGGCGTGATCTCCCACGAGCGGACCGAACAACCTAAACGCCGCCATCAGGAAAAAGAACATTCGTCGAAGAAAGGGTATCCCGCGGCGGATATCCCCCATGCCGCGTTCCAGGAAACGCACATCTCCAATGTGGGTATATCCCATGGAAAGCAGGGGAACCACAGTGACAATATCCGTTGTGTTGACCACGCGATAAACGGAGGATTTGAGATCACGGTCGAACTCCCTGTTCCCCACGCGCGGACTGCCAAAGGTATAGCACGCCGCGATCCGGTCGCGCAGTTCGTGATCGCGCTCGAGGTATTGCGTGGCGATCGTCGCCACCGCCGCGCCCAGCGAATGTCCTGTGATGTACAACGGAAGACCCTTCACCTTCGGAAGCGCTTTTAGCACCTGCACTTCGATGCTCTTGTAGGCTTCCGCAAATCCCCTGTGCACCCTGCCCTCGAATACCGAAGCCCTGAACGCCTTCGCATCCGTTTTGATGTCCGTTCCCTTTGCAACCTCCGTCCCGCGAAAGGCAAGGACGGCGTATTTACCGTTCGAGACCAGGAATCCCTGCGTGTCCGTTTTGGGGGAATGGAACTCGCCGAGCAGTTCGAACCCTCCGCCCTCGAGTTTTTCGATCAACAGATCCCTTGCCTTGCCGCCCTCCTCGAAACGGTCATAGACCAGTTGCGCCATGGACGCCATCACCCACGCCGTTCGATCCGAATACGCGGCGCGCATGATGGGAGGATCGAGCAAAAGTTCGTTCGATGCAAAATACCGTTTGGCGCTGGCAAGTTCCGCGCTGGTGATCCCGCTTTTTGCCCTGCCTTTGACGCCTGTCTTCGACTTTTTGAGTGCCATTGGGAATCTCCTCTAAGGATGGTAGATCACGAAGCGTGTAAGCGACGTTCTCTTACTCCAAATTTACGCGCTACGCGAAGAGCGCAAACCACACGTGGATTTCGTGAAGTACCGAATATGGATGGTAATACTATACAGAATTATCGAGCCAAAGTCAATTCGGAAGTTCTCTACCGTACAGTTTGTTCGAACGACAGATCCTAAAGGTTTTTCTGGCAAACCCAGACAGACACATGGCATTGATATGATGCCCAATGGTAGCATAATCTCATGTAAAATAAAAACGGCTCAACAACTTTTCATCATCACAGGAGAAACAATGACCTACGAAACGATACTGGTCGAAAGGCGCGGTCGGGTCGGACTCGTCACGCTCAACCGCCCGCAGGCGTTGAACGCGCTCAACCACCAACTCATGAGCGAAGTAATGGACGCGCTCGAAGCATTCGACAGGGACGATGCCGTCGGCGCAATGGTCATCACGGGAAACGAAAAAGCCTTCGCCGCCGGCGCGGACATCAAGGAAATGGCGGGGAAATCCGCGCGGGAGATGCAGGAAGCGGATCACGTCGCGGTCTTTGGCAGGATTCGCGCGGTGGGGAAACCGGTCATTGCCGCCGTATCCGGCTGGGCGTTGGGAGGCGGATGCGAGATCGCCATGTCCTGCGATATGATCGTCGCCTCGGAGTCCGCCAAATTCGGCCAGCCGGAGATCACCATCGGCGTCATCCCCGGCGCGGGCGGCACACAGCGACTTCCCCGCGCTGTCGGCAAGGCGCTCGCCATGGAAATGATCCTCAACAACCGCACGCTCTCCGCGCAGGAGGCGCTGCAATACGGACTTGTGAACCGAGTCGTTCCTGTGACCGACTACCTGGACGAAGCGCTCAAACTTGCGGAAGAGATCGCCTCACGCGCCCCCCTGGCTGTGCGCGCCGCAAAGAAGATGATCAATGCCTCTTACGAATCCTCGCTCACCGACGGACTCGCCCAGGAGAGGCATGCATTCTACCGACTGTTCGACACCGAAGACCAGAAGGAAGGCATGAAAGCCTTCGTCGAAAAACGCCAACCGAACTGGACCGGTAAATGACATGACAGGGTATGCCGATTTGAAACGCGCGCTCGGCGGACTCGGGCTGGCGGGCAAGCCTGTCATTGTCCACGCCTCCCTGAAAAAATTCGCTGTCATCCAGGACGGACCGAGGACACTCATTCAGGCGCTGGTCGCCTCCTTCAACGGCGTCATCATGCCCACCTTCACGTACAAGACGATGGTGACGCCGGGAGTCGGTCCGCCGAACAACGGCATCGCCTACGGAACCGACAAAGACCTGAACAAAATGGCGGAACCGTTCCGTCCCGACATGCCCCCCGATAAAATGATGGGCATCCTGCCTTATCATTTGCTCTATGAAAAAGGCGTAACGCGCACCTCGCACCCGATCCTTTCCTTTGCCGGTTATCGAGCGGATGACATCCTCCGCACCCAAACGCTCTTCGATCCGCTCGCCCCCGTCGGCGCATTGGCGGAAAGAGACGGCTGGGTCATCCTCATCAACGTGGATCACACCGTCAACACGAGCATCCATTACGGAGAGAAACTCGCCGGGCGCAAGCAGTTCGTCCGCTGGGCGATGACCCCCGGACGCATCGTCGAATGTCCCGGCTACCCCGGCGACTCCTCCGGCTTCAACGCCATCGAGGAACACCTCCTCCCCCACACCCGCCGCGTGGATTTGGACGGCGGCGCGTTCATTCAGGCTGTGCCTGAAAAGCGACTGCTGGAAGTAACTGTGGAATTGATAAAAAAGAATCCGCTGGCTCTGCTCTGCCAGCGGACGGATTGCGAGAGGTGTAATGCGGCGAAACGCATAGGACAAAATTAATTTTGTCCCACCTATTGAAACGTAATCTCCTCCACACGCCAACTCTCCTCCCCCATCAACTTCTTCAAACGCGTAAGCAGTTCGGGACAGATGCGCGTTGTGTCGTTGGGGAAGTCAATCAGGTGCCTGCCGCCATTCTCGAAGATCTGAAAACTGAACCTGTCCCGCCCGTGGAACGAGATCAGCGTGCCGTAGATGGTCTTGATGCGGCGGCGATCCGCCTCCTTGTCGCCCGACGAACGCAGATTGACTGTGATCTGTTTCGGAGGATGATCCTTATCCGCCTCCCTCGCCAGCGGGATGTAGAGGGATTTCAGGGATGTGATCACCGCTTCGCGCTCCGCCTCTATCTGTTCCGCGTCAACGTCTTGGGTCTCCGCTGGAACCGGCTCCAGTTGAACGCGCGGCGGCGTGATCTCTTCCGATTTCTTGAACTTCGGCTCCGGCTTGGTTGCCATTGCCGCCTCCTCGAAAGACGGCTGCCATTGCGTATCCCAGTCATCGGGAAAGTTATCGGGAGGCGGAGGCATGCCGTCCCACCCCCCCTCGCTCCCCTCCATTTCCGGGGGAAATTGGGGGGATGTAAGGGGGGAGGCGTACGTTTCGACCGACTTCTCCGCCACCTGCATCGCCGGCTGCCTTTGCGGAGGAATGATCGGCTTGGGCTGTTTGGATTGGATGGTGAGATTTTTGACGTGCGAATCAGGCTTGTCCTGAGCTTTGTCGAAGGGCTTGGGCTGGGTAAACGTCTCAAGTTCAGAATCAGGCATCGGCGGGGCTTGAGGCGGGACGCTCCTCAACGGTTCCAGTATCTTGATCTCCGTTCGCACGGTATCCACCAGGACCTTCGGCGGCGCGCTGTTCGCATCCACCTTGCCTTCGACGATCACGATCTGACCGACGGTCAGCATCTCGCGCGTCCTCTCCCACGTGCGCGGAAAGAGGACGAGGTCCATGTTGCCCTGAATGTCCTCGAGCGTGACGAAGCCCATCGGCTTGTTGGTCTTGGTCATGTACGGGCGGACGCTGGTGACGAGACCCGCCACACGCACTTTTTCCTCATGCTGCGCCTCGTTGAGTTGACCGGAGAAATAACTGACGATTTGCGCGAAGGTTTGCTGGTACGGCGTGAGCGGATGATCGGAGATGTAAAGCCCGATGAGTTCGCGTTCCCAGCCAAGCATCTCGCGCCTGTCCACATTGTTGACTTCGGGAAGCGTGATCTCCTCGACAACGCCGGTGCTGTCGCCGAAGAGGGATAACTGTCCCGCTTCGGCGGCGCGAAAATGATTGTTGCTGATGGAACTGATACGGTCGAGCGAGGCGAGCAATGCGGCGCGGTTGCCGAAGACATCCAGCGCGCCGACCTTGATGAGGCACTCGAGCGAGCGCTTGCCGACGGCGCGCAAATCCACGCGGCGGGCGAAATCGTTCAAGTCTTTGAACTTTCCATTCGCCTGGCGTTCCTTGAGGATGAGTTCCACCGCGCCTTTGCCAACGTTTTTCACCGCGCCAAAACCAAAGCGGATGTGAGGTTTGCCGTCAATGTCCTCAATTTCAAAATCCCAGCCCGAGGCGTTGATCTCGGGCGGAAGAACCGGCACGCCCATACTGCGCGCATCCGCAACGTAGAGCGCGACCTTTTCGGTCTGGCTCGCGGAGGCGGTGAGGGTTGCCGCCATGTATTCGGCGGGATAATGCGCCTTGAGAAAGGCGGTCTGGACGGCGATTACGCCGTAATCAGCGGCATGAGATTTGTTAAAGCCGTAACGCGCAAACTCCTCCCAATCGCTGTAAATGGCTTCGGCGGTTTCTCTGTCCATCCCGTTTTTGACCGCGCCGGTCACAAACTTGTTGCGGTGCTTTTCGATCTCCTCCTTTTTCTTTTTCGAAATCGCCTTGCGCAGTTCATCCGATTCGGAGGGCGTGTATCCCGCGATCTCGACTGCGGCGCGCATCAATTGTTCCTGATAGACCGGGATGCCGTAGGTATCCCTGAAGATCGGTTCGAGTTTCGGGTGGCGGTATTCCACCTCCGCCTCGCCGTGCATGCGCGCGATGTAATCGGGAATGAACGCCATCGGTCCAGGGCGGTACAACGCCACCATCGCGATGATGTTATCCAGCGTCTTCGGCTTCATCTGCACGAGCCAGCGCGTCATACCCCCGCCTTCCACCTGAAAGACGCCTGCGGTCTGTCCGCTCCCCAGCAACTCGAAGGCTTTCGGATCGTCGAGCGGGATGTTGTTCAGATCGTATTTGACGCCGTGCCGCCTCTCGATCAAGTCGCAGGCTTTTGCCATCACGGTCAGCGTGATCAGCCCGAGGAAGTCCACTTTCAACATGCCGAGCGAATCGAGGACTCCCATTTCGAATTGCGTCACCGTCTTGATGGGCGTCTCCTCCGACCCGGAAGTCGGGCGATGCAGCGGCAGGTACTCCAGCAGCGATTTATCCGAAATCACAACCCCGGCCGCGTGCGTCCCCGCATTGCGAACCGTCCCCTCCATTTTTGCGGCGGTGTCAATCAACTCGCGCAGATGCGGCTGTTTTGTATAAATCTCCTTGAACTCGGGGATCGCCAGCGCGTCCTCCATTGTGGTGTTGCGCCCCGAAACGAACGGGACAAGTTTGGCGATCCGATCCACCTCGGAGAGCGGAATATCCTTCACGCGCGCCACGTCACGCAACGCCTGCTTGGTTCCCATTGTGCCAAAGGTGATGATCTGCGCCACCTTGTCGCTTCCGTATTTACGCACGCAATATTCGAGCATCTCGCCGCGGCGATCATCGCGGAAATCAAGGTCAATGTCGGGCATCGAGATGCGGCCCGGGTTCAGGAAGCGCTCGAACAACAGGGCATGCTGGAGCGGGTCAACCAACGCAATCTCCAACACGTACGCCACAATGGATCCCGCCGCCGAACCGCGCGCGTTATACCAGATGCCGTTCTCTTTGGCGTAACGACATAAATCCCATACGATCAGGAAGTAGGCGTCGAATCCCATTTCGTGGATGACGCCCAACTCATAAGCGAGTCTTTCGCGGACCTGTTGGCTGTTCGCGCGCTCTCCGTACCTTTTCCACGCCCCCTCCTCGCACAAATGACGCAGGTACGTCTCCGCCGTGAACCCTTCCGGGACGGGAAAATCGGGCAGGTGATAGCCCTTGAACGACAAGTCCACGTTACAGCGTTCGGCGATTAGAAGCGTATTGCTCAACGATTCGGGGATTTCGGCGAAGAGACGGCTCATCTCTTGCGGCGTGCGGAGGTAGTACGAGTCGTCGGTCATGCGCATCCGCTCCGGATCCACAAGAAGCGTCTGCGTCTGGATCGCGAGCAGAATGTCCTGTAATTTCGCGTCTTCCTGATTGATGTAATGCACGTCGTTCGTCGCAACGTACCTGGCGGAATAACGCATGCCCATCTCGAGCAGTTTTTTGTTCAGGTCGGTGATCTCTTTGATGTTGTGATGCTGCAATTCGATAAAGAAGCGGTCGGGTCCGAAGACGTCGTAATACCAGTTCATCAAGCGGACGGCTTCCTCGGGTTTCCCATCCAAGATCAAACGCGGAATCTCGGCGGACATGCACCCGGAAGTGCAGATCAATCCGTCCGAATGAGCCGCCAGAAACTCGTGGTCAATGCGGGGATAGTAATAAAAGCCCTCGAGTTGAGCGGCGGAGGAAATCTTGAGCAGGTTCCTGTACCCCGTTTCGTTTTCGGCGAGCAGCAGCAGGTGCGTGGAGGTACGATCCAGTTTTGCATCGCGGTCCCGCATCGTGCGCGCCGCCATGTACGCCTCCACGCCGATGATCGGTTTGACCCCCGCTTCCCGCGCCGCCTTGTAAAAGTCCATCACGCCGAACATCGTGCCGTGATCGGTGATCGCGACCGCCGGCATGTCCAGTTCTTTGACGCGCTTGATCAGCCTCTTGATGTTCGAGAAGCCGTCGAGCAAGGAGTATTCGGTGTGGACGTGGAGGTGGGCGAAGGACATGACAGTAGCCAGTAACCAGTGGTCCGTGACCAGTGATCTTTCAGCAGTGATCTGTTGGGATGAGTCATTATAGCACGTGTGTTCGAGGATGAAGTTGGCGGGAGGCTTAAAATATTCCGGCTAAAACAAAAATCCTCCCTTTGGAGGATACTTTTATGAGCGCACAGAGATTCGAATACCATCTCCCCTGCGGAGGCTCTAAACCAAAGCCAGCGTCCTCTTTTTGGAGGATTCTTTTATGAGCGCGCAGAGATTCGAACTCTGAACCAATGGCTTAAAAGGCCACTGCTCTGCCGTTGAGCTACGCGCCCGGATAAAGCGGACTGCATTCTAACATGGGAAATTTTCATCGTCAACGTAAGAGGCGTTTGCCACGACGCGTCCATCATGCGGAGGCAACTATGGCTGAAATGATTCATGTGAACGAAGGCAACTTTCAAAGCGAAGTGATGGACGCCAATGAACCCGTGTTGGTGGATTTCAGCGCGGTCTGGTGCCAGCCCTGCAAAATGCTCGACCCGGTGGTCAAACAACTGGCTGGCGAATGGGAGGGGAAGGTCAAGGTCGTAAAGATAGACGCCGATGAAAACCCCAATCTTGTCATGCAGTTTGGCGTGATGGGTATCCCCACTCTGCTCTTCATGAAAGGCGGCAAGGTCAAGGAACGCGTGACCGGCTTCATGCCAAGGGAAAAACTGATCGCAAAATTCGCCCCCCATTTCAATTGATAACTTTACTGCATGGGAAAATGCGGAGAACACGAGTACCTCGTGTTCTCCGCATTTTTTATTCCCTCATCAACCTGTCGAGTTCGTCAAAATCCACGCGGGAGGTCAGGTCCAAGCTGAGCGGCGCGACAGACACCCATCGCTTCTTTCGCAAAACATACACATCGGTATCTTCCGGTTCGTCTTCGAGCCTGCCAGCCTCACGATAACCGATCAAGGCGGGCTTGCTCCATGAACTCCGCTCCGGCGTCATCGGCTCATAATATCTCTGGCGCGATACGCGCGTCAACTGCCAGGGGGTATCCAGCGTTGCGTCCCAGGGAACGTCCACCTTCAGAAGATTTACATCCGCCGGGAATTTCTTCTCCAACAGCAGGCGCGCAAAGCGTCTGGCAAATTCCGCCGCCACGGAAAAGTTCACATCGTTGGAATATGACAGGTGATATTTCGAATCGGTCTCCAGGGAGATTGCCAATGCCGGGATGCCCAACGACGCGGCTTCCATCGCCGCGCCCACCGTCCCTGAGATGGTCACTCCCGACGCGACATTCTCTCCATAATTGATCCCCGAGACGACCAGGTCCGGCTTGCGCTTCAGAACTTCCAACACGCCGTGCAGAACCGATTGGGCGGGACTCCCACCCACCGCGTACACGCTCCATTCCTGACCGTTGACCTGCACCCGTTCCAATTGAATGATCCCGTCCGACGTGTTCGGCAGGCTTCGTCCCATGCCCGAGGATTGATCACGAGGCGCGGTGACAGTGACAAACCCAAGGTCCGAGAGTGAAGCGGCAGCCGCCCACAAGCCAGGTGAGCGGATGCCATCGTCGTTTGTCAAAAGAATTTGTGGTTTCGCCATGGCTCCCAATCATAATGCGGAGCGGGTCCGCATGGGTTACTTTACCATGAAGTTCAAACAAAAAGGAGCGGCGTTCCGCTCCTGATTTTCGTGGCGCCCTCGGCGCGACTCGAACACGCGACCTATTGCTCCGCAAGCAAGCGCTCTAATCCACTGAGCTACGAGGGCAAGCAAGGCGATATTCTATCCCAGTTGAATACGATGGTCAAGTGTCCGCGCTCAAAAACCGTTCGTGCTGACGAGGTTGAGGAATTCGGGGACGAGTCTCGGGTCGAAGTGTTTGCCCGACTGGCTTTCAATGTAATGAACGGCGTCCTGTTTCGACCATGCCCGGCGGTATGGGCGGTCGGACGTCATCGCATCGAAGACATCCACCAGGGCAAATAATCTTGCAGAAAAGGGAATCTCCTCCCCACCGATGCGGTCAGGATAGCCCGTGCCATCCCATCGCTCGTGATGCCAGTGAGGTATCTCAATGGCGGGTTCGAGATATTTAATCGGCGAAAGCAGTTCCACCGCATACGTCGGATGCTGGCGCATGGTCTCCCATTCATCCTGAGTAAGGGGGCCGGACTTGAAAAGAATTTCATCGGGAATGGCGACCTTGCCAATATCGTGCAGTGTGGCGCCGCGCCGGATGTGGATGAGTTCGGAATCGTTTACGCCGACAAGCATCGCAAAACGGGTCGTTATATCCGTAATGCGGCGCGTATGTCCTTCGTTGTTCCTGTCCCGCATATCCAACGTGCGGGACCAGGCGTCAATGGTGGCATTATACGCCAGGCTGAGTTCAAAATTGGTCCTCTGCAAATCCTTGAACATCACTGCGCTGTCAATGGCTATGGCGGTTTGCCCTGCGATGATGTTGAGGAAATCGAGCCAGTCTTCATCGGGGTGGAGCGGCGAACGGTGAAAGATCTCCAGCACGCCCAGGACGCGTCCCTTTGCTACGAGCGGGACGCCGTAATAAACGACGAATCGTTCGCTGGGAAAGAGCGGGGAGCGGTCGAATTCCGTTCTGGCTTTTGTCAGGTCGGATATGTTGATGATCCGGCGTTCCAACGCGACCCGGCCTGCGTATCCGTGTCCCAGTTTCAGGTGGGTATGTTGAAGGATGTTGGTGATGAATCCCCTGCCCGCCGCGAATTGGAGTTCGTTCAACTTCGGGTCGAGCAGGAGGACCGTGGCGGCGTCCACGTGCATGGTCTCGATGACGCGGTCGAGCAAAATGGACAGGAGCAGGTTCAGGTCCAGCCCCGAGGCGATGGCAAAATCCACGGAACGGAGGGCGTTGAGGCGCTGAAGTTGCAGCTTCAACCTGTTTTCGGTCTTCTTGTATTTCGTAATGTCCCGCGCGGATAATACGAACGTCGCGTCGGAGGATTCCAACAAGCGCGCGTCAAACCAGTATTCGCGTCCGTTCACGGTCAATGGGAATTCAAGGGAGGCGGTCTTCCGGCTTTGCGGGAGTTGGGAAACGAAGTCGCTCAGTTTATCAACTGTTTCGGAGGGGAGAACGTTTTTCAATATCATATTCTGGATTTGTCCGGGGGTATCGGAATACATGGACGGATCGCCGACCCGGCAATCGAGGATCGAACCGCGCTTGTCCATGACAAGGAACAGGTCGGCTATGGCGTGAAGGGATTCCCCGATTTTTTGTTCAAAATCCAGAAGAGAATCCAATCGTTTTCTCCAGAGAAGTAAACCGGCGGACGCGGGGCACAGTGAGGTTTTCGTCACCGTGTCCCCATTCCGCCGCGTCATCAATTCGACATCAGCCGGGAGAATGGAACTGATGGGGTTTCGATGGTTTATATGGTTTTGAGCGCCTGGTTTACCTTCTGGGCAAAGTCGGTCAGGTTCCTGGCGCGCACTTTACTGATGATCGTCCTTTCCCGATCGGTCAGAGGGAAGGTCTGACCAAGGTATCCGCCCGCCAGTGCCATCTCGGGTTCGTTCAGGAGCATTGCCCGGAATTGATCGCTTACGATCGCCGCGGCAAACAAGCGGTGCAAGCCCGAACGTTCAGCGGTGGGTCTGCCGTAATCGAACGGCGAGGCGGGACGGGCATCCAGGGTGAGCATCGTCATCTGACACCTCTCAAGGTCTAAATTGAAAAAGAAGACCTAAACGGGACCAACGCTGCCATCTGTAGGACCCTGGATGACGAACATCGTGGCAATTGCAACGACGAAGTATGCGAATTGAATTTGGCGGCGGTCAATTTTGCCGACGAAGGATACGAGTTGGGCGAGTTTGTTTTTCATGGGAACACCTCTTTCTTTTTT
>JABWAU010000090.1 GCA_013360875.1 Anaerolineales bacterium | reverse complement strand
CCATTCATGCTGTGACTGCCAAAGGTTTTGAACTCAAGGTAGCTTTGCTTGTGCTCGCCTGCTCCATCAACTTCCTTTGGTAGGTCGCAACTTGGGTTATCTACCTCTTTACCCCAACCCCATGCCCAAAGTCGTCGTCGCCATGTCCGGCGGAGTTGATTCTTCTGTTGCCGCCGCCTTGCTCAAGGAGCAGGGCTATGAGGTCATCGGCATGATGCTCCGCTTGTGGAGCGAGCCCGGCAAGGAAGACTCCAACCGCTGCTGCACGCCGGACTCGATGGCGCAGGCGCGCAGGGTGGCGGCGATCCTCGATATTCCCTTTTATGTTATTGACGCGAAGGATGTCTTTCGCGAAACGGTCGTCGAATATTTCCTTGCAGGGTACGCGCGCGGCGAGACGCCGAATCCATGTTTGATTTGCAACCGCAAGATCCGCTGGACGTTTTTGCTCGATCACGCGCTGGCTTTGGGCGCGGAGTACATGGCAACAGGACACTATGCGCGGGTGAGGAAAGTGGAAAGTGGAAAGATCGAACTGTTGCGCGCTGCGGACAGGAGCAAAGACCAATCGTATGTGTTGCATGTTCTGAACCAGGAAAAGCTGGGACATGCCCTGTTCCCTGTAGGCGATTACACAAAGACGGAGATTCGCGCGCTTGCAGAGAAGCACGAACTTCCCACCGCCTCGCGCAAGGACTCGCAGGATTTGTGTTTCCTCGCGGGCGACGATTACCGCAACTTCATCAAGCGCAACGCAGCGGAAATGCTCAAACCCGGTGAAATCGTCACGCGTGATGGAAAAGTTCTGGGCGAACACAACGGGCTTGCCAATTACACCATCGGGCAGAGAAAGGGATTAGGCGTCGCTTCCCCCGTGCCTTTATATGTCATTACGAAAGACGCAACACGTAACACGCTTATTGTCGGCACACAGGATGAACTCGGCTCGCGTGACTTGACCGCGCGCGACGTCAATTGGATTTCCGGGGAAGCGCCGCGCGAAGCCTTCCACGCGGAGGTGAAGATCCGCTATACGGCGAAGGAGGCTGAGGCGTGGGTGGAGCCGGTGGGTGGGGATCAGGTCAAGGTCCGGTTCGACGCGCCGCAGCGGGACATCACGGTAGGGCAGGCGGCAGTCTTTTATCAAGGGGATGTGCTCGTCGGCGGAGGGATCATCCAATAAAGCAGTTCTGCGTGTAGCCAGGATTATTTTATCCATACTTTCCTTTGTTGTGAAAACACAAAACTGATTCATGGATCCCTGCAATAAGAAATTTGGCGAAGATTTGTGGAAGAAAACAAAAGGAGTATTGCCATGACCTATCGAGTTGAATCATTGATGTCTGCCCGTTTGTTCGTTGTGCCGCAACATGCGGAGAAGAAAATTTATTTCCTCAGCAACCTGTCGGGACATTTGAGTCTGTATTCGATGAAGTTCGGCGGGAGCGTGCCTGTGCCGTTGCTGCCGCCGCACATCGCATTGCAGAACCCGCACCTGATCGGCGGCAGGTCGTTTTACGTTTTTCAAAAACTTGGTCAAATTCTCGTGATGATCGACCGGGATGGCGACGAGAACTACCAACCCATGCTGATTCCACTCGAAGGAGGATTCCCGGAGCCTGCCTTCAGGAATTTCTTCGCCTCGTACCGCGTTCATCTCGGCGAATGTGACAGCGAGCAGGGTATTGTGTATCTACATGCCGAGCGGCGCGACAAACCCTGGGAGGAAACCTGGCGCGGCGAATTGAAGACCGGCAAACTGACCAAGGTCGCCGAGGGTGAGTTCGGCTTCGGCGTCGGCGCGTATAGCAGGGATCATAAAAAGTTGTTGCTCGGCTGCGGTTATACGGTGGGCGATTCGGTCCTGTATTTGTGGCGGGCAGGCAAACGCAAACTTCTATACGGCAAACCGTTGGAGGAGCGCGCCGCGGGCGAGAGCGTCCCGTTGAACGGGATCGGTTCCGCTTTGTTCTCTCCGAGTGAAGAAGGCGCGTTGATCACGTGCTCGATCTTCGAAGATACCTACAGCCTCGGATACATTGATTTTGCCAAACCCGGCGAAGTCGAGCCGGTGGAGTTGAAAGGCGTGAAACACAAAGGCGTCGGGGAGATGGTCGAGATCGAGCATCTCAAAAAGAATCGTTACATGGTCGTCTTCAACATTGACGGTTGTTCGTGGGTCTATGAGGGCATCTTCGACGAAAAGAAGCGGCGCATGACTCTCGAGACTGCCTTCGTCGGGAAGGCTCCGCTCGATAGCGGTATGCTCGAGCGCGTCAATTACGACGGCAAGACGGACCTGTTCGCCTTCTCGTTTTCCACCGCCACCTCGCCCACGCAGATCTACACCGTCGGCGGGAGGAAGCGGAAGGAGATCAGGCGTCACACGGACGAAAAGATTCTGGGGATTCCCGATGGGACTCTCTCCAAAGGGGAGGACGCCTCGTTCATTTCCCACGATGGCTTGCGCGTCTCCGCCCGGCTTTATCTCCCCTCGAGCCGACTCGGCTTCAAAGGACCGCGCCCGGTCGTTTATTACGTTCACGGCGGTCCGCAGGGACAGGAACGCCCGGACTTCGCCTGGTTCTCCATGCCGTTGATCCAATACCTCACTTTGCGCGGGTTCGCGGTCTTCGTTCCGAACGTGCGCGGTTCCACCGGTTACGGACTCTCCTACACCAAACACGTGGACCGCGACTGGGGCGGGCAGGATCGCCTCGATCACGTCCACGCGATGACGAAGGTGCTGCCGAAAGACAAACGTCTCGATGCCAAACGCGCCGCGGTCGTCGGTCGTTCCTACGGCGGTTATATGACCCTCATGCAGGCGGGCATGCACCCGGACTTGTGGAAAGCCTCCTGCGACATGTTCGGCCCGTACGACCTGCTCACATTTTCCGAGCGCATCCCCGAAACGTGGAAACCATATTTCAAAATAGCAATCGGCGACCCCGAAAAGCCCGAAGACCGTGCTGACCTCATCCAGCGCTCGCCGAAGACGCACATCCACAACATGTCCGCGCCGATGCTCGTCATCCAGGGACGCAACGACCCGCGCGTGGTTGCAGCGGAGTCGGAAGACCTGGTGCAGGAGTTGAAAGCCAAAGGCAAGGACATCGAACTGCTGGTCTTCGAGGATGAAGGTCACGACGTTCTCAAGTACGAGAACCGCGTGAAGTGCTACAACGCCATCGCGGATTTCTTCGGGAAGCATTTGAAGCCGTAATTGGGAGGTACACATGACCCTCCCCTCCCTCCTCCTCGCCCTCCTCATCGCCTCCCTGTACGGCGCGTTATATCATTTGTGGCGCGATGGGGGATTCTGGCGTCTGCTTTTGTATCTGGGCTTGAGCGTCCTGGGGTTCACGGTGGGACATCTGCTCGGGGTGTGGCGCGGCTGGGTCTTCATCCCATTTGGTTCGTTGAATCTGGGCATGTCCTCCGTTAGCAGCCTCCTCCTCCTTCTCGTCGGCGACTGGTTTGCCAACATTGAAGCGAAACGCTAAATCACGGTATAATCCACGCCCGTTGACCCGTTCCCCAAAGACGGTCACAACCTGGAATTGAAAGCGAGACAATGGTAGTTTGAACACCGTAAAGCAACAAAGAAACCTGTTGGATTATTTCTGGATCGGGGCGCGCGGATTTTGCATGGGCGCGGCGGACGTGGTGCCGGGCGTATCGGGCGGCACCATGGCGTTCATCCTGGGCATCTACGACGAATTGCTCGACGCCATCCACTCCATTGACCTGACCTTCATCCGCCGCATCCTGACCTTCAAGTGGAGGGAAGCCTTCCTCGAATTCCCCTGGCAATTCCTGGCGGCGCTTGCGCTGGGCATCGGCGCGGCAGTGCTGACGCTCGCAAACGCGTTGCATTGGGCGCTGGAGAATCACCCCGTTTATATCTGGGCGTTTTTCTTCGGCTTGATCGTCGCTTCGATCTTGGTGGTGCGTCGGCGGGTGCGGAATTGGAATCCCGCGAATGTCCTCGCAGCGGTCGGCGCGGTGATCGGCGCGTTCGTCCTGGTCGGCTTATCCCCTTCGGAAACTCCGCACACTCCGCCGTTCCTCTTTCTGAGCGGAGCCATTGCCATCTGCGCGATGATCCTGCCCGGTATTTCCGGGGCGTTCATCCTCGTACTCCTCGGCAAATATGCCTACGTTCTTACAGCGGTTAAGAACCTGGACATCCTCACGGTAGCGCTTGTCGGTCTGGGGGCCGTTGTGGGTCTGCTTTCTTTCGCCCGGCTCCTGCGCTGGACGTTGGATAAGAACCACGACCTGGTCGTAGCCATTCTGACCGGTTTCATGGTCGGCTCTCTGCGAAAGGTCTGGCCCTGGAAAACCCTCGAACCCCTCAACGAGACGTTCGTTCGCGAGACGAATTACATCCCGTCGGCATGGAACGGCGAGGTCGTCACCGCCCTGGTCGTGATGGTCGCCGGCGTCCTGCTTGTCCTTGCCGTCGAACACTTTGCCAATCGCCGCGCGGCATGATCCAATGAACAAAAATCATTTTGTGCGGCAGGTCATTCGAACGGGGGGATCTACCGGCAAAAAGGAAGCAACATGGAACAAATAAAATTTTTGATTGACCTGTTTCTGCACCTCGATGAATACCTGGCGGGGACCATCTCGACCTACGGCGCGTGGACGTACGGCATCCTTTTCTTCGTGATCTTCATGGAGACCGGCTTCGTCGTCACCCCCTTCCTGCCGGGCGATTCGCTATTATTCGCCGCAGGCACGTTCGCCGCCCTTGGCTCGTTGAACGTCTGGTTCCTCGCGGGGTTGTTGTTCGTGGCGGCTGTCCTGGGCGACGCTGTAAACTATTCCATCGGGCATTATCTCGGCGAGCGCGCCTACAAGATCAAATGGATCAAGAGGGAATACCTCGACAAGACCCACGCCTTCTTCGAGAAGCACGGCGGCAAAGCGATCTTCCTCGCTCGCTTCGTCCCCATTGTCCGCACTTTTACCCCCTTTGTTGCGGGCATCGGCAAGATGTCCTATGGTTACTTCGCCACCTACAACGTCACAGGCGGCGCAACGTGGGTTCTAACCTTTACCTTGCTGGGATATTTCTTCGGCAACCTCGAAGTCGTCAAAAAGAATTTCGAACTCGTCATCGTTGCCATCATCCTCATCTCTGTCGTGCCGATGTTCGTCGAATGGTGGAAAGCGCGGCGCGAAGCGAAAAAGGTAAAAGCCGAAGCAGAGACGCCCTAGGGCGTCTCGTTTTTTATGAAACCGCTCGCGTACCTCTTCGGCTTCTTCATCGCGGGGATCATCGTCCTTGCTGATCTGGGGATGCTCGGCGTCCTGAAATTCATGAACAGGATTCCCTTCGGCGACAGGATCGGACATTTCGTCTTGTACGGGATTCTGACCCTGTTGATTGACCTTAGCCTCCTCCGCTCGCCTCACGGACTTAACCCAAGCCTGCTCGTCCTTCGAGTTGCCTTGATCCTCGCCCTGGTCATCGGGCTGGAGGAATTCTCGCAGCGATTTTTCCCCAACCGTTCATTCGACCTGCTCGACCTGGCGTTCAGTTACCTGGGCGTGACCTTCTTTTCATGGGCGGCGATAAAAATAGCGGGACGAGACTTGTCCTGAACGGGCAGGTCTCGTCCCGCCAAAACGTATGGCGACATAAATGTCGTCTTACGCTTTTTATGGGGTCAATACCAAATGACCCTCGACATCTTCGATGACGGAGTCCAGGTTCCACCACATGGGATAGTATTCCACGTTCGCCCAAAGTTGAGCCATGTCAATGTAATGAGGGTGATACGCGTGACCGGATTGCCCGGTGGTGTGGACGGTGAGCGAATTGTTCAAATTGCCCAAATCCACGATCATGCGCATCGAGGGGACGTTGGTCACTTCGTAGCCCTGCGACGCCCTCCACGCGGTGGCGTTGACGATGTCCGTGCCGCCGCTGGTGGGGAAGGGCCCGCGGTTGAAGAGGTCTTCGATCAGGAAGATGCCGGATTGCCCAAGCGTGCCGTTCTTGAATGTGGCGGTATGCAGTTCGCCCCATTTCCATTGGGATTGGTCCTTGCCGAGTCGGTCCTCCAGTTCCGCGATGGCTTTCTCGAAGGCGCGGGCGAAGATGTCGTTGCGGGTTTCCACCGCATCGGTCGTGGTTTTGTCGTCCCACCAGAAACTGTTCGGGTCGTTTACGATGTTACGCGTGACCTCGAACCAGGTATCGCCGCCGTTCGGAAAGTATCGTTCGGGCAGGTCGTCGTGGAAGGTTTCGGCGAGCAGGTTCCTCCAAAAGGCTTCGTAGATGGCGGCGGGAGCGGAGTCGGCTGAGACTTGGTAATCCCAATTCTTTAGCGAAGCAAGCCCATCGTTAAGATTCGAAGCGTCGAACTTCATCTCCAGCAAAACGGGCAGGATGTAGGGCGCGCCGCCGTCGTAATTATCGCCCTGCATCTTTTGTACGTAAGCGAGGTCAATTTTGCCGGGCGCGTTCTCGATCATTTCCACGATGCGGTTCGCGCGAAAGCCGAGATCCCAATCGGTGGAAATGAGGTGGGGGTAATCGCGCGGCGGGACCTGGTTGTTGGCGGTGGCGATGTACCCTTCGGGCGGGTTGAAGGACCAGGGCAGTTCCTCGAACGGGATGTAGCCCATCCATTCGAAGTCGTCGGTCCAGCCGGGGACGGGGAGCGTGCCGTCGCCGTTTTTGCGGATCGGAATGTCGCCCGGCATCTGGTAGCCGATGTTGCCGTCCACGTCCGCATAGACGAGATTTTGTGACGGGACTCTTGCGGTACGCGCGGCTTCGCGGAATTCCTCGAAGTTTTGCGCGGTGTTCGCCATCCACGGCGCGACGAAGGAACTGGAGGCGGTGAACGCCGTCCACTTGAGAGCGATGGCGTAGTGTTCCGGTAATTCGACGCCGACGTTGTCCTTGAAGGGTATGAAGTCTTTGTCTTCGGGATCGCCTTCATTTTTAAGCACGCCGAAAACTTCCGAGATGACGGGTCCGTGTCGCGAGATGCGGACGTCCATTTCGATGGGGTCGCCGCCCGCGACCTTGACGACCTCCCTGCGGATTTCGAAGTCCACCCATTGACCGTTCACCTCGTATTGATTCGGATTTTCGGGATTGACCTTTTCGATGTACAGATCCATTACGTCGGGACCAACGTTGGTCATGCTCCATGCGATGCGGTCGTTGTGGCCGATGATGACGGCGGGGACGCCAGCCATCGAAAAGCCCGCAACGTCATAGGGGCATCCTTCGGTCTTCGGTTTGCAATGCAGGCCGATCTGATACCAGATCGAGGGCATCTGGATCGCCAGGTGCGGATCGTTGGCGAGGATGGGCATTCCGGTCGCGGTGCGCGAACCGGCGACCGCCCACGAGTTGGAACCCACGTCGTTGTTCGCGGGTCCCATCAGATCGTCGAGCAGGGAGGCGTTGTGTTGAAGCGCGGCGAGCGTCTCGTTGGGGAGCTGCCGGACGATTGGGATCGGCGCGGCAAACGCAGCCTCTCCCGCGCCGATCTTATTGACGATGACGGGATGATCTTCGGGATAGGATGGGAAGAGTTCATCCACTTGTTCGGGCGTGAGTGTTTTGATCAGGATGGCGCGCTTGATCTCCTCGTCCATGTTGCCGCGCAGGTCGTAGGCGAGCATCTTGCCCCAGGTGAGCGAGTGTGCCGGCGCCCACGGTTCGATGACGTAATCCGGGTTGAGCAAGCCGAGGATCGCGTATTCGAGGCTCAACGCCTCCTTGTCGTGACCTTTGAGATAGGCGTTCACGCCCTCGGTGTATGAATCCACCATGACTTCGAACTCGGGTTCGAGCGCCGCGTATTCCTGTTCGGCGATTTCCGTCCAGCCGAGGGTGCGGAGGAACATGTCCGTCTCAGCCTGGGAGGGGAACATTTCGGCGATGCGCCCCGCGCCGATGTGACGCCAGAAATCCATCTGCCAGAAGCGATCCTGCGCGTGGACGTATCCCTGCGCGAAGAACAGGTCGTGAGGCGTGGTCGCGTAGATGTGCGGGATGCCCATCGAATCGCGATAGATGTCCACGCGTCCATCCAGACCTTCGAGTTGAATCTCCCCTTCGATCTGCGGAAAGGATTTGGGCGCGACGGTGTTCGGCAGGTAACTCTTGAAGTAGAACGCTCCTCCCGTACCCGCAAGCAGGACGAGGATGAGTAGTCCCAGCCCGACGCGTTTGAATATGGTTTTCGACATGTGCCCTCCGGTTTTGGTATTTAGATACGCGATTGAGTCTCCTGATAAAACAAGATCCTCACCGCGAAGAAGCGAAGCGCGCGAAGAAAAGTGAGCTCACGATTGCAAAACACCCAAACTCGTGCGGTGTTTCGCGATGATATAATCGAAAACAATGACTGCCGTCTTTCGGAATGAAAATGGAAGGACGTCCATCCTCCGGCTTGTAATTCTAATCGGTATTTGCCTGCGCTTCATTCCGGGATTGCAGACCGATTTTCCGATCAACGACGGGGGGATGTTCCTGAGCATGATTCGCGACCTGCGCGCCAGCGGATTCCTGCTTCCCGAAACCGCGAGTTACAACCTTTCCAATATCCCGTACGCATACCCGCCGTTTGGGTTTTACGTCGTCGCGCTGGCTTCGAGCGCCTTTCCGGTTTCGGAGATCGAACTGTTGCGCTGGGTTCCTGCCGCGGCGAGCGCCGCCATAGTCCCGGTCTTTTACTGGCTGTCTTTGCAATTCTTCGGGAAAACGCCCCGGTCGTTTCTTGCGGTTGTGTTGGTTTCCTTTCTGCCCGGCTCGTTTGACTGGCTGGTCATGGGAGGCGGTCTCGCGCGCGCGTTCGGCATCCTGTTTCTTCTCGCCGCGGCGGGATACGTCCTCAGGTTGTTCCGTGATGAAGACGCCCGGTCGTTGCGGATGGCGAACCTGTTCTGCGCGCTGGCGGTTCTGAGTCACCCGGAGGCTGGTTTGCAAACGGCGGGAATTTGTTTTCTGATCTGGCTCCTGTACGGCAGGAACCGCGCCGGGATCGTGAATGCCATGAGGGTTTCTCTTGGTGCGGCGGCGTTGACTGCTCCCTGGTGGATCACGGTCCTTGTGTATCATGGATTTGCTCCGTTTGCCTCCGCGATGCAGACTGGAATCCACGAGACATTCCTCCCCTCGTTATTTCATTCGTTCTTTTCTTTACAGGGAGGGTTGCCTCTCCTGCCGGTCTTGAGTCTGCTGGGGTTGTTCGTTACCTTGCGGCGGCGCGAGTATTTGTTGTTCGGTTGGGCGTTCCTGCCGTTCGTTCTGGATCCACGCAATGCGCCCGCGGTCGCGCAGTACGCGTACATTTTGCTTTCGAGCGAAGGGTTGTATTTTCTGTGGGAGGAATTCAATCGGGCGTATGCCAGAAGCGTAAGAGGCGACGCCTCCCGCCCTCACGCGCGGCTCCCCGGTGGAATCATGGTGGCGGTTTTTGGGATATATTTGTTCTGGTTCACATTCGCTTCCGCAAGGGATTTGGGGCGCGTCAGCCTGAAAGAGAACGACCGCGCGACGATGGAATGGATCAGCCTCAACACGCCGCCCGAGGCGCGTTTCCTGTTGATGACGAACGCCGGTCAGATCAGTCCGATGACCGACGCGTATCAGGAATGGTTTCCTGCGCTGGCTGGTCGGAAAAGTCGAAACACCCTGCAAGGCATGGAGTGGCTGTTGGGCGGGGAATTCTACGAACACTCCCTGCGGTTGACCGAACTTCAGGCTTGCGGGAAGGTTGCGTGCGTGGAGAAGTGGGTATCCGATAACGATGCGCAGGTCGAATACCTGCTGGTACGGAAGCAACGCGTTTCGCCCGAATTGCCCGGTTCCCTTCAAGCGGAGGCGGGATACGCGGCGGTATACGAAACTGCAGAGACCGTCATTTACCGGATCGAACCATAATTTTCCGTTCTATTTCACATTTCCCAGAAGGCGCGGAAACCAGTACCACAACAGGTCTGCGGCAGGTTTGCCATGCACCGATGCGGATTTGTCCTGCAACGCCACCGGCGGGAAGTAACCGCGGCTGACGAATCCACTCACCCAGGGGCGCCCGTTGACGGCGTTCAGCGCCGCGTCGTAAATGTCGAACTGCTGTTGAAGATCCAAGCTGACCGTGCCGATATCGGCGTTGGGTCGGTTGAGCGCGGTCCAGTCGAGACAGGCTCCGCTTCCGTTGGGAATGCAGCCTGTCGCGGAGTAGGTGGAGGAGGGATAGGACAACCCGATGATGACCGGCTTGCCGACCTGCGCCTGCACGGGGAAGACGTTTTCATCGAGCAAACGGCCCGCTTGCGCGGTCATATCCGCTTTGTTGGGTGAGGCTGAATCGCTGAGTCTCGCGAACCAAAGGAGGTACATGCCGTCGGTGTTTCGGAGCAGGTTGACGGGAGGTTGAACGTCCGTGTTGGTGTAGGGGAGGGCGAATAATACCAGTCCGGCGTAATGCTGGCGGACTTCGGCGACGACAGCCAGCCAGCGGGATTCCGCGTCAGCCGGGACTCCGCTTGGGGCGCCGTCCGCAAGTTTCCCGTTGGGGAGAGCCGGGGCGATCCAGTCGCCTCCGAGGATGAGGGCTTGCGCGTCGGCTTTGGTGGCCATATCCGCAAAGTGGACGGCGAAGGCGCGGTAATGGTTGAACCAGTTATCCCACCAGGTTTGATCGCGTGGAGCGGTCCTCCAAAAATCGTTCGCGTTGCCCGTAAAACGCGGCTGCGGGAAGAGCGCTACGTTCAGGTTGAGCGCGCGCGCCGAGGCGGCGGATTCGGTCGTGTCCTTGATGAAGGGATCTTTGCCGGGACTCTGGGTGAAGACGACCGGGTTGTTGCTCGTGTAGGTCCACGTCGGGTCGAGGAACACCCAGTTGCCGCCGAACGCGTGGATGTTTTGCAGAGCGCCCGGTATGAAGACGCGCATGGTGGGATCGTAATACGCCTGGAATTCCACGCCCGCAACAAACCCCGCGCCGCGTGAGGGGATGTTCGTTTGGACGAGGGTCGAATTCACGGGCTGCGTCCATGCCCATTGCCGGACGGTGTCCTTGATGTCCTGGGCGGCGATCGTGGGTGTGACGTTCTTTCCGCGGGCGTTTTCTCCGGCGGTGGAGGCGTCATCCGCCGAGCCGCATTGCGCGTTGCGGCAATACCGATACCCAAACGCCCCAAGGACGTTGAGGGGACCATATAATTTATAAGCCCAGCGGTTCTCTCCGACCTTCCACATGGGAATGGGTTCGGTCCACGAGAACGGGTTGAACTGGATGTAGAGCGCGTCGCCGATGGGGGTATCCTGCGGCGCATCCACCTCGAAGAGAATGGGGGCGTTGGGTCCCGACTGCCACGATTGCACGGCGTCTTCGATGACGGTATCCTGCGCGGGGATGACAAGCCTGCGGATCACGTACTGCCCGGCGGTGTTGAATTCCGAATTCCAAAACCCGTCGCCCAACGTGTACTTGTATTCGAGATATGCCCCCACCGGCAGGAACATCGAAACGGAGTATCGTCCGTCGGGCATTTGCGTCATCACCGGCATCCGATCCGCCACCGTGCTCAGACCGCCGCGCTGGTCGGCAAAGGTATTGCCGAACTGGAACAGGCTGCCCGCCATGCGAAGTGGAACGCCCCTTTGCGTGTTCTGCGGGACCGACACGATAAAGTTGACGTTTACCGAGGGCGCGGGCTTCATCCCGATCTCGACCGGCGTGCCTTTGTTCCCTTCGACCTGCGCGCCCTGTTGAAAGGTTCGATACGCGCCGTCGAGCGAAAAGGCGACCAGGTTGTGCGCGCCGCCGCGCAAGCCGGTCAACACGAAACGCCCGGCGGAATCGGTAAGGGAGCGCGCGCCTCCCGCGGCGACCATGATCTCAGCCAGCGGCGCGCCGGTGTCCGCGTTGACGACTGTTCCGTAGATCGAGCCGGAAATCGTGTTGGCGGCTTTATCCGCCCACGAACTGACCGTGTCCACGATTTCGGAAGGACCGTTCACGTACACCATGCGGTAACGGATGGGCGCGTCCGTGTTGGTGTCTTCGACGATCCGCGCGCCGCCGAGCCTCACGAACCTGTATTTGACGACCGACTGATCCGGTATGGGGAAGGTGGCGGAATACGTGATTGCATCCACCTGTGTCATCTGATAATCCAGCGGGTTCAACGCGAGCCCGGTCACCTCGTCCACCACGCTGATCGCCAGGATCTCGCCCGGCAGCAACGGTTCGGGCAACTGCACGGTAAATTTGACCTCGGAACGCGGCGCGGGCGTGGGCGGCGAACCGGATGGAGGATTGGTCGGATTTCCCGAAGGAAACGGAATATCCAGCAGCGAAAGAGAGCAAGCCTGACCCGCCAACGCGAGAATAAGGAAGAAATACAGGATGGGACGTGAAATCTTTGGACGCAAACTCATAACTCCTCCTGGCGGTTCATTTTGGACTTTAGCCTGATCCGGCTAGGCAACTTCTGTCTCCCCCGAAGCGGATCGCTCTTCATCCTCCCTGCGGCGGCGGCGACCCGCGTAGGCGATGTAACTCAACCCGATGCTGATGAAATACAACAAGGTCAACGGAAGCATGACCAGGCCCATGGTCACCGCGTCCACGGTGGGAGTCACCGCCGCAGCGATGACCGCGATGATGATGACCGCCAGCCTCCATTGCTGCGCCAGAACGCGCGGCTGGACGAAACCGATGGACGTGAGAACGTAGATCACCAGCGGAAACTCGAAGAACAGACCGATCCACAGCATCAAGCCTGTGACGAATTTGAAATATTCGCGCGCCGTCCAGAATTGGGAGATGGCGGTGAAGTTTCCCAAAAACGGCAGGGCGGCGGGGATCAGGTAAAAGAAGGTGAACGCCATGCCGCCCAGGAAAAGGATGGTCGCAAGCGGGATGCCAGCCAGTCCCATTTTGCGTTCCCGCGGACGAAGACCCGGCGCGACGAACAACCACAACTCGAACGCGATGTAAGGGAGCATGATCGCAATGCCGCTCGTCAACGCCACGCGCATAAAGACGCCGAACTCCTCGGTCACTTCGATGGCTTGCAGGTTTTTCAAGCCGTTCACGGGTCCGGCGAGAAATTCCATGAGGGGGATGGTGAAGTAGAACGATATGCCGACGCCCACCGCCAGCGCGATGACGATGCGTAAAAGATGGGCGCGCAGCGCCTCCACGTGATCCCACAGGCTGGCGCGCGCCTGCTCCTCGGCGGCGATGCTGGCAAAGGTGTCCAGCAGGGGACGGTCCTCCTCCAGCTCCCTGTTGAGGAAATTGTGCGCCCTGCGGATCAAGCGGAAGGGAAAGGCAAGAATATTGAAGACGAGGACAAAGGGAAAGGTGACGACCCGCCAGAGTGATTTAAGAAGTTTGATCATTTGGATCGGTTGCGGCTTCGGAGGGATTGGCAGGAGATGCCTGGGCGGAGTTTTCGGTCGTTTGGGGCTGGATCAGGTTCCGGCTTTGAGTGGAAGCGGGGCGGTACGAGGTTCCCTCTCCCATCGTCTTGCGGAGTTCCCTTGCTGTCTCAGCCATTTCCAAATTTGCGTCGCGCATCAATTTGGTGGGCAGGTTGCGGATCTCCCGCGAAGTTTGCTGAAAGGCTTTCCAGCCGTCGGACTTCACGAGGTTGTTCAGCCAGCGCCCGACGGTCTTGCCCGCTTTTTGCATGTCTTTGGGTCCGAGGATGATGAGCGCGAGGATAATAATAAAGAAGAGTTCGGAAGGTCCGATGCCGAGGATTTCCATTTGATTTTTTTTCTTATGCCTTTTGCAGTGTTTGTTTGAGTTCGTGCTGGTGGTCCGCCAGGCTGCCCAGCACGCCGTTGACAAAGCGTGGGGCGGAATCGGAACCGTAGATCTTGGCGAGTTCCACCGCTTCGTTGATGGCTACCTTGAGGGGCGTATCGTGAAAGACCGCAAATTCCCAACACGCCATTCTCAGGATGTTGCGGTCTATCGCGGCGATCTGGTCGAAGGGCCATTCTGGGGCGTAACGTGCGATGGATTGATCGAGGAGGTCCGTAAGGGGCAGGACGCCGAAAACGATCTGCCGCGCGAACTCGGAGAGTTCCGGGGAAAGCGGCGTTTCCTCCAGCCGGGCTTGGAACACTTCGGCCGGGGGGTGGTTCGCCATGTCAACTTCGTAAAGTACCTGCAGGGCGAGCGCGCGCGCCCTGGTGCGGGGTTTCATGCGGGAGCCGTCTCTTCCTCGTAATCAATATCTTCAATGTGGATGTCTATGCTTCCGATATCCATGCCGATCATTTCCTGAAGGGTGCGGGCGACCTGTTTTTGAACGTTGCGCCCCACCTCGCGGATGTTCACATCCCCTTTCAAGATGAGGTAAAGATTGGCGGTAGCCACGTTATCTTCGATTTCGATCCGCACTCCGTCGTGGACTCCGCGCTTGAAGAGGCGGTTCACGCCTCCGCTGACGTTTGCCATGCGGCTGACGCCCGGCACGCTCAACGCCGCCATGCGCGCGATGGTCACGATCACGTCCGGCGCGACGGTGGTTTTGCCTTGGGGGGTTAGATTGGTCATTCAATCTCCTTGATCGTCAGGCGAAAATTTGGAGGATTCTCTTGTCTTTTTACATCATCGCCATGCCGCCGTCCACGCCCAGCACTTGACCGGTGATGAACGCCGCCTGGTCTGAAGCGAGAAACGCAACGGCATACGCGACCTCTTCCGGTTTGCCCTTGCGCGCTAGCGGCACGAGTTTGAGCGCGGCTTCGAGGGTTTCGGGATTCATCAGTTCAAGAATTTCCGTGTCAATGAAACCGGGCGCCACCGCGTTGACCGTGATGTTGCGGGAGGCTACTTCGCGCGCCAGCGCCTTGGTGAAGGCGATCTGCCCGCCTTTGGAGGCGGAGTAATTGGTCTGTCCCGGGTTGCCCATCTGCCCGGCGACCGAGGAGATGTTGATGATTCGTCCCGTGCGTTTGCGCATCATGTGCTTGACGGCGGCTTTCGAGCAGTTGAATGTTGATTTCAAGTTCGTGTTGATGACCGCGTCCCAATCCACCTCGGACATCATCATGATGAGCGTGTCCTTTGTGATGCCCGCGTTGTTGACGAGGATGGTCAAATCGCCAAAGGTCTCGATCGTGAATTTGACCAGCGCCTCCGCCTGCTTGAGATCGGACACATCCGCCTGGAACGCCGCGGCTTTCCCGCCCGCCTCCTGGATCTTCTTCACCGCTTCGTTCGCGGCTTCGGAGGATTTGTGGTAGTTCACGACCACCGCCGCGCCGCGCGCCGCGAGTTCCAATGCAATGGCGCGACCGATGCCGCGCGAACCGCCGGTGACGATGGCGACCTTGTTTTCAAGCGATGACGTCTCTGCCATGTAAGATTCTCCTCGGCGAAATTATACACCGTCCAATCGTATTGCGTGGTGCGTGGTGCGTGGTGCGTGTTACGTAAAACGCCTCAAGCCGAGTGCAAGCCCAAAGCCGCCTCCCAGCGCAATGAGCGCGGCGAGTAGAAATGCATCCTGCCAAAAACGCAGGGGAAAGAGTCGAATGAGCGTGTCCGAATAGAGGAACATCCAGGTATCGCCTTCGAAGAACAGTCTGTGGAATCCCACAAAAAAATTCCAAAAGACATGAGGGTTAACCGAGATGCCGACCACGACAATTAATCCAATTGCAATTGCCAGCCCGATCATCAGCCATCCGCCCCGCATCAAGCCTTGACGATAAGCCTGCATCCCATGCTGAGCGTAGTCGAAGCGCCCGCGCCAGGACCAGATGCCCAACATCACGAGCAGCGCAAGTGAGATATACCAAATGTTCAACGCGCCCTGTGTCACGCGTTTGACATCGTCCATGTGACTTAACTCGCGTTCGTTGTAGAGCGGAGTCCCGTCGTCGAATCTCAAATCGGCGAGGTAGGAAATGTCTTCATTGTTCACGAGGTAATCCAACGCGTACGGCGCCCATTTCAAGCGGTCTTCTTTTGTAAAGCCATACTCATCGGGCGGGAAGTAGGGCATGTTGTATTCGATTTGCAGGAAGAGAGGTGTGAGGAGGACGCGCAGTCCCAGCCCGATGAGGGCGAGAGGAACGAGGAGGGCGACGAGCCAGGAGAGGAGTTGGGACATTCTATTTTTCATATCTGCACAATTGTAAGACAAATTGCCCGCACCGGGACAGAAATCCTATGCAAAAAAAAAAACATTGTGGTATAAACAAGTTTGTTGACTGGGTATTACTTGTCTTATCGAAGGAGG
>JABWAU010000089.1 GCA_013360875.1 Anaerolineales bacterium | reverse complement strand
TCCGCTTCGGGCATGGCGGAGACGGGGCGCATCCTGCATCATTTACGCAACAATATCGAAAATCCGAAGAACACGGTTTGCATCGTTTCGTGGCAGGCGCCTCATACGCTGGGCCGCCGCCTTGCGGATCGGGAGAAGCGCGTCAAGATCTTCGGCGAGCCTTACACTGTGAAGGCGGAGATCGTCACCATTGGCGGACTCTCCGGTCACGCGGGGCAGGATCTGCTGGTAGAGTATGCGACCACCGTGAAGAAGTCGGTCAAAAAGATCTTCCTCGTGCATGGCGAGGAAAAACCCGCCATGACCCTCACGGAAAAACTGAAGGAAAGGAACATGCGCGAGGTGTACTACCCCGAACTACATTCGAGCGCGGAATTGTGATGTCATTGTGAGTGCTGGTTGAGTAGCCCCGTGATTGTCGGGTATATCGAGACCAGGCGATGCAATCCCTTCACTGTTAGAAGAGATTGCTTCGGGACGCTTCGCACACCCTCGCAATGACATGGATCGTCAGTTATAATTTTCGCCGCCGTAGAGCAAGTTGTCAACTTACTCTACAAATGGGAAGGTGCCAGAGTGGTTGAATGGGACGGTCTCGAAAACCGTTGTGGGCCTCGTGTCCACCGAGGGTTCGAATCCCTCCCTTCCCGCCATTTCAAAGACTTCCGAAGACTAGCAGACTTCGGAAGTCTTGCGTTCATATCGATTTGGAAAGTGCTACAATGAAAAAAACGATCCAATAACCGGAATTCAACATGCAAAACCGCTCGTCGCCATTCCTGCAACAGGACAGGAACCTGCTCATCTTTCTTGTAGTGGTCGGCTATATTGCCACCTTCATTACCTCTGCAAGAGGGACTACGGAGTTCTCTGCCTTTCAGATCGTGACCGGCATTCTCTTTGGGGTGATCTATCTGGTGCTCGCGCTGTTCGACGAGGAACTTCTCCGCCGCTTTTCAGGGAACACGCGCCATATCATTTATTTTTCCGTGCAGATTGCCCTCGTCTTCGGCATCGGCTGGATGCTCGGTCCCGGCGGCAACTGGCTGATGGGTCTGCCGCTTGCAAGTGTCGCCGTTGTCCGCCTGTCTCCGCGCGGACGATGGCCCGTTTATCTCGGCATTGTGGCGTCCTTCGTCCTGCCGATCCTGCGCTATTCCACGTGGGATGCCGCGCTCATGAACGGGTTGGTCATTTCTGCGGGCATATTTTTCAGCGTGCTGGTCTCGCAGATGCGCTTGAACGAACAACGCGCCCGTGAGAACGCTGAACGCCTCACACATGACCTTGAAGCGGCAAACCGACAACTGGCTGAGTACGCCTCCCAGGCGGAGGAACTTGCCACCATGCAGGAGCGCAACCGCCTTGCCCGCGAAATACACGACAACCTCGGGCATTACCTGACCATCGTCAACGTCCAACTGGAAGGCGCCCGCCTCACCCTCGACTCCGATCCTGCCCGTGCCATGGATGCCTTGACTAAAGCCCAGGACCTCGCCAAAAAAGGACTCGCCAGTGTCCGCGAATCGGTTTCCGCGCTGCGCGTCTCGCCGGTGGAGAACCGTCCGCTGGAGGACGCGGTTGCAGAATTGGTGGACGACACTGAAGCGGACGGGCTTGCCGCCATATTCCAGTTCGTTGGCAATGCCCGCCCAGTCGAATTAAAGACCGCATTGGCGTTGTACCGTGTTGTGCAGGAAGGCTTGACCAATGTCCGCAAACACGCGGACGCCTCGCGCGTGGACGTGGCCCTCGATTTTACCCAGCCTGACCGTATCCGCCTGACCGTTCAAGATGACGGCTCCGGCGCGGTGGACACCAGCGGCGGATTTGGTCTCATCGGCATCCGCGAGCGCGTCCAATTGCTCGGCGGCGAGTTCAAGGTGGAAACCTCGCCGGGAAAAGGCTTCCTTCTCGAAGTTACAGTACCCGTCATGGAGGATGGAAAATGACTATCCGCGTCCTCCTCGCCGATGACCAGGCGCTCTTCCGTGAGGGACTTGAAACCCTGCTCTCCGTTCACAAGGACATTCAGGTGGTCGGTCAAGCCGTCAATGGGCAGGACGCAATTGACCAAGCCTTGAAACTCCGCCCAGATGTGATCCTGATGGACATGCAGATGCCCATCCTGAACGGAATCGGCGCAACGCGGCGTTTGAAACAATCGCTGCCTGAGTGCCGGATCATTATCCTGACCACCTTCGACGACAAGGAAACCATCTTCGATGCGTTGCGCGCGGGGGCGGTGGGATACCTGCTCAAGGATGTCGGCTCAGCGCAACTTGCGGACTCCATCCGCCGGACGGCGCGCGGCGATTCGATCCTCGATCCGTCGGTGGCGGCGAAGGTGGTGCAGGAATTCAGCCGCGTATCCAGCCTGGTTGGCCGGACCAGTTCCGAGGTCCTGCCTGAACCGCTTTCCGAGCGTGAGATCGAACTGTTGAGGTTGATCGCGTCCGGGCTGTCGAACAAGGAAATCGGGGAGACATTGTTCATCACCGAGGGGACGGTCAAGAACCACATCACGCATATTTTGGGGAAACTGGGTGTGCGCGACCGAACACAGGCGGCGTTGAAGGCGAAGGAACTCGGGCTGATCTAGTCACACCTGCCATGTGACCAGGTCACATCCCAAAATGTGACCCGTCACGTGACCTTTTATAGATTTCAAAAAGCGGGGGCGTTGCTACACTGGGGGCAAGAAAAGGAGAAAGACATGAAAACTTCCACTCGTATTCTTTTGGGACTGGCGCTCGGGCTGTTGGGCGCGGTGTTGTATATTCTTGCCTTCCAGCCCTACAGCGTCTGGCCCCTGGCGTTTGTGGTGTTCGTGCCGATGTTGATCGCAGAACAGCGCATCCTGCCGAAGCGTTGGGCGGGGGTGGGGCGGGGTCTGGGCGTCGGTTTGTTCCTGGTCGTGTTCCTGACCACGCTGTTCGGCTGGGGACCTTCAGTGTGGATCTTCTTCGCCATCCCCGGGGCGCTGATCTTGATCAGCATGTTTACCTCGCCCAGCCTGCGTGACTTCCACGAACGGACGGGATACCGCTGGTTCATTTTGCAGGGAGCGCTGGATGCCGCCGGCATCGAGATGATCCGCAGTTTCATCCCGCTCATTCGCACTCACGCTTTCTTTGCCCAGACCATGTATGCCCAACCCTGGATGTTGCAGGGCGTCTCGGTTTTCAGCATCTACGGGCTGACGCTGGTCATCATGCTGGTCAACTATGCCGTGGCGATGGGCCTCCTGCTCGCCTTCGACCGCAAATGGCGTTTCGACGGGCAACCCGCCCTGGATCGCAAAATTGGCTTTCAGTGGATGACGGGCGCAGCGGCTCTCTTCGTCCTTTGGGCTGGATTCGGCCTCCTGAGACTTGCCGCCGCCCCGACGGATTCTCCCACCGTCCGCGTGGCAGCCATCCAGCATGGTTTTGTCAAGCCCGGTCACCAGGACCCCGACTCGCAGCTGGATCGCCTTGCTGTGCTTTCCGAGCAGACGCGCATCGCCGCGGAGCAGGGCGCCCGCTTCATCGTCTGGCCCGAAATCTCGCTCGGTTTCGACCCTCAGGTGGAGCATACTGCCGAGTTGCAGGCGCTTGCCGAAGAGACGAATGCCTACATCCTGATCAGTTATGGCGTGGATACGCCCGATGGGCAATGGCGGAACGAGGCTGTGATGTTGATGCCCTCTGGCGAATTCAGTTCCGTCTACGGCAAGAATTTCCCCAGCGAGCCGGGTGAGCCGCGCATTGCCTCAGCGGGAGCCTATCCTGTCTGGGATACCGAGATCGGACGCCTCGCCACCATCATCTGCAATGATGTCAACTTCACGAAGGCGACGCGCACACAAGCCCAGAATGGCGCGCAAATCGTCTCTGTTCCGACCTTCGAGGTGTTCGGTCCGGGAATTGGCTGGGAACAGCGCACACAGGTTGTCCTGCGCGCGGTCGAGAATCGCGTGGCAATCGTCAAGGCTGAGGCGGCGGGGCTCTCCGTGATCGTGGACCCCTACGGGCGCATCGTAGCCCAGGCCAAACTTCCCGCAGGCTCCGCCAATGCCCTCGTCGCGGATGTCCCGCTCCAGAAAAGCGGCACCACCTACACCCGTCTCAGCGACTGGATGGGCTGGGTGACGCTGGTCGCCATGATTGGCTTCAGTGTTGTGACCGGGCGCAAACAGACATAAGCCCTTTGTTCCACCCGTTCGTATACCAATCGGAACGAATTTCAATAAGGAGACCTGAAATGTCTGAACAAACTTCCAAACCCGCACCCGTCAAAGACCCCGAAAAAGCCGCCCTCAACAAGCGCCTCGAAACCGCCTTCTGGGGGCTCTTCCTCATCATGCTCGGCGGACAGTTCCTCTTGAAAGACATCAACCTCCCCGAAGGAATCTGGGACGTTGGCATCGGCTTGATCCTGCTCGGGCTAAACGCGGCGCGCTACTTCAACGGTCTGCGCATGAGCGGCTTTACCACCTTCCTCGGCATCCTCGCTCTGGTCGGTGGACTCGCCCAAATCATCTTCAAATTCGACCTTGGCGGCACGCTACTGCTCATCATTCTCGGCGCCTACCTGATCCTCAAGCCGTGGTTCGACAAGCAGGGACTGTTCGGCAAGGCCGAAGAGAGTTGATCTCTCAAATCAATACAATGACCGCAAAGGCTTTCAGACCTTTGCGGTCATATTTTTAGTGGTAAGATTCTGGCGATGAAACTCAAACTTGCCCTCGCGCAGATCAGCACCAAACTGGGGGATGTCGAATCCAACCTCGAAAAACATCTCAACTACATTGAGCAAGCCAAATCCCAGCGAGCGGACCTGCTGGTTTTCCCCGAACTATCCCTGACAGGATATGTCTTGCAGGATCTGGTCGCTTCGGTTGCCCACAAGCCGACGGAGGACGACCCTGTCTTCAAGCATCTCCTCAAAGCGTCTCACGATCTGGACCTCGTGATCGGGTTCGTGGACGAAGACTCCCGTCACCGCTTTTACATTGCCTCCGCCTACCTCTCGGGCGGAAAAGTCCTTCACGTCCATCACAAGGTCTACCTGCCCACCTACGGACTCTTCGACGAGGGACGCTTCTTCGCCTGGGGCGACGCCGTCCGCTCATTCGATACCCGCTTCGGACGCGTCGGTCTGCTCATCTGCGAGGATTTCTGGCACGCTTCGCCCCCGTACCTGCTCTGGCTCGACGGCGCCGACATCATGCTCTTCTCCTCCGCCTCTCCCGGCCGCGGACTGAACGACCGCGAGAAGCTTGAATCCGCCCGCTGGGTGGAACGCGTCAGCAAGGCGTACGCCAGCATGTTCACCTCGTTCGTGGCGCACTGTAACCGCGTCGGCTTTGAGGACGGCTTGTTGTTCTGGGGCGGGGCGACGGTCAACGACCCGAACGGGGAGCTCATCGCACAAGGTCCCTATTTCGAGGAGGCGCTGACCTTCGCCGAACTTGACCTGAACCAGCTCCGCCGTACGCGCGCCCGCCTGCCCCTGCTCCGCGATGAACGGACTGCCCTCGTGCAAAAAGAATTGAACAGGATATTGTCCCGTGGCTGACCTGACGATCAATACCGATGTCGCTCGTGAGATCCTGACCGGTTTCATCCGCTCAGAAGTGACCCGCGTCGGCTATTCCCGTGCAGTCATCAACCTCTCTGGAGGATTGGACTCGGCGCTGTCCCTCGTCCTGGCGGTGGAAGCCCTGGGCGCTGAAAATGTCTTTGCCCTGCGCCTGCCGTATCGCACCTCGTCGCCCGATTCGCTGGAACATGCTCAATTGTTGATTGACCAGTTCCAGGTCCCGAGCGAGACGATTGACATCTCCGACATGGCTGACCCGCTCATCCGTCACGACCCGAACATCTCCAACGTCCGCAAAGGGAACATCCTGGCGCGCATGCGCATGATCGTCCTCTATGACAGGACCGAGGTCTTCAAAGGTCTGCCGATCGGCACGAGCAACAAGACCGAGATCCTGCTGGGATATTCCACCCTGTGGGGTGACATGGCGTCTGCCATCAACCCCATCGGCGACCTGTACAAGACCCAGGTGCGGCAGTTGTCGCGCGCGTTGGACATCCCCGCGCCGATCATTGACAAGGCTCCCTCCGCCGACTTGTGGGCGGGTCAAACGGATGAAGGGGAACTTGGTTTCACCTACGAACGGGTGGATCAACTCCTCTACCTGCTTGTGGACCAGCGTTACAGCCCGCAGGAGTGCATCGAGGAGGGCTTCGACGAGAAGTTTGTCCACACGGTCATCACGCGCATCCGTCGCAACCAGTTCAAGCGCATGATGCCGCCCGTCGCCAAGTTGAGCAACCGCACCGTTGGCTACGACTTCCTCTACCTGCGCGACTGGGGAACGTAGTACAATTCCGCCCGATCTATCAGAGCAGGAGGCGCACAGCCTTCTGCTTTGTGCTGTAAAGGACTCTCGTGATCCGTATTCCGCCTTCCCTGAAACATCGCCGATTTTTCTATCTCTGGTTGGGACTGTTGATCTCCATTGCCGGCACCCAGATGCAGATCTGGGCGATCTTCTGGCACATCCGCACGTTGACCGAGGAACCCATCGCGCTGGGCGGTGTGGGACTGGCGCGGATTTTGCCGGTCATCATCTTCTCGCTCATCGGCGGCGCGGTCGCTGATTCGTTCAAGCGCACGCGCATCCTCTTCATTACACAAAGTTCCGCCGCGCTCATCGCATTGTCCCTGGGTTTGTTCACACAATTCGGGAATATCACCATCTGGCACATCTACGCCCTGACCGCGCTCCAGGCAATTGCCGTCGCCTTCGACGGACCGGCGCGTCAGGCTCTCGTCCCGAACCTGGTCCCTGCAAAAGACCTTCCCAACGCCTTCAGCATGACTTCCCTTGCCTTCCAGACCGGCGCGATCCTGGGACCGGCGCTCTCGGGTTTTGCCATCGCTTTCGGCGGACAGGAAGCTGTATATTACATCAATGCCGGTTCATTCCTGGCAGTCATCGTTGCCCTTCTCCTCATCGGTGACATTCCGCAAAAGTCGTCCGCGCGAGCCAAAGCCGTCAGTTGGGAATCCATACGCGAGGGCATTTTGTTCATTTGGAACAAGCCCATCATCCTTTCGACCATGCTGCTGGATTTCATCGCCACGTTCTTCGCCTCCGCCAATACGCTCATGCCCATCGTTGCTGTGGATATCCTCAAGGTCGGCGTCCTTGAATATGGCTGGCTCTCGGCGGCGCAATCGGTGGGGGCGGTGCTTGCCGCGCTGGTCGTTTCGCAGGTCCGCGAATTGAGGCGGCAGGGACCGATCTTTTTGGGGGCGGTGGTCGTTTTCGGCGCCGCGACCGTCCTTTTTGGGCTGAGCAGTTCCTTCGTCCTCGCGTGGTGCGCTTTGGCGGTCACCGGCGCGGCGGATTCGGTCAGCACCATCATCCGCAATACGATCCGCCAGTTGCAGACTCCCGATCACATTCGCGGGCGGATGACGAGCGTCAATATGATCTTCTTCCAGGGCGGACCTCAATTGGGAGAGGTCGAGGCGGGGATCGTGGCACAGTTGTTCGGCGCGTCGTTTGCCATCGTCAGTGGCGGGATTGCGTGTATTCTTGGTATGATTCTGATCGTCCGCAAGTGGCCCGCGCTGTTAACTTACAACGGAGACGAACCCGCGCTGGCAGGCGCGACGGCAGACTGACGATCACCTTGCGATTTCCATACGGTTTGAGAATCCCCGTTGACTTGCACGACAAACGGTACTATACTGGCGACATGCGAACAGAAGATTACATATCGATTCGTTGATACAAGGCACGCGCCTCATTGCGTGCCTTTTTCTTTACCACCTTTCAAAAGGAGTAACCTATGGACTATGGACTGATTGGCAAACGTGAAAAGGCAAAACGCTATGCCGAAGACCCCAAACGCTTCCGTTTCAACAAGTTTGACCTGACGTTCCATGGCGACAACAACGATCACCGCGTAACCTTCGACAACGGCGTCTTCAACTGCGATTGTGAATTCTTCCTGACGCATCACCGATGCGCCCATACCATGGCGCTGGAGGAATACCTGTTCAAGGACATGATCGCGGACCCGGCTCGAACCTGATTTGTCCTTCGGCTCCGCCAAGGGATAAACTGATCTTTCACCCACTGCCCTTCCTTCCCGGAGGGCAGTTGTGTTTTACTCAATTCGCGCGCTGGCTGTACCGTTTCTTTCGCCTGTGGGGATGCCGGGCGTCCCCTCCGCTCGGCGCGATGCAGTTCGCCTGTCTCATAAAGATTTAAAGGATTTCGATTAAAATTCGACCACCATGACCAAAATCACCCGACGCGACTTCCTCAAACTTGGGGGCTTGAGCCTGGGTTCCCTGGCGTTCACTCCGGCATTGCGCGATTCCCTGGGCTTCGACGATGGAAACCTCGTTCGTGTGGCGACCAATTCCGTCAGCGTGCACAGCCAGCCCAACGACGAAAGCCGCATCGTTTCGACGTGGTACCGCGACGAACTGGTACACGTCTATGGGGAGGTGGTTTCGGATACGCCGTCCTACAATCGCGTCTGGTATCGTGTCTGGGGCGGGTTCATGCACCGGGCGCGTTTGCAGAAGGTCAAGATGCTCTTCAACCCGACGCTCCCAGTTCTCGAGGAGGGCATTCCACGCCTTGCGGAGGTGACCGTCCCTTACACCCAACCCTGGCGCGGCACCAAAACGTACGGCTGGCAGCAACTTGGGTTCCGGTTGTACTATGGCTCGGTTCATTGGATCGAGGCAATCGAGGAAGGTCCCACAGGCGAACTGTGGTATCGCATCTACGACGACCTGACGGGTTTTCCGTATCACGTCAATCCGCTTCACCTAAAACCCATTCCATTGGACGAGTTGACGCCCATCAGCCCCGAGGTGGAAGTGCAGAACAAGCGGATAGACGTCAACCTGAGAACGCAGACCCTCACCGCCTACGAGTTCGATAAACCCTTGTTGGAAACGCTCATTTCGTCGGGTCTTCCAAACGGACCGCGTACGAACGGGCTGTCCACAAAGACGCCAGAGGGAGAATTCCGCATTTTGGACAAGATGCCCGCCAAGCACATGGGCAACGGCAACTTGTTCGCCGACCTAGACGATTACGAACTACCCGGTGTCCCATGGACCAGTTTCTTTACCCTGCGGGGACACGCATTTCACGGAACCTATTGGCACGATAACTTTGGCGTGCCGATGAGCCGGGGATGCATCAACATGCGTACCGACGAGGCGAAATGGCTTTTCCGCTGGGCATTGCCTCCTCACAAACCCGGCAAATCCTACAACCGCGGGTTTGGCACGCTCGTGCAGGTCCATTACTAAACATCCATGCCATCCATACACTGGGCGGGAAAGAATCTTTCGACGCCTGAACCTGCCTTCCTGATAAAGGACTCGGTCATCCACCCGAACGGGTTTGGGTACCCCGGAACCGAGCCCTCCAGCCGTTTGATCTTGGGGGATAATTTATCCGTCATGGCAGCCCTGCTCCCCGAATACGAAGGGCGGATCCACCTCATTTATGCCGACCCTCCGTTTTTTACGAACCGAAAATTCAAAGCCCGCATTGGACGCGGGGAGGATTCGCGCAAGCCCGGTCAATGGAAACTTGTCGAAGGCTACCATGACGATTGGACGAATCTGGATGAATATCTTGATTTTCTTTATCAACGCCTGGAATTGATGCGCCGCCTGCTCGCCTCGAACGGGACCCTGTACCTGCACCTCGACTGGCACGCCGACGCGTACGCCCGCCTGATCCTAGACGAGTTGTTCGGCGCGGAAAACTTTTTGAATGAGATCATCTGGGCGTATCACGGTCCCTCTCCAATTCGGAGCGCCTTCAATCGAAAGCACGATACGATTCTTTCATACGTCAAGGGAAGGGACTACACCTTCAACGCGGATGCAGTGCGAGAGCCGTATAACCAGAATACGGTGAATACGTTCAAGTCCTCGCCGAAGGCGGGATTCGGGAAAATGCCTGACCTGGCGCGCGGCAAGGTCCCGGAGGATTGGTGGTATTTTCCGGTGGTTGCCCGGTTGCATAACGAACGCACGGGTTATCCGACTCAAAAGCCGGTCGCTTTGTTGGAACGCATCGTTCTGGCTTCGTCCAACCCCGGCGACCTGGTCGCGGACTTTTTTTGCGGGTCGGGTACAACGCCCTTCGTCTCCGCGAAACTCGGACGCCGTTTCATTGCCTGCGATGAAAACTTCCGAGCCATCCATACGACGCGCTCGCGTTTGATCGAAACGAAGAGCGTGTTTTCGGTGGAATATGACAGCGCATTCCACCTTCCGCTTCCCTCGCTTCCGAGGGGGACCAGGGTCGGTTTATCCAGAGATTCGGTATCGCTGAACACGGGACTCGATCTCGATTATTGGGAGGTGGATCCGCAATGGGATGGGAAAATGTTCCGCAGCGCCGCGCAGGCAAAACGTCCCGCGCGAAGTGGGGATATCCCGTTGGAATTAAAAATAAGAACCGGAGGCGACGTCAGCATCCGGTTCGTGACGACAAAGGGCGGGCAATTTCAATCACACATCCAGGCGGTACCCGACGCCGCGGATGGTCTTTAGGAATTTGGGATTGTTGGGGTCGAGTTCGATGGCGCGCCTGAGCCACGAGATGTGAACGTCCAGGGTGCGCGTGTCGCCGGTGTAGTTCGTTTCCCAGACTTTCTTGAACAACGCTTCGCGTTCCACCACTTCGCCGTGTTTGTCCATGAGGATGCGGAGAAGGGTCATCAGGCGCGGGGTGAGTTTTGTATTCTTGCTCAGGCATCGCACGCGCTTGTGTTCGAGGTCGAGTTGAATGGGTCCCGCGGTGATCACGTTGTTGCCGTCGCCGGGTAGGAGCGCCTTGATCCGGTTGACGAGTTTTTGGACGGTGAAGGGAAGTGCCAGCACGGAGTCCGCGAGCTCCTTTTCGACGCGCCTTTCCTTTTCGAGGATCAGGATGATGGGAAGTTTCGCGTCCCTTTTGCGGACGGAGTTGCAGATGCGGATGCCCGTGCTCCTCAGCGAGGCGGCGTTGACGACGACCAGGCTGGGGTTGATCTGTTTGATCTTCGAGACGGCTTGGCTCCCGTTTTGGAAGGAACGAATATCAAATCCCTTCTTTTGCAGATCGGCAGCAAAAGAAGGGATTTCTGCGTGGCGTCCTTCGATGACCAGTAGGGTTGCTTGTTTCATCGGTTTGAAAAATTTTTTCGGATAATTACGCGTTGGGCGTTGCCCGTCTTGCTCGAAATCATTATACCTTAAATCTTAACGAAAATTTTATTGCAGGCTCGTTGGTTTTTTAAGGTGGCGCTGATTAAACTACAATTCCGAATTCTTATCAAGCCAATGTTTGTGAGTTTTGTACTATTGTCAGCGAATGAATTGCGCCCTGCTTGACACGTCATTCCGGCTATGGTAATATCGGCGGGCTTCGATGCGGGGTGGAGCAGTGGCAGCTCGTCGGGCTCATAACCCGAAGGTCGCAGGTTCAAGTCCTGCCCCCGCTACTATTTTGCGAACCATAGCCGCAAGGCTATGGTTTTCGTTTAAGGCAGAAGAACTGCTCCAGCCAAATCTCACGTTGACACGAACATGCGGAGTTACTCGTCACCCACGATGAGACGCTGGCTGAAGATGTGGTGCAGGCGGCGTTCGTGCGCCTCATCGCCGCATCGCAAGCCTGGTTTACGTCTCGCAGATATTCTGCGCTAGAACGAGTCGTCGGATGAAACCTGCTGCGCGTGGCGACGGAGCATCCAGGCTTCCAATGTATCCTCCGCCGGATCACGTTCGCCCGACGCTCCAAATTGATTCTACGATCTCGAATTGACCGAACCCCGCAGCCTGATATGCCTGAACGCAACTTTCGAACAGACGCTGCTGTTTTGCAATATCCTTCGTCGTTCCGAAGGACGCCGCGAAGGAAGCCCCGCCATTCGCTCCTGCTTGTTGTACCACGAATTGGTCAACCGAAAGAGGAATTGTGAGAAGGCTTGTTCCTTCATGCCGGAGTATTGTAGCCATCCGGCTTGAAGAACAAGATGAACGAACCTCCCCTAAAATCAGGACAAACGGCATTTTCGAGACAAGCGCCGCACCGATCCTTGCCCGTTCTGCTGATTACCCTCCATCGAAATGCCTCTTCAACTCTGAAGCATATTTCATCCCGACCAGGTTCTTATTTTTTTCCAACCAATCCCTGAACGCGGTTTTGCCGCGCGGCGGTTCTTTGGAGACGAGCAGGTTTGCCATCAAACCATCCACTTCTTCGGGGGTCAGGATCACATCCCTCACGAACAGGCTCAGAAACTGCGCGGCGAGCAATGCCAGCCGCGGCGGAACGGAGATCAGGAGCCGCCTCGCGCCGATCTTTTTGCCGATCAACTCCACCAGTTCCCTGAATGTGTATGCGTCGGGACCGACCGCGTCGATCACGTAATTCTCTTTGCTGTACACGGCTTCCACGGTGAGATCAGCCAGATCCTCCACGTGGATGGGCTGGATGCCATACGAGCCGTCGCCGGGGATGAAGAAGAACGGAAACCGCCTCAATAAAAACGCGATGTTGTTGATGAGAACGTCTTCCCCGCCGCCGACCAGCACTGTGGGGCGCAGGATCGCATACGACAATCCTGATTCGATCACTGCCTTTTCATTCGCCGCCTTGCCCCAGTAATAAGGCAGGTGTGAATCGGCAGACGGATTGGCAATGCTGATGTGGACGATCCGCTTCACGCCTGCGGCTTTGGCGGCGTTGACCAGTTTTCGCGTGTTCTCCACCGCGCGCGGTTGAGTGTTATCGCCCTTGTCGAAGCGCACCCAGTACGTGTTGACCAGCACGTCCACACCTTGCAGGGATGCAGTCATACCCGCCTCGTCGAAATCCAATGGACGGGCTTTGACTTTGCCGTTGAACGGATCGGGACGGTTCGGATGCCCCGTCAACGTGATGACCTCCTCGCCGCGCTCGAGCAGGCGTTTGGCGATATATTTTCCCGAATAAGAGAATGCGCCAGTCACTGCGATTTTCATTTTGTCTCCATCTTGGGGGATCTGGGCGCGACCAGCGCAAAGAAGGATACGATCAAACCTGTGACGATCAGGGCAAATAGAAATCCCCCCAGGTTTCCGCTCAGTTTGCCCGCAACTTCGAAGAACAGTTCTTCCGCGCTCCCTGCCTCAGGCTTGTAGTTCAGGGCAAGGATTACGGGCATGCCGATCAGTAGGACGTTGGAGAATGCCGTCCAGAAGCGGGCGCGCTCTTCGGTTCGGCACAGGTCAACCAGGACAGTGCGAAGAGATGGGCGCAAATACCCGACGATCAAAAAGGCAATTGCCAAAGTCAGCGCTACCTGAATAAGAAAGGATGTGATTGTGTTCATTTTATTTTCCTTTTCCAAACTGGCTTTTTGGGACGTTGGAAAACGTCCCCTACGCCTGGATGTGATTATTTCAAAACGCCGAGTATTTTCGTAACATTCGAGAAACCCAAACTCTCCAGCCGAATGACGGCCTTGGCGAGACTGTCAATGGCATTGAAGAAATCCTGTAACGCCTGCACGCGCTGATAAACAAAATTCCATTCCTCGTTATCCACCCAGTTCTCATCCATGGTTGTAAGCGTGTCCATCACGGAACGCACGGCGCGGTCGAACTCGGAATTTTGCCGTTCCTGCAAGATGGAGCGGATCGCGACGTAGAAATCCGTTTCAGCGGAATAGTAATCCTTGCGGTCGCCGAGTTTGGTGGAGCGGTGAACGAGTCCCATGCGCGCCAGCGCGCGGATCTCGGTGCTGACCGCGCCTTTGGTGAGTCCTGTTTCCTGCGCGATCTCATCGAGGGTGAGGGGAGTGGGGGAGAGATACAGTACGCCAAAGATGGCGCCCATTCCTTTGGGAAAGCCCCAGAAGCGGCTGATCTGACTGAGCCCTTCCACGAAATCCTTTTTGATTTTTGCGAGTGTTTGCGGCATGGCAGTCTCGTTATGTACGTTTAGTAATTACTAAACATAATATACGATAAAGGGCGAGATGTGTCAAGACCGAATGATCTGCGTGTAGGCACGCCGCTGGCTTTGCGCCACTTTTGTCGTTTCGAAGGAGCGCGGCGACTGAGAAATCTTTTGGCTGATGAGTGAAGATTTCTCCCTGCTGCCGCTCGACGAAATGACAAGTCCAAAAGTTTTCCATCTGTCTAGTTTTGTCGGCGATCTGAAATACCAAGTTTTGGGATTTAGATTTGCCCCGGTTATCAGGTAAATATGATTCCCGCCTCATTCCTGCGGGACGGTTGATTCTGTTTCAGATAGCGGATCCGACATCCGCGCCTTTGTTCAGGGACTGGTGTAAAACAGCCGGAACAGTTCTTCCCCTGTCTTGTCACCGGCAGTTTCGAAGAATCCCCGGATCGGAACGCGGAAACCGATGCCTTCCATTGCATCCTTCTCGAACCTGAATTCGACAAAGCCGGGTTGGGGTCCTTGGACAAGATCGGGCGGCAAGCCGTTGACGACCTGCATCACTTGCGCGATCCAATTTCCAAAGGTTTCATGGTCGTCCAGGATTTCGACGGAAACGGTGACGTAAAAATCCGTCTCCATGACGAGGAAGCGGACGACCTGCCCGTTGGCGGCGATGCAGTTTTCACCATAAGCTGTCGCGCGCGAGACGGAATTGGGGATCAGAGTCTGGATTATCGCGTCGAATTGGGCGGTAAGTTCGGGCAGTTCCTGATATGCCCATTGATAGCCGCACTGCGTTGTGGAAACATCGGTGGTGGCGGCGCTTGTCGGCGGATGGGGCGTGTCGGTGGGGGGGTGGGTGGGTACGGCTCGAGGGAAGGCGCTGCCTTTTGAACACGCGCACAGGATCAGGGTCCAGAGAAGAAGCGTGATCTTTGTCTTCACTTGAGGATGTCCGCCGCGGCGGTCGCCATCAACGCGGCGCCGGTGATCAGCGCCTCTTCGTCGAAATCGAACTTGGGATGGTGATGGTTGTAGTCGAGATTCTTTTCTTCGTTTGCAGAGCCGATGAAGAAGTAACAGCCATCCACCTTCTCCTGCATGTAGCCCATGTCTTCCGCCCCCATGGTGAGGTAGGGGGATGTGTCAATGTCGGTCTGCGGGAAGAGAGATTGCGCGGATTTGAGCACGTTCGATGCAACCTCGTCGTGGTTGATGACCGGCGGCGTGACCTGTTTGATCTCGATCTCGACCTTGCATCCCATTGACTCGGCGACGCCGCGCGCGATCTGCTCGAAGCGTCGCAGGACCATTTTGCGAATATCGGGGTCGAAGTTGCGAATCGTGCCTGTGAGTTCGGCGGTCTGCGGGATGACATTGAAGGTCGTGCCTGATTGCACCGAGGTAACGCTTACGACCGACGATTTGAGCGGAGGCACGTTGCGCGAGGTGATGGTCTGTAACGCGGTGACGATGTGCGCCGCGGCGACGACGGGATCAATCGTCGTATCGGGCGCAGCGCCATGACCGCCTTTGCCGGTGAGTTTGATCGAAAACAATTCCGCGCCCGCCATGACCGGTCCCTTCGCGACGTGGATCCAGCCGAGCGGCCTGTCGTTCCAGATGTGAAGCGAAAGGGTCTTTTCCACTTTGGGATTTTCCAGCACGCCGTCGCGGATCATCATCAGGTTGCCGCCCATTTCCTCTCCGTTGAGACCCTCTTCGGATGGCTGGAAACAGAATTTGACGTTGCCCGCCAGTTCCTCCCGATGCGCATGCAGCATCTTTGCGACGGTCAGCCCGATGGCAGTGTGACCGTCGTGTCCACAGGCGTGCATCACGCCGGGATTTGTAGACGCATACTCTGCGCCGGTCTCTTCGGTGATGGGGAGCGCGTCCATATCGAAGCGGAGCAGGATCGTTGGACCCGGTCTTGCGCCTTCGAGCAAGCCGACGACGCCGGTCTTGCCAACTCCCTTCGTTACTTCGATGCCAAGCGCTTCGAGTTCCTTCGCGACGATGCCGCCCGTGCGGACTTCGCGAAAACCAAGTTCGGGATGTTTGTGGAAGTCACGCCGCAGGGATTGGGTGTAGGGGAAGAGGTCTTTGGCTTGCTGGAGGAAGTTGGTCATGGGGATTCCTTTCGGGCAATTGGTAATTGGAAATTGGAGAATTGGAGGAGTGAAAAATTATCCATTCTGCGCGAGTTCGAACGCTGGCCGCCATGCGTTCTCTCGTTGCAAGCCGCATGATCGTTTTGCCCGCCACCGTATCCAATAATCAGTACTTCACGAAAGCGCAGTACTTCACGAAAGCGCGTACTTGGCGTTCTCTAACGACAGGTTTGCGCTAGAGAGCGCAGACCTACGCAGGATTTTCGTGATCTACTGATAATTGAATTTCGGAATCGCTCACCGCAAGGCGCCGCACCGATCAGCTGGCGTGGCGGAACCACTCCACCAGAGTATTTTGTCAACCGTATTTCACCACTCTGAATTTCTCTTCATACCTCGGATTCTCCTCTGTGCTGTCCTCGGCGCGGCGGGATTTGAAACGTTCCTTCAGTTTTTCCACATCCTGCACCTGCGTTTTATGCTGGAGGATGGCTTGCAGTTTGACCTCCCAGGTTGCGGTCACGTCCACGGTGGTGTTGGGCTGCGAGGTGAGCGAACACCAGATCTCCTTCGGCATGTGAGGTTGGAATCCCTCCTCGAGCAGTTCCGGGAAATAGACCGGGTTGTCTGCGGCGGGAAAGACTGCGTCAAGCACCGCCTGTCCGGCAGCGCGATGATCGGGGTGGTTGATCCCGTACATGGCGAACAGGTTTTGCGGGTCGCAGGTGACGAGGATGTCGGGTTTGTGCCTGCGGATTTCGCGCACGATCTCGCGGCGCAAGTCCAGGTCTGGGACGAGGTAGCCGTCGGGGTGGTCCATAATGTGGACGGATTCGGCGCCGATGACTTTTGCCGCGGCGTATTGTTCCTCGTGGCGGATGGAGCAGAGTCTGTCCGGTGTCATTTCAGGATCGGTCGTCGGGTTGAATCCTTTATCGCCGCAGGTCAACAACACATAAGTAATGCGATGCCCGGCGCGCGCCCATTTGGCGAGGGTGGCGCCGCAGAAAAATTCAGGGTCGTCGGGGTGGGCGAGGATGACGAGGATGTTTTTTTGGGAATCCCAGGTTCCGGGGGGATGAGGTTCGTTGCTCATGGGGCAGGCTCCGGTGGGGGAAGAAGCGAGGCGGGTTACGACTATGTGTTGCGTGTTACGTGCTGCGTACCCGGCAATTTAGTTTTTGCTTCTGGATTTGCCGCAGGTGCATCCGCCGTTGTCGTGACGATCGCAGGGGGCTTCGGATTTGCGTCGGAGCGCTTCGAGTTCGTCCCAGGGTTGGATGTCGTCCTTCGTAAAGGTTTCGCGCGAGCGTTTGCCTTCCGCGTCCTCGATCAGCACAACGACCTGATTGCTCATCGGAAGAATGTCTATGACCTTGCCTTCGCCTTTGGGCGTGACCACTTTCTTGTTGCGCCTGGGGAGTTGCTTGCGCGCTTCCACATATTGCTCGTATTCGTAGATGAGGCAGCAGCGCAGGCGTCCGCACATGCCGGTGATCTCTTCAGGCGTTAGAGAGATGCCCTGTTCCTTTGCCATTTTGATCGAAATGGGGGAGAACTCGGTCAGGAATTTGGAGCAGCAGCGGGTTTCGATGCCGCAGGCGCCCATTCCGCCAATGATCTTCGCCACGTCGCGCGGACCGATCTGCCGCAGTTCGATGTAGGTGTTGGGGTAGAGGTTTTGCATGTCCTTCTTGAGCGATTTGAGGTCCACCTTTTCCTCGCTCTCGGCGTTGAACATGAAGGCGAGTCGCGAGCCGTCGTAGTTGTATTCGGCGGCGACGATCTTGACGCCCTCCAGCCCGAGTTCGGCGGCGCGGGCGCGGCAGTTGATCATGGCTTCAACCTGTTTGGACTGCCACGACTGGAGCAGAAGCAGGTCGCGCGGGGTGGCGCGTCTTTCCACGGACCTCCAGCCGCCGTCCGGCTTCGGAGGCAGTTCCTTCATCAATTGAACGACTTCACCGAGATGTTTGCCGCGCGAGGTATCCACGATGACGTGATCGCCTGGTCCCACGTCGGGGACGGAGGAAGAATCGAAATGGTAAATCTTGCCTATTTTGGTGAAACGTACACCGATAATCTTCTTTTCCATGGGCGGAATTATACCGTAGAGGAAGTGGAGGGAGAACAAGTAACCTTTTTGGAACTTGAATTTACCCGTAAATGGCTGTATAGTAGGTTCAGGAAAAATTTTGCGTCGAAGGCGGTTCGGTCATGCCGGTCATTTCAAAGAAGCGTTCGGGGAGGGAATTGATTTGTGAGGAGGAGAGATGCAGCCAAAACCAGCGAAAGTAAAAAACAGGTCTTTTTGGGTGATCATTCTCGCCTTGAGTGTGATCGTTGTCCTGTCCTGCAATTTGATAAGCAGTGTGGAGGAGGATCAGCCCGACCCGTCCATCGTGGAGACAGACATCGCGCTTCGGGTAATGTCCACCAGCCTCGCCAACGAGGGACTCACCCTGCAGGCGGCGCCGTCTCAGATGACCGCGCCGCCGACGCAGATGAATGAGCCGCCCCCGCAGGATATTCAACCCACCCCGATCCAGTCCCAGACAGACGCGCCGCCTCCTGCGTCGCTCGTGCTTGACATCCAGACCTCGGTCAACGTTTTCTACTGTTACCAGCCGCCCTATGAACTGACGATCACGGTCAAGGTCAGCGACATCAACCGCGGCATGGCGGTTTACTATCACATCAAGGACAAGACTAGCGGCGTCGTTTCCGACGGTCAGGTCATTGACCTGCACCGCAAGTCCGGCGACACGCGCGCTGCCACCATCATCGGCGGAGGGAGCATGGATCAGAATTTGCAATTTCCCCCGCTGATGGGCGAATCCTATTTTGTGTACCAGATCATCAGCGACGACGGGAGTTACCGCAGCCAGGCATACACGAACGTGACCTTCTTTCCGTGCGCGCAATAAGCCTCATCGTATTTAATGGGAACGCGGAAGCCGCGCGAGGGGATTCGTCGCGAACTTCACGACTTCGCCGTTCGCGTTGTCCCTTGAAAGTCGCCGAGATTCACGGGGCGGGATGGAGGATTGCGACGGGTTGCCTGCCTATCGAATGACATTTCGCTAGCCGATGTTGAAAGGGGGTGCTACAATCAAGAGGCAAACATCCTCAAGAATCAGGAGCGACCAATGAGCAAGGAAGACAACATTCGTGAAATTCTCGATGAAGCCGTGCAGGAGATCGTCGAGGCTGAAGGCAATCCGCGCGCATGGCTTTCGTGGGCGTTGTATCTTTTGACCAAACTCGAGGAAAAAGTGACCCAGACCGGTCCCGTCAATCGCGCCTCCTACGTGGAGATGCTCGAAGCGTTGCAGGATGAGATCAGGAACCGCGTGCGTACCGGTGGTTGGAATTAGCGCCGCCCCCTTTTGTCCAATCGAACGCGAACACAGCGGAGGCGCGCGAGGACAGAGACTCGATGGATGCGCGTTTCCCGCCCTCCGTGCTTTTTATTTTTCTATTTGATCGTCTTTGGCGGGGTGACGGGTAATTGCAGATAGAACGTACTGCCGGTAAAGTTCACCTCGTCGTGACCGGCGCTCTCCACCCATGTTTTTCCGCCGTGAGCCTTTGCCACGCCCTTCACGATGGCAAGGCCCAGCCCGGGTCCGCCTCCTTTGAAGGAGGTCTTGCCCGAGGAATGCAGGCTTACGCTTCCCACCTGGTAGAACTTTTCGAAGACCAGTTCGTGATGTTCGGCGTCCAGTCCGATGCCGCGGTCCCTCACGGCGATCTCCACGCCGGGCGATTTGTTGCTCATCGTCACTGGACGCGTGGTGATGATGATCATGCTTCCGTCGGGCGAGTACTTGATGGCGTTCACAATCAACTGATATAGCGCTTTCTGGATGAGGACCGGGTCGCCGTTGATGTTTGGCACGCCCTCCGCATGTTGGGGATAGATGCGGATCTTACGCTCCGAAGTGGCTTTCTCGAAATTGCGAATCAGGTCGTCAATGATGCGTTTCAACGGCACAGGGACGGAGGCGATCTTTAAGGCTTCGGCGCCGATGCGGGTCACGTCCAGCATCAGGTTGACCACCTCGTGGATGCGTTCCGTGCCTTTGATGATTCCCTGGATGACCTCGCTCAGGGAGGCGTCCTCTTTCGAACCGGGCATCGTGCGTAGCACGTTGACGTATCCGTTCAGGACGGTCAGCGGGGTGCGAAGTTCGTGCGCGGCGACCTGGATGAATTCCATCTTGTTGCGATCCAACTGGCGCAGAACCTTGACGTTCTTTTGCAGTTCCTCGATCATGGTCTGGTCGTTGGCGCGGATGCGGTCCAGCGTGATGCGGATGATGTCCATCGCCATGCGCGGGCTTCGGCTGAGGATGGTCTCGAAGTCCTGTTTCTCCATTTCAAGGACGGTACATTCGGTGATGGTTCGCACGGTCGCCGCGCGCGGCGCGTTCTGGATCAACGCCATCTCGCCGACCATGTCGCCCCGGCGCGCCACACGCAGCACCCGGTCCTCCTCCCCCTCGACGATTTTTTTGGAAATTACGGCGCTTCCATCGGCGATGATGTAGAACACGTCCTCATACGCCCCCTCGCGGCAAAGGACGTGGTCGGACGGATAGGTGCGGAACTCGGTCAGGTCCGCCATCTCCTGCAATTCGCTTACGTCCAATCCCTTGAAAGCCAGCCGCAGGAGGGGGATTTTATCGAGGGTGTGTGACTCGTCCATTGGGTGAAGTATACCCACGACCCGCCGCGAGGATTACAACAACTCGATTGCAAACGCGCTTACAGTTTTATCTTCAAGATGTTCAGGATCGCATCGGGCTTTTGAGATACGTCAACCGCGAAGACGTTCCCGGTCAACGTGATCTCGTCCGCCAGGCGCCCGGTTCCTCGCATGACGAAGGTCGGTCGCTTTGCCATCAGGCTGTATTCCACGTCCGATCTTGAGATGTTCCCTCCGTTCACCAGCACGGTGATGGAGTTCCGTTCTCCTGCAACGACGGTTGCGATCTTCGAGATCCAGGCCGATTCGTCGCCCCAATCGTCGCCGGGGATCAGGATGAAGTGCGTATGATTTGGGTCGAGGATCGAAGCCGGTTCCTCCTTCATCAGCAAGGCGTCGAACACCACGCCGACCAAGGGGAAGGTAAATTTGTTCTTTTTGCGTTGCGCCCCGATCTCGGTCATAATGCCCGCCTGCGTGCCGCCGTCCAGCACGACAGCCCTAGCCTCCTCCGCCAGCTGAGCGACGATGCCTACCGCCTTCTTCATGGGTAACTTGTCGAGGAAGCCGATCCCGCCCGCGCCGCCGACTAGCACGATCGTCGTTTTGGGATGCGGGATTCCCAGTTCGTCGAGCGCCTCCTGGATTTCATGGTCGTTGGAAATATTCGCCGCCCTGACGCTTGCCCCTCGTTTCAGTGAAATTTGACGGGTAAGCATGATTCTCTCCTTGTGATCGCAATTGATCCATGCCGCACAGGAATTATACCGATTTAAACAAAAAGACCCGATGGCGTTTTTCCCATCGGGTCTTTTCTCTTTGGTTTATGCCCGCCTATTCCACAATATTGATCGGCAGTTCGTTCTTTCCGCTCAGCGCCGCGACGCTGATCTGCGCGGCAAGTTTCTGCGCGATCTCGCGTAACGCATTTGCCACCGGCGAATCGGGATGGGAAACCAGGATCGGCTTGCCGCTGTCACCGCCGATGCGCACGTTCTGGTCAATGGGAATTTTGCCGAGGAAAGGCGTCTGGGTGGCTTGCGCCAGTTGCTCGCCGCCGCCCGAACCGAAGATGTCCATGCGCGTTCCATCGGGCAGGTCGAGATAGGACATGTTCTCGATGATTCCCAGGATCGGCACTTCGAGCTTCTTGAACATGTTGAGTCCGCGGCTGGCGTCTTCGAGCGAGACCAGTTGCGGAAGCGTCACGATGACCGCACCGCTCAAGGGTAAAGCCTGCGCGAGGGACAAGGCCGCATCGCCCGTACCCGGAGGCAGGTCAACGATCAAATAATCCAACTCGCCCCATTCCACGTCACCCAAAAATTGACGGATCGCCGAGTTCAACATCGGTCCGCGCCAGATCAGCGGTTGGCCGGGCTTGACGAGCAGTCCCATCGAGATCATCTTGATGCCATAAGCCTGCGCGGGGATGAGTCGCTGTCCCTGCGGCGGAGGGAGTCTTTCCACGCCGAGCATGGTCGGGATGTTGGGCCCGTAAATGTCCGCATCCATGAGACCGACGCGCGCGCCAGCCTGCGCAAGCGCGATGGCAATGTTCACCGACACGGTGGATTTGCCGACGCCGCCCTTGCCCGACCCGACCGCGATGGCGTTGCGAATGGGCATGTTGACCAGCCCGCGCATACGACCGTCGTTCGGCACGTCCGAGTCCATTTTGATCTCGACGGTCTTCACCCCGGGAACAGCCATCACAGCCTGCCGCGCTTCCTTGTCAATCTGTCCGCGCAACGGGCAGGCAGGCGTGGTGAGCATGACCGTGAAGGAGACCTTGTCGCCCTCGATCTCCAGTTCGCGGATCATGTTCAGCGTGACAAGATCCTGATGTAATTCCGGTTCCTGCACTTTGCTGAGCGCCGCTAATATCGCTTCTTTTGTAATCGTTGTCATTAAGTTACCTGTATACCTGTATACCTGTTTACGTACCTGCCTGCGCCGCCGCTCCAGCCGCCTTTGCCGCTTTCGCCGTTTCCTTTGCCTTGCGTTCCGCCTCGTTGCGCGCGTAATTCTCGGGGCGGATCTGCCGGTAATACGAAGCGGGCTTGAGCAGTTTTTCCATGTTGTACACATTGCGCGAATAGGAGGCGATGTCGAAATCGTGATCCATGATGATCGCGTCGAACGGGCAATATTCCGCGCAGAAGCCGCAGTTCATGCAGATGTCCATGTCAATGTAGAACTCGGTCGGTTCGGGGATGGGGCGCCCCGTGTTCGGATCGTTCGAGCGCACGATCCAGATGCACTGCGGCGGGCAGACCTTGGCGCATATCCCGCAGGAGGTGCAGCGCACTTCCTTCTTTCCGTCCACGCCTTCGTCGTATACCAGGAACGGCACGTAGCGGAATTCCTCCGGCGTGATCAACTGCTCTTCCGGGTATTGCACTGTGAAGATGCCGCGCGCATGTTTGCTGGAACGATGTTTGACGCCCTCCTCGGTGAAGTAGCGTTTCTTGCCGCTCATCACCCACGAAATATCTTCGAGATAGGTGCTCCAGAATCGCTTCCACGTGACGCTCAGTCCTTTTAGAATGCCTTTTCCGTACATAAAATCTCCTTTGCGTAAATGGCGTTCTCTCCCGTCACCGAATCACCCGGGCGATGTAACGCCAGCATCGGCACGATAGGGAACGTGCCCTACGCAACGATTGTTATCTATCCAACTCGCCCATCACGATATCCAACATGCCGAGCAGAGCCACGAAGTCCGCGATCTTGGTGCCGATGCACATCTTTTCCAGCGCGGTGATGTTGACGAACGACGCCGGTCTCACGTGATAGCGCCATGGGTTCGGCTTGCCGTTCGAGACGACGTAGAATGCCAGTTCGCCCTTGGGCGACTCAATGCGACCGTACGATTCGCCCGCCGGGACCCGCACCTGATACTGCGGTTTCTGGGAGTTGATCGGTCCATCGGGGATCTGTTTAACAGCCTGTTGCAGGATTCGAAGCGATTGGCGAATCTCGTCAATGCGGATGGCGTAGTTATCGTACATGTCGCCGTTCGGGCGGACCGCCACGTCGAAATCGAAGCGGTCGTAGACGCTGTACGGGTCGGCGCGGCGCAAGTCATAAGGCACGCCAGCCGCTCGCAGAACGGGACCGGTGACCGAATACCGGACGGCGGTCTCCGCATCCAGCACCTTGACGCCCTTCAAACGCGAGACCAATACCTCGTTTTCGCTCAACAGGCGTTCGAACTCATCGGTCTTGGCGGGGAGGCGGTCGAAGACCAGGTCCTTGATCTTCTGCAAAACGTAAGGCGGAACGTCGCGTACCACGCCGCCAAAGCGCAGGTAGTTGCACATCATGCGCGAGCCGGCGACCGCTTCGAAGATGTCGAGGATCAATTCGCGTTCCTCGAAGGCGTACAGCGCCGGGGTGTACATCGCGCCGAGGTCGTTGAGCAGCATCCCGACAAAGACAAGGTGGTTCTGGATACGGCTGAGTTCCGCCATAATGACGCGGATGTAGTCTGCGCGCTCGGCGACCGGGATGTTCATCAATTTTTCGACCGCGATGGCGTACCCGAGATTGTTGCTCATCGAGTTGAAATAGTCGAGACGGTCGGTGTAGGGCATATTTTGCAGGAAGGTGTTGCGTTCGCCGATCTTGTCGTGGTTGCGGTGCAGGTAGCCGACCACAGGTTTCAAGCCGACGATGGTTTCGCCATCGAGCATGATAGCGGCGCGGAAGACGCCGTGCGTGGAGGGATGCTGCGGTCCCATATTGACCACGATGCGGTCGGTTTCCAATCCGTCCTCGTCCTTGACCGTATAACGCTTCAGCGTTTGATACAGCGATTCGTCGTTGTCGGGAGTCCATTTTTCGGGGTCGAAATCCTGGGGGAACTTGAGGTTGTCCTTGAAGGGATTCTTATCCTCGGCCATGGTGAACCTGCCATCGGGCCAGCGGCTTTTGAAGGGCTTGGCGTCTTCCTCGTAGAAGGGTTCCTTCCAGTCTTTGCGGAGCGGGTGACCCTCGAAGCCTTCCCACATGAGGATGCGGCGCAGGTCGGGGTGACCGGTGAATTTGATGCCCATCAGGTCCCAGGCTTCACGCTCCTGCAGGTCGGCGCCGGGGTAAACGTTGATGAGGGATGGCACTTCAATGGGGTCTACGCGCGGCACCTGGACGCGGAAGACGAGACCCGGACCGCCGGTGGTTTTATAGGCGTGATAGACCACTTCCATTTTGTCGGGGAAGTAATCCACGCCGGTGACGGCGGTGAGCAGGTCGAAGCCGAATTCGTCGCGGATGGCGGTCGCCACTTCGATGAGTGAGTCTTTTTCGACGATGAAGCCGGAGTAGCCGGGGCGGGCGTCAGCGGAGACAATGCCCGGGAATCGCTGAGTCAGATCAACCGTCAGGGTCGAAGCGGGGGCGGTCATCATGCACTCTCCTTTGTCGCCAGCGCCGCGGCAGCGGATTTGATCTCCGCGTTGCGGCGCGGGTCGATCAGATCGGGTCCGAGGATCGGGACAGGGATCTCCATTACATCGGGTCCCTTGCGATACCAATGCACCTTCCTGAGGGATTGTTTGTCAATCTTTTGCTGGAGTTTGATCAGACCCGCGATCAACGCCTGAGGGGTGGGGGGGCAGCCGGGGATGTACACGTCCACCGGGATCAGTTTGTCAATGCCCGCGACAACGTTGTATCCCTCCTTGAAGGGCCCGCCGCCCGAGGCGCACGCGCCCATGGCAACGCAATATTTCGGTTCAGGCATCTGGTTCCAAAGGCGCACGATGGACGGTACCATCTTCTTGGTGACCGTGCCGGAGACGAGCATGAGGTCGGCCTGACGCGGGGTGGGACGCATGACCTCCATGCCGAAGCGCGCCATGTCGTAACGCGCGGCTTGCGCGGCGATCATTTCTATGGCGCAGCAGGCGAGGCCGAACATGAGGGGCCACACCGACGAACGCCGCCCCCAGTTGTAGAGGCGGTCGAGCGTGGTGATGGCGACGGCATTCTGAACGTCGTCTGGAATGTCGTATTGGGGCAAACTCAGTTTTTCATTATCCATTGATGTACTCCTCGTACCAGTCTTGATAGATTGCGTAAAGGATATCGTCGTTTGCAAGAGCGGGATCATCCTCGAATTCCGGTAGTTGTATCGTCCAATTTAATATTTGTTGCAGGGTTACGTCTTCGATGTTCACATCCGGGTATTTGCGCTTTAACTCAAGGGCGATAGCAAAAGTTGATTCCCAATTCAGGGTTGTATCACTCATTGTGAGAATTGGAGAACCGGAGAATTGAGTCAATTCTCTAATTCTCTACTCCTCTCTATTATCAATCTGCGCGCGTTGCAGTTTTCCCGAATAATCTACGTAGATGGATTTCCATTCGGTGAACACTTCGAGCGCGGCCTGCCCGGCTTCGCGGTGACCGTTGCCGGTGCCGCGCACGCCGCCAAACGGGAATTGAATCTCCGCGCCGGTCGTGCCGTGATTGATGTAAACGAGTCCGGTGAAAATATCGCGCATCGCGGTGAAGGCGCGGTTGACATCCTGTGTGAAGATCGAAGTGGATAATCCATACTTGGAACAGTTGTTGACTTCGATGGCTTCCTCGAGCGATTCGACTTCGATGATCGAAAGCACGGGACCGAAGATCTCTTCCGCTTCGAGCGTGGACCCGGGTTTGACTCCGTCGAATAAAGTGGGCGCGTAGAAGAAGCCTTTGCCTCCCACATCCGCCACCGACGCGCCGACCAGTGCCCGCGCGCCTTCTTTTTGTCCGATCTGAACAAAGTTGTGGATGCGTTCCAGCGCGACCTTGTTGATAACCGGACCGACATCCACGTTGGGGTCGAGTCCGTCGCCGAGTTTGAGTTTCTTCGTCCGCTCGACCAATGCCTCTTTGACTTTGCCCGCGATCCCTTTTTGCACGATCAATCTGCTTGCGGCTGTGCAGCGCTGACCTGTAGTGCCGAACGCTGCCCAAAGCGTCGCGTCCGTGACGAGTTCGATGTTTGCATCGTCCAGGACGATGATGGCGTTCTTGCCGCCCATCTCGAGCGACACTTTTTTGTTCATGCGAGCCGCGGC
>JABWAU010000088.1 GCA_013360875.1 Anaerolineales bacterium | reverse complement strand
GGCGTGCCGGAGATCGCGCGGCAAATGAGTCCGTCGTCTAATCTGTACCCTAACCCCAAGAATTTCTACGTCCGCCTGCTGGCTGAAACCGGCTTGCCGGGATTCCTTTTGTATGTTTCGTTTCTGCTTGCCACGCTGGCGTACGCGCTCAAGGGATTGCGCCAGGCGGAACCGTTCCGGCGCTTCGTCGGCTCGGCGGGATTTTTCAGCGTGGTTGCCATTGCCGCGCAAGGCATCTCGCAGGATTCGTTCGCGATGCCGGAGATGTGGATCAACCTGGGCATGTTGGCGGGCGTGATTGCGTTAAAATCAGAAAACGCACCGCGACTTTCTAGTCGCAGCCTTAATGTGACATAATTGTCGCGTTACGAAAATCTCACCACGGAGATTCGAAAAACAATGATCGTACTTTCCGCCGGGATGCCGCGCGCGGGATCGGGCTGGCATTACAACCTCATTCACGACCTCATGGAAACGGCTGGGTACGTTGACGCGCGCCTCATCCGCGAGAAGTATCGCCTGCAAAGCATATTGACCGAGGTTAACTGCAACATCGGGGTGCTGTCCGTGCGGCGGATGGGGATGGCGGCGATCCCCGCGCTCATGGGCAATAACTTCGTCATCAAGGCGCACGCGGGACCTTCGGTTTCCTCCCGTCTCCTGCAGAGGTTGGGCTTGCTTCGCATCACGTACATTTACCGCGACCCGCGCGACGCCATGCTCTCCGCGTACGAGTTCGGTCAGCGCGCCTTGCAAAAGGGACGCCCCAACGCCTTCTCGCATCTCACCGATTTCGAGAAGAGCCTCGAATTCATCATGGACTACGTCCACATATGGGAGGCGTGGACGGGGGAAAAGGACGTTTTGATCGCGCGTTACGAAGACCTGCTTACGGATTACGATGTTGAGATAAGCCGTCTGCTTGGATTCCTCGGGTTGGACGGAGGCAAACCCGAGGTCCAAAGGGTGGTCGAAAAGTATCGTCCCGGCGCGACGGAGGGGCAGCAGGGTCTGCATTTCTACAAGGGAAAGATCGGCAGGTTCCGGGAATCCTATACCAGGGAACAACAGGAAATCCTGAAGGAACGCATGGGCGGATATTTATCCAAAATGGGATACGAACTTTAATTCATCTGCAACGCCGCAAAGAGGGGTTCGCTTAATCTTTTTCAGGTATCATTGCAGTCATGCGACAATACGATTCGCCCTACGCCGCAGACTGGTTTGCCGCATCCATGCGCTGGCTGATGCTGGTCGTCCTGACCCTGTCGCTGGCTTTGCGCGGGCAGATCTGGGAACCGCCGTTCTGGGCGCTGGGAGCGATGTTCGCCTGGAACGTCGCCATGAGCGCGCTGGCGGGGATGAACATGCGCCTGCCCAATCATCGTTACGTCGTCCTGGGCGTGGATTTTCTGCTCGCCGCGTTGTACTTCTGGGCGCAGAGCGCGGTATCGGGCGGCGCGTCCATCTGGTCGGGCATCGTTCCCATCGTAACGGGCGCGATCTATTTCGAGATGTGGGGGGCGTTCCTGGCGGCATTCCTGTTCGCCATTCTGCAATTCCTCGCGCTGCAATATTCATTCTCCAGCGAAATCCTTTTCACCCTGGCGGTGGGGCTGGCGGGGGGATTGATCGGGCGTTTCGGGATGAGGCGCGTGCGCGCCGCCCGCCAGAGGCGCGTGGATGCGGAAGAACGCCGCCGCCGCGCGGAGACCGAACGCATGCGCGCCATCTACGAACTTTCCTCCACGCTGACGGCGACCCTCAGTTACAAACGCGTCCTCGATTCCGCCCTCGACCTCGGCTATAACGCGCTCAACCCAAGTCTCGACCCCGAAGAAGAGCGGGACGAACGGCTGGTCAGCGCGGTTTTGTTAATCAAGGGCAATGAGTTGCGCGTCGGTTCCGCGCGGCGTTTCACCCATGCAGACACGCGCGCCATCCTGCGCGGGGACGATGGCATCCTCAAAAAAGTATTGGACGAGGGGGAGGCGGTACTCACCCAGGACGTGGGCTACGACCCCGAACTGGGACGCATTGTGGCTTTGCGGTCATGCTCGTCTGCCTACTGTTTCCCCCTGCGCAGCGGGTTCAACGTCTACGGCGCGATGCTCTTCGCCCACCCCGACCCAAACTATTTCACGAACGAACGCCGCGGACTTCTCGACATCATCGGCAGGCAGGCGGTGATCGCTGTGCAGAACGCAAGCCTGTACCAGGACCTGATCGAGGAGAAGGAACGTATGGTCGAGGTCCAGGAGGAGACGCGCAAGAAACTGGCGCGCGACCTGCACGACGGGCCGACCCAATCGGTGGCGGCGATGGCGATGCGCATCAACCTCGTCCGCCGCATGATGGCGAAAACCCCCCAGGACGCCATGGACGAACTGCAAAAGATCGAGGAACTGGCGCACCGCACGACGAAGGAGATCCGTCACATGCTGTTCACCCTGCGCCCGCTCATCCTCGAATCGCAGGGCTTGAACGCCGCGCTCCAGGCAATGGCGGAGAAGATGCGCGAGACCTTCACACAGAACGTGCTTATCAACGTGGACGAGAGCGTTCTCGAAAACATGGAGATGGGCAAGCAGGGCGTGATCTTCTACATCATCGAGGAGGCGGTCAACAACGCGCGCAAACATGCCAGCGCGGCGCACATCTGGGTGCGCCTGCGCCCGTTCGAGCCGGAGATCGCGCTGCTGGAGATCGAGGACGACGGCATCGGCTTCGACGTGGCGGCTGTGCATAGGTCCTACGACAAGCGCGGCAGCCTGGGGATGATCAATTTACGCGAACGCACCGAACTGGTAACCGGTTTGCTCAACATCGACTCCGCGCCCGGCAAGGGGACGAGGATCCAGGTCTACATTCCGCTCTCCGAGGAAGCCGCGGATCGTCTGCATCACGCGAAGAGGTAATGGCGCATCCCCTTCGCCTTCATCACCGCCCTGGCTCGATGGCTGAGGCGGTTTTTTTCGTCCATGCTAAGTTCTGCCATGGTCTTTCCCAACTCGGTCAGGAGGAAGATGGGGTCGTAGCCGAATCCACTGTTGCCGCGTTCTTCAGGGATGATCTCTCCTTCGCAAACGCCTTCGAATATTTGGATTCCGGGAGCCTGCTCCCGTAAGTTCAAACGGCTCGCCGTTCGATTCCATAACGCTTCCGGTATTGCAATCGCGATCACGGCGCGGAAGCGCGCCGTCCACGGGCGGGGTTTGTCTTGCAGTTTGCTTATCAGATATTTGCGTCGTTCTGCGTCGGAAAGTTTGTTTCCATCGGGTGAACCGTAACGCGCGGAGTACAGACCCGGCTCGCCGTCGAGCGCGTCCACCTCGAGGCCCGAGTCGTCGGCGAGGGAGATCAGTCCGCTGGCGCGGGCGAAGGCGGCGGCTTTTTTTGCCGCGTTTTCGGCGTAGGTGAGTCCGTCTTCGAGGACGTCGAGATCGAGCCCAATCTGCGCGGGCGTGACGAGTTCCACGTTCACGCCGGCGAGGAGGTCGCGGAGTTCCTCCACCTTGCCTTTGTTGTTGGTGGCGATGAGGAGTTTGTTCATCGGGGCATAACGCAATCTTCGCGCGCTTCGCGGTTAATCCCCCCTTACCCCGCCTCCGCCATCGCTCTTTTGAATTCGACCAATGCCTGGATGGGGGTGGGGTCAACACCGTAAGCCATGGCGAGATAATATGCCATGTAATCGCCGAACAGGATCGTCGTCCACATTTGCGCGAGGGGCGTCTTGCCGCGCGCCTCGATAAAGTCCGTGTTCAAACCTTCGAGCATGAAGGCTTTGCGCGTCAAATCGGAGCGCAGGCGGTTGCGCGGATGGTCGGAGGGCGCGTTCAGGAACAGGGTCATCGTGTGGGCGTTGAGCGTCTCCTGCGGGTTGAGCGTCCCAGCCAGCGTGTTGTGATCCGCTTCGGGCAGGAACTCGAAGTTGGCACCCGCCTTGGCGATCTCGTTGATCTGCGTCTTCCAGCGGCGGGCGACGGGAGCCATGAGACCCGATCCCAGGATCGTTACCCACCTCCCCATCAATTGACCGGCGTAACGCTTGGCGGGATTCTTTGCCGCGGGAACGTCCGCTTTGAGATGCTCCTGTGATTTCTTCATGGAAGCGATTGCATCTTCGACCGCCTCTTTTTGATCGGGGATAAACCCCAGTCTCTGGAACATCGCCAATAACAGACCGAACGAGAAACCCACCGCGGCGCGCGGCTGACCGGCGTGATCGAACTTCCACAAAGGGATGTTATTTTCCTCCGCGCGCTTTGCCAGTTCGCCGCCCGTGCAAACCGCGAGGATGCGGCATCCGGCTTTGCGCGCGGCTTCGAAGGCGTCGAGCGTCTCTTCGGTGTCCCCGGAGTGCGAGGAGCAGACGACCAAAGTCTCCGCGCCGCGCGCGTAAAAGGGGAGTCCGTAGTCTCGATGGACGGAGACAGGTATCGGGGAGAGAGAAGCGGAGTACGAGGCGAGCAGATCGGCGCCGATGGCGGATCCGCCCATGCCCGCGATCACCGCCTGTTTGAAGTCCCTCCACTCGGGAAGGGGATGTTCAAAGCCCAATTGCCAGGCTTGGCTGAGTTGCCCGGGCAGGTTGTCAATCTCCCCGAGCATGTTCAACGGATCGAGTTGTTCGAAACGGTCGAGATCGTCAAGGTTCATGATCGCTCCCAAATAAGATGTAGTGGTTCGATTCTACAACAAAATCCCGGTCATTTTTGTATTGAAATTGTCACGCTCTGTAACCGAAATTTTAATGTGCGGGGAGTTCCTTTATGCAATGATTAACTGGTGAGGACTATGGAGGTCGAGAACTCGAAGGAGGTTCCCATGTTCAGGCAGAAATTGTTGAGCATGGTTCTTTTGGTGGGAATGTTGCTGGGACAGTCCGTTCCCAACGCGCGGGCGGCTGAAATTTGCGATCAGGCGCAATTCGTTTCGGATATCACCGTCCCGGATGGGGCGTCGTTCGCGCCGGGCGCGTCGTTCACAAAGACGTGGCGGTTCACGAACGCCGGGACGTGCGCGTGGACGACGTCGTATAAACTCGTCTTCGCCGGGGGCGACGCGATGGGTCCTACCGCTTCCGTCAATCTGCCCGTGAACGTCGCGCCGGGACAGATGCTCGACATCTCCGTCAACCTGACCGCGCCAACGACGCCCGGTCATTACAAAAGTTTATGGAAGTTCGCGAACGCATCCGGCGCGCAATTCGGCATCGGCAGTTCGGGGAGCGATGCTTTTTGGGTGGACATCAACGTGGTTGCGAGCGACGCGGTCATTTACGATTTCGTCGCCAACGCGCCTTATGCAATATGGAAGAGCGGGGCGGGGACATTGCCCTACCCCGGCGCAAGCGGCGACCGACGCGGCTTCTCCTACCAGGTGGACAAGCCGCACCTCGAAGACGACTCGTTCGATTCGTTGCCCGGGCTGCTGACCGTCCCGCAAAACAAATACAACGGCTACATCCAGGCGACCTATCCCGAATTCCAGGTGCAGCAGGGCGACAAACTGCAAACGCTCGTCAACTGCGAGTTCGGCGCAACCAGTTGCTACGTCACCTTCCGCATTGATTACCTGCTCCCCAACGGTTTACAGAAAACGTTGTGGACGTGGAAGGAGGCACACGACAAACGCTTCTATCGCGCGAACCTGGATTTGAGTTCACTGGCAGGACAAAAGGTCCGCTTTGTGTTCATGCTGTTATCGAGCGGCCTGGCAAGCAACGACCGCGCCGTCTGGGGATCGCCGCGCATCATCCGCTCTGGGACGATACAACCACCGGCTCCCCCGGCGACCCTGACCCCGCTCCCGCCTCTCACGCCGACTCCAACGCCGATCACGCCTCCGCCTCCCACCATTGCGCCGGCTGGCTGCGACCGCGCCTCCTTCGTCACGGACGTAAACGTCCCGGATGGGACGATCTTCACGCCCGGCGCGACGTTCTCCAAAACGTGGCGGTTGAAAAATTCCGGTTCCTGCACCTGGACCAGGGACTACAAATTGATGTACTACAGCGGCGAGGTGATGAACGCGCAGACGGCGGTCAACATGCCGTTCTTTGTGTACCCGGGCGAAACGGTTGACGTTACCGTCAACATGGTCGCCCCGGGCGCGCCCGGCGATTATCGCAGTTACTGGATCCTCGCCAACGCGAACGGAACGATGTTCGGCATCGGTCCGAACGCCTCCAATCCCTTCTGGGTGGATATCAAAGTGGCAGGCGGGTCGCCGCAGGAAACCGGTTACAACTTCTGGTTGAACGCCTGCGCCGCCCAATGGAAGAGCGGCGCGGGCGCATTGCCCTGTCCCGGCACGGGTGGAGACCGCAAAGGCTACGTCATCGCGGATAACTTCTCGCATCTCGAAGACGGAACGATGGGTCCCGCGCCCTCGTTGCTGCTCGCGCCGGAAAACAAATACAACGGCTACATCCAGGGCTTCTATCCCGCCTTTACCGTGCAGCCCGGCGATCGCTTCCGCTCGGTGGTGGGATGCGCCTACGGCGCGAGTTGTTACGTCACCTTCCGGCTCGATTACATGAATCCCAACGGCTACATTGGAAACTTCTGGCAGTGGCGCGAACAGAACGATAAAAAGAATTACACGGTGGACGTGGACTTGAGTCCGTTGGCGGGAAGAAGCGTGCGCTTCATCCTCACCATCCTTGCCACCGGCAGCGCAAACGGCGACATTGTGCGATGGGGCGCGCCGATGATCATCCGCGCGGGAGGGAGCGCGCCTCCCAGCGCAACCCCCATCCCGCCGACGGATAATTGGATAACCTATTCCAACGCGGCATACGGATTCGAGTTTAAATATCCGCCGCAGTCGCAGATCACCAGCCAGCAGAACAATTTCGCGCGCATCCAACTGCCCATCGTCCCCGGCACGAACCTTTCGGAGAAATACCTCGAGGCGGTCGTCACCGAAAATGCCGGCGTCTGCCAAAGTCCCTTCGCCACGAGTTCCATCCTCGCCACGTCCGAGACGGTGAACATCAATGGCATATCCTTCCTCAAACAGACGGGCGGAGACGCCGGCGCGGGCAACTTCTACGACTGGGTTGCTTATTCGACGCTCCGTAACGCGAATTGCGTAAGCATGGGCTTTGTCCTTCATTCGCTCAATCCCGGCAACTTCGATCCGCCGAAGCCGGTCTTCGACAGAGCCGCTGAGTCTGCGGTGTTCGCGCAAATGATGTCCACGTTTACGTGGCTGACGGCGCCTCCCACCCCGACCTTCACGCCTGTTCCGCCCACATTGACACCCGTCCCGCCGACGATCACGCCCGGTCCGCCGATCGCCTCGCCGAATATCCGCTCGTTGAGCATGATGGACGCCATGAACGGCTGGGCGCTCGGCGACCAGTACGTCCTTCGCACTTACGATGGCGGCGCAACCTGGTACAACGTGTTATCCGAAAGCGCGCCCACCGGCGGATACTTTGCGTCGCCCACGACGGCATGGGTGATCAGCAATTACGCCGATCTCAGCGCCGGTTCGCTCTACCGCACAACGAACGGAGGCGCCAACTGGACGAAGTACGACGTCCCGTTCAACGGCGGTTCAATCCAATTCGTGGATGACAACACCGGTTATGTGTTCCAGATCACCGGCGCGGCGATGCAAAAACAATCCGTCGTCCTGTATAAGACTGTGGACGGCGGCGCAACCTGGATCAAGAACTACGATAACGATCCCACTGTGCCAGGCTCGAGCAACACGCTTCCACTCGGCGGGCACAAGAGCGGCATAACGTTCAGCACTGCCACCACCGGCTGGGTCGGCGGCGATACCCCAACCGATGGATACTTCTACTTCTACAAGACATCCGACAGCGGCGTTACCTGGTCGCGACTTCAATTGGCAATACCCGCCGGTTACGAATCCGCTTACATCACCACGACCGCGCCGAAATTCTTCAATGCCAATGATGGCGTGCTGCCGGTCTGGATGACGATCGGCATCGGTATGCGCGACCTCTTCCTGTACGTCACCCGCGACGGCGGGAACACGTGGACGCCCTCCCCCGCCTTTGCCCGCAGCGCCGAACACACGGACATCATCTCCATGAGCAATACGATCAGTTGGGATTGGGCAAACATCTTCCACGTCACCAACAACGGCGGGAACTCATGGACGACCATCACGCCGGACGTCAACCTTGGCGATGGATTCCGCGAACTGGACTTCGTCTCGCCCACGACCGGCTGGGCGCGTCTGCAACTGTCTGACGGTCGAACGTCTCTCTATCGGACATCGGATGGCGGGTCACACTGGACCTTGTTGTTTGGCGCGTCCAACCCGCCTATTCCCACCCCGGACCCCTCCGCCTTTGCCCAATCTGTCGTGAACGCATTGAACGCGCGCGCCTTCGAATCATTGCCGCCCTTGATGGACGGGACCTTCACCTTCGCCTACTGGCAATCGCAGGGAACGGTCTATCAGTCCGAGACGGCGGTTGAATACCTGCGGACGAGTCACATCGGCACAAGCCCGTTGATACCCGATGCCGCAAAGGACCTGACCGCGCTTCTGGGAGGCAGTCCCTATTCGATCATGAATCTCGACCCGGCGAAATCCCTGGCGCTGTTCGTCACCGGCTGGGGCTTGGACGGAAAGACCGAAGCCATTCTCTACGTCACACAGCGCGCGGACGGAAGCCTGTACTGGCACAGCGTTCTCATCGCGCCGTACGGGTTCACCGTTCCCACCAATCTGATCGGACCGTACGCGGTCGTCAACGTGGCGGGGAACGACGTGTTGAACATCAGGTCGGGGGCGGGCGTCAGTAATCCGATCATCGGGTACTTCGCGTCAGACGCGACAGATGTCATGAGAACAGGACCAAGCGCGAGCGTGGATGGAGCCGTGTGGGTCGAAGTCCGTCGCAACGATGGACTGATCGGCTGGGTGAATTCGTTCTATCTGACCGAATACGTCACGCACGAAGCCTTCTGCGCGGACACGCGCATCCTATCGTTGATCGAGCAGGCAAAGCAAAGCATGAACCAGTCCAATGGGAGTTTGCTTTCACAGATCGTGAGTCCCGTCCATGGCGTGAACATGCACCTGTGGGCTTATGGATCTGGCGTCAACTTTACGCAAGCGACCGCCGCGAACATTTACACTGATCCCACTGTCTACAACTGGGACGGCGGACCCAGCGGTATACCGGATACCGGCACGTTCAACAACGTGGTGAAACCGAAGTATCTGGAGGTCTTCAACGCGCCGAACAGGGAAACATATTGCGATTCGCTGGACAAGGTTTTCCCGCTCTCGCGCCCGTGGCCCTATCCGAACGTCCGCTTCTATAATTTATACAAGCCCGCTTCCGACCAGTTCTTTGATTTCCGTACCCTGTTGATCGGCGTCGAATACGTCAACGGTCAGCCGTATATTTACGGCATGGTGACCATCATCTGGGAGCCGTAAAAAAGAACCGTCATTGCGAGTGGCGCTGATGGTTGAGTACGAAGGTATCGAAACCCAGCGCCACGCTTGCCCTGAGCATGTCGAAGGGAGGCAATCTCCATGTGACGCGGAGATTGCTTCGTCGCATCTTTCAGTCGCTCATCGCAATGACGGCAAGTTTATTACATCGCGCTCCGGATAAACTTCACCAGATCCTTCTTCATTTTTCTCAGCGACGGGATGTGGATGTACATCATGTGCCCCGCCTCGTAATATTCCATCGAGACGTTCTTGCGTATGGTTTCATCCAACCCGAGGTGATTGAACGTGTACTCCGTCGCGAAATACGGCGTGCCGAGGTCGTAGTATCCGTTCGCCGCGAACACCTTGAGGTACGGGTTGTACGTCATCGCGGCGCGCAAGGTCTCGCCCACGTTGACGTAGGCGTTTTCGAATTCCTTGTACGACCACGGATGCACGAACCGGCTCAATATTTCATACGGCAAATCCGACTCGAACTTCAACTCGCGGCGGACGTAATCGTAGAACGCGGCAGTGTATGGCCCCATGATGTTCGTCAACAGAGGATCGTATTCCGGGCGTTCGGTCACGCCCAGGCGGTCGCGCCCGATCAAACGGGAATCGAGGCGTCCCACCGTCAACCCGCGTTCGCGCAGGAGTTCCTTGAAGAAATGCTGGTCGTTGATCCGCAGATTGGAACGTTCGATGAACCGCTCCGAGATGCCGGTGAAATATGACAACCTCTGCACGATGCCGGCGCGCTCCTCCTTCGTCATCGAATCGCCTTTGAGCAGCGCCTTTGCATAATCGCCCAGCGCGAACTCCTCCGCCTCTATCAACCATGCCTGCAAGGTCCGTTTGGGTTTCAACACATCGTGATACCAGGCAGTGGCGGTATACCCCGGCAGAAAGAGGATGTTGGGCAGGTCGTTATTGACATTGAAATCAATCGTCGTAAAATCGAGCACCACCGAGATCAGCATGATGCCGTTCAGGTACATGCCGTGCCGTTCCTGCAAATAACCCGAAAGCCCCGCCGAGCGCGTCGTGCCATACGACTCGCCGATCAAAAATTTCGGCGAGAGCCAGCGGTTCTCCCGCGTGGTGTACAGGCGGATGAAATCGCCCACCGACTCGATGTCCTTTTTGAAGCCGTGCCATTCCTTCGGTTTTTCACCCGTCACAGGACGACTGTAGCCCGTATTCATCGGGTCAATGAAAACCAGGTCGGTCTCGTCAAGGATCGAGAAGTCGTTATCGGTCAACTTGTACGGAGGCTTTGGCAGTTCCCCATCGCCTTTCATCAACACCCGCCGCGGACCCAGCACGCCGAGATGCAGCCAAACGGACGAGGAACCCGGCCCACCGTTGAACGAAAACGTGAGGGGACGCTTGGATGGATCGCGGACTCCGTCTTTGGTGTAGGCGATGAAGAAGATCTGGGCGCGCGGTTTCTCGCCCTCCGCTTCCTTCTCACGATCGGCTGTCTCCTCTTTCAGGATCATCGTCCCCGCTGTGACCGTGTACCTGATCTCCTTCCCCCCGATCCTCATCGTGTGCTTCGTCACGACGAGGTTGTCCTTCGGGGTCGGCTTGTCTTCCCTTTTCTCTTCGGGTTTCCCTTCGATCTTGCTCGGGGCGGGCTTTTCTTCTGCCATGATGTGCCTCCTGAATGTATGGTCTTATCGTTGAGTTTTCCAATCCCATCATTTCGACGAGCCCTTCGGCCCGGGGTAAACTCCGCAAGGAGAAATCCTTTACCACACCGAGCAAAGATTTCTCGCTTCGCTCGAAATGACAACATCGGGGATTTTCAAACGCTTCTCATAAACCGTATCATGATTCGGTTTTATCTCGAAGTTATTAAATGCTGAAAGTCATGTCATCCCTTCGGGATTGGACTATGCAGGGTAAGTGATAGCCCTTTTCGGATGTGGCGCCTGCGGTAAAACTCCGCCAGTTCTTTGGATGGAACTTTGATCTTGATCCTGTCCTGATCCATGCGTTCAATTATCAGTACTTCACGAAAACACGGCGTAATTTGCGCCCTCTGGCGCAAATACGCCGGTAGAGACCGCCTAATACGCGCTTTCGTGATCTACTGATTATAGCAAACGAACCATCCCCGAACAAAAACCTTACCGATTCAACCGCAATGACCGATTATCTGACTCTATTGACGAGCGTGTAAATTTCCTTTTTAGTCCACCCGCTTTGTTCCGCCAGTTCAGCGGAAATCTCCTTTGCAGATTTCTCCTCTGCCAATTCTTTTTTGATCGCGGCAAGCAATTCCTCCTCCGTCCACTTTCCACTTTCCACTTTCCTCTTTCCTTCCACCACCAAGGTAAACTCCCCTCTTGCCGGCTGGGACTTGAAATACTCCACCGCGCCGTTGAGGGTGCCGCGCCAGTATTCCTCGAACATCTTGGTCATCTCGCGCGCCACGCAGATGCGCCGGTCGCCCAGCACGGAGAGCAGATCTTCGAGCGATTCGACGATGCGATAGGGGGATTCGAGGAAGATGAGGGTGTAGGGCAAATTTTCAATTTGTCCAATGAACTTGTGTCGCTCACTTGTCTTGTGGGGGAGGTAGCCGAGGTAGAGGAACGAGTCTGTGGGCAAGCCCGAAACGGTCAGGGCGGCGAGAGGGGCTGAGGGACCGGGAACAGGCACAACGTCGAAGCCTGAAGCGAGGGCGGCGCGGACGAGTTCGTAGCCGGGGTCGTTGATCGCAGGAGTCCCCGCATCCGAGACCAACGCCACGTCGCCGCCGGAAAGTTTTTCGAGGATGTAATCCAGTTTGTTGATCTTGTTGTGTTCGAAGTAACTGGTGAGGGGCGTTTCGATCCCGAAATGTTTGAGCAGTTTGCCGGTATGACGCGTGTCCTCCGCCGCAATGAGATTCGCCTCCTTCAGCATGCGGATCGCGCGCGGCGACATATCCTCCAGATTGCCGATGGGGGTCGCTACGAGATAGAGGGTGCCCATGCGAGGATTTTACCGCTTGTCTCATAAATAAGTAAACTCTTGGTCGTGCGTTGTAAGTCGAAATCCATGTTCCAGGTTTGCCGAACGGCGCGGCACTTTGTATCATTGTTGATATACTTGCCGAAACCAATCACGGAGCAAAGATATGATCGTCGTCTCGGACATGATGGGAACGTTGACCACCGGCTCGCCGTTCCTGGGCGTGGTGGATTGGGTGAGACATAACCAGAGCAGGTTGCGCGCAAGTTTGATCATGGCGTCCATCACGCCTTCGTACCTGCTCGCCAGGAGAGGCGTTATTGACTGGCAGAAATGGGGGCAAAAGTTGATGATCCAAAGTCTCGCTTACATCAAAAACGCCGATGCGCAAAAATTACAACAGGCTTCCGAATGGGTGGTGGAGCATGACCTGTGGAGGAAACGCCGCGAAGACGTGATTGCGCGACTCGCAAAACATCGCGAAGAGGGGGCGCAGGTTTACATCGCCAGCAGTGTGTTCGAGCCTTTCATCGCTCCGTTCGCGAAGCGCATCGGCGCGCGGGTGATCGGCACGCCGGTCGAAATTATCAACGGACGCGTGCGAATGGTCGGCGAACTGGCGGCGGATGAAAGGAAGATCGAGCAGGTGTTGAGCCGCCTCGGCGTGGAGCGCGTGGACGTCGCCTACGGCGATACGTGGATGGACATTCCCCTGCTCGAACACGCGGATCATCCTGTGGCGGCGTATCCCGATAAGAGGTTGAAGTCGGTCGCGATGGAACGCGATTGGGAAATCGTGGGCGATGCGTCGTGGTACGCGTAAGACCCCCGCTCCACAAATCCTGTGGAGCGGGGGAAGATGTCGCGAAGTGGGTCAAACTTTTTCCCGATTGAACTGCGTCTCGTATAACTGACTATATAACCCTCCCAGCGCGAGCAACTCCTCGTGCGTGCCGCGTTCGACGATTTGTCCCCGATCCATCACCAAAATCATATCTGCCGCGAGAATCGTGGACAGGCGGTGGGCAATGACGATGCTTGTGCGTCCCGCCATGACCCGCTTCAACGCTTCTTGAATCAGCGCTTCGGATTCGCTATCAAGGTGACTGGTCGCTTCGTCCAGGACCAGAATGCGCGGATCTTTGAGAATGACACGCGCCAGCGCGATACGTTGTTTTTCGCCGCCGCTGAGTCTATATCCGCGCTCGCCGACAATCGTGTCGTAGCCGTCGGGCAAATCCATGATGAAGTTGTGGATGTTGGCGGCACGCGCCGCGGCTTCGATCTCGGCTTGCGTGGCGTCCGTTTTTGCATAAGTCAAATTCGTGCGGATGGTGTCGTGGAAGAGGTACGTCTCCTGCGTCACCATGCCGATTGCCTGCGAGAGCGATTCGAGCGTGACATCGCGCAGGTCATGCCCGTCAATGCGGATGACGCCGTCGGTGGGGTCGTAGAGACGCGGGATGAGATAGGTCAGCGTGGTTTTGCCCGCGCCCGAGGGACCGACCAGCGCGATTAACTGTCCAGGACGCGCGATAAAGGAGATATGCTCCAAAGCGACCTCTCGAGCCTGGGATGTCGCGTCAGACTCCCCTGAGTCTGACGCGATGCTCTTCATCTTCTTCTCCCCGTTGCCTTTATCCGCCAACGACAAGACCGCGCCCACGTCTTCATGTCGTCCGTAGCGTTTGACTTGTTTGAGCAGAATTGATTCATCCACCTTGTAGGTGAACGAGACGTTGTCGAATTCGAGTTCGCCGCGCACATCATGCAGTTCGATGGCGTTCTCTTTCTCGATAATGTCCTGCGGCAAATCAATGACTTCGAACACGCGCTCGAACGAAACCATGCTGGTCGAAAATTCAACGGGCGCGCCCGCGAGTCCTTGCAGCGCGCCGTACAGTTGACCGAGATACGAGCCGAACGCGACGATGGTGCCGATGGTGAAGACATCGGTGATGACGAAGTAGCCGCCGAGACCATAGACCAGCGCCGTGCCGACCGCGCTGACGAGACCGAAGATGACGAAGAAAGTCGAGCCGACCACCGCGCGCCTGACGCCGATGTCACGCACGTTGGCAGCGCGTTCACGGAAGCGCTTCTCTTCTTCGCGCGCACGCCCGAAGAGTTTGACCAGCAGCGCGCCGCCGATGTTGAGAGTCTCGTTCATGTGCGCATTCATCTGCGCGTTCATGTCCATGGCTTGACGGGCGATGTCGCGCAGGACAGTTCCGAGTTTTTGCGCGGCGATGATGAAGAGCGGGAGAATCAACACGCTGACGACCGTCAGCCGCCATTCGAGCGTGAGCATAACCGCGAGCAGGGCTATCGCTTCGATGAGGTTGGTCACGATGTTGACGATGGTGTTGCTGATGGCGTTTTGCGCGCCGACCACGTCGTTGTTGAGGCGCGACATGAGTTCGCCGACTTTGGTGTTGGTGAAGAAGCGCAAGGACATACGCTGCAGCCGCGCAAAGAGAGACGAACGCAAATCGTAAATCACGCCCTCGCCGACGGTCGCATTCAGCCTGCGTTGAAAGACGTTGATTACGCCAGTGACTGCGGGGATGGCTAACAACGCCACGCCAAGCAAGATGAGTCTGTTCGTGTCCTTGGCGGGAATCACCACGTCAATCATATTGCGGAAGATGAGCGGCGTGAGCAGGGACAAGCCCGTGGTGAGTAGGATCGTCACGAGCATACCCGCGATATGCCACCAGTATCCGCGCGCGTAAGAAAGGACGCGCAGGAGCAGTTGTTTCGTCACTTTGGGCTTTTCGTCGCCCTGACGCATTGCCATGAACCAGCCGTATCCGTGCATGAGTAGTCTCCGGGTTGGGTACTATAAAACTATGAAACCACCCAACTATAAAACCACCCAACTAATTCGACAACTGGACGAAGGGGGAGGTTAATGAAAGTTTGATGCGGATGAGACGAAGATCAATTTTTATAGGTCTTCGTCTCATGTAAATGCTATAATCGCGCCCAATACGGCGTTCACTTCCACGCCCCGTGGATTGGATGATATGACCTATACGCCTTTTATTTGGTTATTATTGATCTCGGCGTTAATAAATGGGGGGCTGGCATACTACACGCGCCATTATGAGGATGTCCCTTCGGTCAAGCCCTTCCGTTTTATGATGTGGAGTGCCGCCGCCTGGGCATCCCTGTATGGGTTGAGCACCGTTATCACACATTTTTCCCTCAAACTGTTCGTCATCAATCTTGTTTATATACCATCACTGTTGACCACCATTGCCTCCCTTGTGCTGGCTCTCGAATACACCGGGTATGGTGGGCGGCTTTCGCGGCGGCGGCTTGCCGTGCTTTTGATTCTGCCAGCCATTTTCATGGCGCTGGCGTTCACAAGCCACCTGCACACGCTTTGGCGATACGATTATCAATTTACCTGGTCGGGTTCTATGCCGGTTATTCTTGCCGCGCGCGGAGCAGGATACTGGCTTTACATTGCCTATATGATGGGAGTTTCGCTTGCCGCCATCATGATCCTGGTCGCATCATTGGGCGACCGTAATTTATATTTTCGCAGCACAGTCCTGCTTGCGGTTGGTATTCTCACTCCAATCGTTGCGGGGACATCCTACATCTTCGATGTTACTCCCATCCGCGGATTTGATTGGACTTCCACCTCCTTCATCTGGACCGGCTTGCTGTTCGTTTGGGCGGTTCGTCATGGAAGGTTGTTCGATGTCACCCCGTTGGCTCGCAACATCCTCATCGAACAGATCGAAGATTTGATGATCGTCCTGAACCGCGAGGGTTTGATCTGCGACTTCAACCGCGCTGCGCGGGATGCCCTCGCTCTTTCCCCGGCGACGATTGGCAGATCGCCCTTGAACCTGACCGAACCCTGGAGCAGCGTCTTCCGGGGGCATTCCGAAACCATCATTGGCTGGTCAGAAGTGATCGCCTCCGGGCGGACCTATGAATTGAGCGTCACCCCCTTGCAGGATGAGACCTCCCGCCTGCGCGGCAGGATCTTTCTATTTCGTGATGTCTCCCAGCGTAAGAAGGTGGAGATCAATGAAACCAACCAGCGCGCCCTGGCAGAAGCATTGCG
>JABWAU010000087.1 GCA_013360875.1 Anaerolineales bacterium | reverse complement strand
GGCGACGAGATCGGCCAGCTCGAGCGGCTCGCGCCGCAGCGTGAGCTTGCCCAGCCGCACGCGCGTGATGTCCAGCAGGTCTTCGATCAGCCGCACCATGTGCCGCGTCTGGCGCTCGACGACCCTTTGCACGCCGGCCACGCGGGTGTCGTCGGGCGCGGCGATGCGCAGCACGTGCGCGGCGGTCGTCAGCGCACCGAGCGGTTTGCGCAGCTCGTGGCTGAGCATGGCGAGGAACTCGTCCTTGTGCCGGTCGGCCTGGCGCAGCGCCTCCTCGGCCTGGTGGCGTTCGATCGAATCGGCGGCCTGGCGCGCCAAGAGGTCGACGTAGCGCAGCCGCGCCGGGTCCGGCCCGCCGGGCGCGCGGTAGTGGTTGTTCAACATGCCGAGCAGAAATCCCAGCATCAGGATCACGATACCCGCGTCAATGGCGATGCTCAAGACGCTCAAAATGTCGTGCATGGGGCTGAGCCACCTCGGCTCAAAATGGAAATGAAGATATTCCTCGATCAGATGCCCTTCGAACCCGAAGATGCTCCCGTATAAATATCCGAACACTGCCGCCGACGCGCCGCAGTAGGCGATGAGCAAGCCCAGGCTGTGCATACCTTTCAGGAAGATCTTGTTGTGCATGAGGATGCCCAGCGCCATCATGACCAATCCCTGCCCGAGGTCGCCAAACATCGCGCCATATAATAGTGGGAAGGTGAACGCCATCAACAAGGTTGGGTCGAGTTCGCCGTAACTGGGATGACCGTACGTGCCGACCAGCATTTGGATCGGCTTGAGCCATTTGTTCTGCGCCAAAGCCACAGGCACATTCGCATGACGTCCGGAGCGACTCGTCCGCGTTGTTTCGATTAAAATCTCGCGAGAGGCTTCTTTGAGTCTTGAAGTGAGGTCTGCCAGGTCGGCAGTCGGCACCCATCCCACCACCACATACGTGTGGCGCAATTGCCCAAACCGGACAATTGAATCTGCCATGACGCGGCTGATATGCGCATCCCAAAGCAATTGCTTTAATTCAACCTTGTGCGACTCGCCCAGTTTGGTGAGGTCTGCTTCCAGATTGGCGATTTTCTGCTTCGAAGATTCGATTTCCTTTCTCAGCATCGCGGTGATCTGTTCGGGCGTTCCGCCGAATTCCTCGGGCAGGCTCAGCGAGTTGAGATACGCGCTCTTCGCGGCGCGCTCCAGAATGTCGGAACTTTTCTTGGAACCCAGGATCCATACGACGGGCTTCTGGGCATCTTCGCGCAGGATGAAAAATACATGGGGCACCCGCAATAGACTGGTCCTCAAGCGGCTGATGTTCGCCGCGGGGACGATTCCCAAAATGGAGTGCATGAACGTAGGTTCCCGCAACGCCTCCACTTCCACATCCACGTCAGCAATCGGCTCCAACTGACGCAGTTGACTCTCCAGCAACTCGAGCCGCTTTCTTTCATCCGACAACCGGTCGCTGATCGCTTTGACTTCCGCCTCGATCTGATCCACCCTCGGGGTTACGACATCCAGGTCCACCACCGATTCGATTTCGGCTTTGGCAGGATATTCCTCCGCAAGCCCCACGTTCTGAAAGATGGACTGAATGCGGCGTTCCAGGGCGGAATATGCCCCGGCTTTGTCATGCCATGCGTTCGGACCCAGCCCCTCCATGCCAAGATACGCGCTATCAACCTGATGGAATACCCCGTAACCGCTCAAGGCTTTTGTCACAGCCACAAGGTCCTTTGACGGTACGATCAATTCGACTTCAGACATTTCCTTCGGAAAAAACATGGCTTCTCCAATTCGAAAGTGATAAATGCTCGAGCCTTGCCCTCGTGAGAGGGGTGAGGCGGTATTCCTAGTGGATCAATGTCGTTTTCAACAACAAGGGACGATAGTCCTTGTCGGAAAGATTCGAGGATTTGGCTTCGATCAAAACAACCAGGTCTTGAATCTCAAAGTCGCTGAGCAACAGGTAGGCAAGCGGAAGTCCGATGTGGAAGGGAAAACCGATGAACGCCGAAACGCACTGTCGCATCACTTGTTGCTTGAGCAAATGCTCCAGTTTGGGCAGGCCGGACTGGGGTCGTTCAAGAAGCGCATTGACGTCGGGGATGTTTGGGTAGATGCGCGAAACAACCGAGGCGATATCCGCGCCCGCCGCGATGGCGCGCACGTCTTCGTCGCGCACGCGATAACCGAATGGCAGGGTGTAATTGATCAATTCCTCTTCCGAGAGGTTGTGATAGGTCTTATAACGGATCACCCACATCAAATTATTCAAGTCGAGCAGGGAGCCGATCAACTTCCCGCCCATCTCACGGTCTTTACCCTTGAGATTCTTCACTTCGCTCCATAAGCGTCGCCAGTAATCGAGGTCCAACGCCACCTCGAGCGGAAAGAGGTTTTGCTCGGCGGTAAAACGCTTCATGGCGAAGGACATGGTCGCTTCGTAGGGCGAACCCTTCAAAAGGTCCACTGCCGAGGCGATGCTTCCCGATTCCACCATCGCCTGTGCGGGGATGGTGGAAAATGAACCAAAAGGGAAGAGCACCTCGCGCACACGGTCCCATACGGCAACATCGGCTCTCCAGGATGAAACGGTTTGAATGCTTCGTAATACCGCCTTGAGATTCCCCACTTCAAAGTAACGAAAAAGTTGTCTTATCAGGGGACGCGTCTGCTCGGGGGCTTGCTGGACGACACTGGAGTAAGAGTCCGCCAGCCTGTGCCTGATCTGCAAAATGACGCGACGCGAGGTCAGTTCACTGTCCTTAAGCCCCGAAAGATATTTTCCGTAGGGCGTGTTTTTCAACGCGCTGAAGAGTGACGGGAAATCAGGGGCATCGCTCAGCCGTGTCATGTCCTGGGGCGTAAGCAGATCGGCGTACATTGCCCGCACCCTTGTACTGATCGCTGCGTAACCGGAAACGCCGCTCGCCATGGGTTATGCTCTGCCGATGACGCGTTCCAAAACGAAGGCAACCGCCTTATCGAAGTTCTTTCTTGCAGACGCTTCGAATTCACCGTCCCTGGAGGTATTACCCGCGGCAACTTGAGTGGAGGCATCGTCAGATTGGGCGCTCGCGATCAACCTGCGCGCCTCCTCTTGCGCGTCGGCTTTGGCTTTGGCAATCAGCGCCTGCGCCTCCTGCTCGGCTTTTGCAGGGATCTCCTGCGCTTCGCGTTTGGCTTTTTCCTGGATTTCCTGCGCCTGCTTTTCGATCTCAAGTACCTGCTGGATGTGCTTCTCGTTCATATACGGTTTCACCTCACTCAGTACCTGCGTGTTGGTCTGCGCAATTGTAAAGTAAAAATACATGATAATCAAGGCTTGATTTCTCTGATTGTGATGATTGAGACTTTTCGATGTGAAAACCCACACAATGTCTTCATGATTTCATAACGGAGTCTTTGCACTCATGCAATATACTCGGTTTGGTATACTGAAATTGGAAGGTGAGCATGGCAAAAACCATCATGGTTGTGGACGATGAAAAACGACTGGTCTCGCTGGTCGAAAGTTATCTGGCGCAGGAAGGTTATCGCGTTGTGACAGCGCACAACGGCAAGGAAGCCCTGCCCATTGCCCAAAAGGAAAAACCCGACCTGATCGTCCTCGATGTGATGATGCCCGAAATGGACGGCTACGAATTCATGCGCAGGCATCGCGCGGAAAACAATACGCCCATCATCCTGTTGACTGCCCGCGTGGACGACGAGGAAAAAGTGATCGGTCTCGAGGTGGGGGCAGATGATTACATGACCAAGCCCTTCCGCCCACGTGAACTGGTGGCGCGCGTACGCGCCGTGCTAAGGCGCGCCGGGGACAAGGAACCGTCTGCAAAAGTTTTGAAAGCCGCAGATATCGTCCTCGACCGCGATGGTCGTACCGTAAAAGTCGGAAACGGTTTTGTGGACCTGACCCCCTCCGAGTTCGATATTCTGGCGGCGCTCATGGCGTCGCCGGGACGCGTATACTCGCGGCTCGACCTGCTGGACATCATTCAAGGCGTTCGCTACGAAGGTTACGAGCGCACCATAGACACCCACATCAAAAACCTGCGCGGCAAGATCGAAAAGAACCCGCGTTCGCCGAAATACATCGAAACCGTGTACGGTGTCGGCTATCGTTTCAAACGGGATTGACCCTCATGCGATCCATCTCCACCAAACTCATCCTCGCCTTCCTGAGCATCGGGATCGTCAGTGTCACGACCATCTTCATCACCGCGCGCTGGAACACGCGGCAGGAATTCATCAAGTTCCTCACCGACCAGAACCAAAGCGCCCTCGTCGCCAGCCTTTCGGAGTATTACGCACGGAACGGTTCCTGGGAAGGAGTGGACGCCGTTTTTCTTCAAAGCGGCGACCATACGCCCGGCATGGGGATGGGTCCCGGCGGGCCGGGGGGACGCATGACGCCGTTCATCCTGGCGGACGCGGACGGCAAGGTCGTCACACCGGGCGGAAGATACAAGAGCGGCGAACAACTCTCCGGGGACGAACTCTCGCTGGGCATCCCCATTTCTGAAAACGGAAAAGTGATTGGCATCCTCCTCCCGGTTAACGTTCCGTTTCAGGGCAACCCCCGCGAACTCGAATTTATCGAACGCACCAACCTGATCCTGCTCTACGGCGCGCTCATCGGCGCGGTCATTGCGCTTCTGCTGGGAATCGTTTTCTCGCGCACCATCACACGACCCATCCGCGAACTCACGAAAGCCACGCATGCCGTTTCCGAAGGCGACCTGTCACAGCAGGTCCCGGTCCGCACGAACGACGAACTGGGCGAACTTGCCCAAGCCTTCAACAAAATGAGCGCGGAACTCTCGCGTTCGGTCAATGCCCGTAAACAGATGACCGCCGATATTGCCCACGAACTCCGCACTCCGCTCAGCCTGATCCTCGGTCACGCCGAGGCGGTGCATGATGGCGTGTTGCCTCCCACAAAGGAAAACTTCGAGATCATCCGCGAAGAGGCGGCGCGCCTCGAACATCTCGTGGACGACCTACGCACGCTTTCGCTGGCGGATGCAGGGGAATTATCCGTCAACCCGCAGACCATTGAGCCGGGACAACTCCTCCGAGAGATCGCATCCCTGTATCAATTCCAGGCGCAAAGGAAAAACATCTCCCTCGAATTGGATATCCCTCCGCTTCTTCCCACGCTGGAGGTTGATCCCGGACGATTGACCCAGGTGCTGACCAACATTCTGGACAACGCCATGCGCCACACACCCGAAGGCGGACGCATTATTCTCTCCGCGAAACAAACCGGGGAGCGGGTCGAAATATCGGTGCAGGATAGCGGGCCCGGGCTGCCGCCCGAAGAACTTGAACGCGTCTTCGAACGTTTCTACCGCGCGGATGCCTCCCGTCAACGCGGAGATGGAGGTTCGGGGTTGGGGTTGGCTATAGCGAAGTCCATAGTCCAGGCACACAATGGGCAGGTATCGGCGGCATCCGAACCGGGGAAAGGGTTGAGGGTCGTCGTCTCGCTGCCGCGAATATTCCCATAAAATCCACACAATTTTCCCACGCGGCGTTCACCTTGGAATGATAAAGTTCGCGTCGTAGAAAGGAGTACCTTTATGAAAAAAATTCTTCTCACGTTGATCGCGGCGGTTGTTATCCTCGGCGGTCTGGCTGGCGCTGGTTACGCCGGATATCGCATCGGATTCGCGCAAGGCGCGATCTCCTCCGGTAACGCTCCCTTCATTGGGCGTTCCGAGCGAATGTCTCCGCGGTACATGCCTATGATGCCCAATTTCGACAGGGACTTTGGTCTCCGCGTGCAACCCTATCGAACTCCCACGATGGGAAGGGGCGTCTTTGGTTTTAGTTGGTTCACCCTGATCCGCCTCCTGTGGATCATCGCGGTCGTCACGTTGATTGTCTGGTTCGTTTACTGGCTGTTCGCGAGAAGCGGCTGGCGCATCACGCGGCAGGCAGGCGAGGATCAAACGTCGCAGCCTCGAGGGACGGGTAATTAACCTTTACGATCCCTCTTCCGATTGAAAATCATCGCAGGACCCCGGCTTTCCAGGGTCTTTTCCGAAAGTTTTCAGACACTCTCCAAGTAAAACGCATCTGTCCAACGCCCCTGATCTTTCGTTCGATCAGGGGCGTTGGATCAACCGGGGATTACAACGTGCCTCTTGTCCGGGTTCTCATGTTTTTCGTGTTTGATCTTTCTCTTCTCCTTCAACGTGTGCCTAGATTTCTTCTTTTGTTCCTTTCTGCCTTTGTCTCTTTTGCCGGAGTGACTCATGAGTTTCTCCTTTCGGTAGGTCATTTTCCGCTCCACCAGGATACGAACGTTGTCTGCGATGTAAGGCAGAAGCGTCGCCGGATTTGTCCTTAGCATACAACCAAAATATTCTTCCCGCAAGTGGCTTTTTTTCGCTCCATAATGCAGTTTGTGCCGCAACCCTTCGGCAGGGTTTCGACAAGCTCAACCTGCCAGCTCAGGGCAGGAATTCATTTTGCGCCCGCGCAGGCAGGATAGATCTTGCGATGCTGAGACAAAATCTTCGCGATGGTTGTAGTTTGTAAAGAGCAATACTATAACGAGCCATCTGACACTTTTGATACAAGTGGTGGTCGAGTAGCCCCGAGTGTTCTTCGAGGGGCGTAACGAGACCACAATTCCAGCAATTCCTGACTACATTTGGTCTCGATACGGCGGCAAGATATGGTCGCATCTGCCCTGATTTTTCTTCACGTGAACCTGTCCTATCGGGACCAAGCGCCACGAGAAATTTTCCCTCTCTCAGAGTGAGGATATTCGATCAACCGATCAAACCCTGCGCGAACATTTCATCGAATTCGACGGCAGTCAGGTCGGCGGTTTGCTTTGGGTCTTCCGATTCCGTCAGGTAATGGCGCGTGAGTTTGTATTTCAAGCCGAGCGTTCTGTTCAACGTGTTGATCTCCTTCGGCAGCCAGCCCGGATGGTAGTTGACAATCCGTTTATTCCAGTGAAGCATTCTCTCCAGTATTATCTTGACCTCCACGTAAACAGATTCCGGAATCGAATCAAGCCAACGTGAACCGACGATGAACAAGCGAGGACATTCGGACTGGTTCAGGTCGTTCATTTCCAGAATGTCGTGAAAACCGCTGTCGAATTCGGGATGGAAACCATATCTCGCGAACAGGGAAGTTGACCCTTTGAAATCCGCCGCCTCCTCCTCCGAAACTTTGAACCGCACACGCAGGAAAAAACTTTGCGCGGATTTTCGGGAATACAGACTGACGTCGTCCCTGCGCAGGTAAACCAGATCAGGCGCGAGGCTACGACGAGGAAAGAGAAGTTCGATGTCCTCGACGTTATCGAGATAGCCGTCGCTGGGATAACAGGTCTTCACGCGCCCGAAGATCACCGGCGGGCGCCCGTCGCGTATGCGTTTGAGGGGAATGGTACAGAAATGATTTTTCCCGATCCAGTTTTCATGCGAAGCATGCGAAGGGAGCAGTTGCCCTTCGAAAAGAGCCAGCGCCTCTTCGACCTCCCCCAGTTGAATATTCGCAAGCGGACGGTATCCCTGCTCGTTCTTCTCCCCGCCCGGTTTTTTGCCCGGTTCCTTCGAGCGTATTTCCTTCTGCGGCTTCTCCCGCGTTTTCCCAAGCCAATGATACTCCTGCTGCGGTTCGTCGCGGTGAGCGCGGAGCAGGCGCGGAAGGAAAAACGGAGGCTTAAGGGCCATCTCGAACGCCATGATCGCGTCAAGAATACAACAAAAACGTCCTCAGGACAATAGGGCTTTCGCGATCTCCCTCCGCGAAAGGATCGCCTCCAGCACGCCGCCGCCGATCGCCAGCGCCTTGTCCGAAACGAGGCGGCAGTAGGATGGGTCGTCGCGCGGGTCAACGTCGCCAATCTTCATGCCCTTCGGAACGCGCAAACCCTCGCGTATCAACCCGCGCAGCACGCCCGCAAATGGACTGACCACTGGATTCTGCTCACCGATCACCGCCACTGCCTCCCCCTCCTCCACGTGATCGCCGATCTTCTTCAACCCAACCACAACCCCATCCGCCGGCGCGCGCAGGACGCGGCGCGGGTCGCCTTCGGGTTCGCGGCTATCGGGTTGCGTTGACCCCTCCCAGTACACGCGTCCAAGCGTGTGACTGCGGCGGGTTTCGATCACAGCGTGGCAATCGCGTCCTGCGGAGAATCCAGGTCCAAGTCCGATGTGAAGCGGGGTGGGAGACGGGAGGGGATGAGGAGGAGTCTTCAAGAGGCGAGCGTCCACCGCAACTGGAATGTGGAAAGTGGAAAGAAGGATATCCGCATCCGGATCAATCAGCACGGGAATTTCACCCGCTTCCAGCGCCGCCGATACCTGATCCGCTTCGACAAGCCTCGCCCTCACCCCTTCGACTTCCCATACCCCCTCGTACACCGCCTCCGCAAACGAGACCGTGCGCCGCACAGCGAGAGGCTTCGCCAGTTCGGTGATTAGAACCCTGATGCCGGCGCGATGCAAACGGAGCGCGACGCCCGAGGCAAGATCGCCGCCGCCGCGAATCAGCACAAAATCATTTTTGGACATTCGATTTTTGCGTGGCTTCCAATTGTTCGGGGGAATCCGCCGCCCGGATGTTCTGCTCCTGAAGCAAATGAGCGAACGAGTACAGCAAAAGATAGACGAAGAGGAAGAAGATCGTATACAGCAGAATGAACGCCGCCAGCCTCATGCTGGGATCAATGACGATGCCGAGAATGTTCATTGCCGTCTCGGTTGGGTTTTGCAGGATGTCCCACGAATTGAGGCGCACAAAACGACCGATGTAGATGCCGAAACTACTCAGCGGCAGGATGATGAACACGAACGCCCAACCCACCCAGCGGCCGAACGCTCGCTGGGTGATGTCGTGCATGAGATAGAGCGAGACCACGCCGAGGAGCATCGCCGTCCACGAGAACCAGACGAGGATGATGACGTCGTACCACAGCGGCGCGCCGCTCGTGCCGCGTGCAATATCCTGCAGATCGGTAAGCATGTAGGGCGCGTTGGGGAAGAAGATCAACCAAAGAAACCCCACGAACGGAATGACGAGATACAACCAGATGCGCCGCCACGAAACCGCGTGGGCGACGTACGCCAGGATGAACGGAATCCAGGCGAGGAAGAGGTTCCATACCAGCCCCAGGTGCCTGCCCGATTCGCTGTAGGCGACTCGCGCGGCGACCAGCCCGATGCACACCGCGCAGGCGGCATTGAGCAGCGCGAACACGGCGATGTTATACCGATGGCGGATGAAGAGGTTGCGAAGTCTGTCGGACATGATGATGGTTACGCCCCGCGCAGGAATACGATCAGATCCGTTTCGCCGGGGGAATGTCCCATGTCGGTCAGCATGGCGGCGGCTTCACTGCGATGCTGCGTGCCGTGATTGACCAGATGCGCCAGCACCTGCCATAAAACATCCTCATGCGGGACGCCGGTCGTGGTCTTGTATTGGAATCTGCCAGACAGTTTCGCGTCCGTAAGCGAATCCACAAAACGCATCAGTTCGGCATTCTCCTCGAGCCAGCGCGAGCGCAGAGAGTCGAAGGTCGGGAATTCATCCGGCGCGATCCGGCGGGTTGGCGATTCTCCCTGCATCCTTCTGCGCCAGAGCCATTCCGCAAAGAAAACGTGCGCGAGCGTGCCGCGCAGCCCCCCGTGCGGGAAGGGCGCCGGTGCGAGGAACTGTTCGCCCGTCACATTCGCGGCGGCGTCCAAAATTTTCGCGTTCGCCCATTGGTTGTATTCAAAAAGCAGTTTGATGTCCTGTTTGTTCATTAAACGCCTTTCGAAAGGAAATTCAACAGAATGGGGTTGAACTCATCGGGCTTTTCGTAATGCGGAATGTGACCGCACTCCTCGATGACGTGAAATTCAGCCTGCGGCATTGCGTCGCGCAGGAGGTCGCTGTGCGCGAGGGGAACCGTCGTATCGTTGCGACCCCAGACCAGTAACACAGGCTTGTCCATTTTGCCGACGTTTCGATACGACTCGATGAACGACCCGAGCATGTGATTGCGGACGGAAGAGAGGATGGCGCGCTTGAATCCCCTGTATTGCATCTGGATTTTGTACCTGTCAAGGAAATGGCCGATCAGTTCGGGATCGAAGAAATCCTTTGCCGCGCTCCTGAGCAACCCCTCGCTTCCAACCAGACCGAAAACTGCTTCTGCAATCCCGGGCAGTTTCATCGCTTTGAGCAGGGGCGTCAGGGAAATGGCTTTCGCGCCCGCAGGGTCTATCAACGTCAGCGTTTTGACCCGTTCGGGATGGCGCGCGGCAAAGGTCGCAGCGATGGCTCCGCCCATCGAAAGGCCGATCAGGTTCACGGGACGCGAGAGGCGAAGCGCATCCAGAAGATCGTGAAGTTGCCCGACGAAGAGGTCAATGTCGTAACGCGCGCGCGGTCTGTCGGAATATCCGCGCCCAAAGAGATCGTATCGCAGGGTGCGGAATCCGTTTTGTGTGAGGAAAGCGAAGGTGGGATCGAAGATGAAATATGGGACGGAGAATCCGTGAACGAGGACGACGACTTCCCTCGCCCCTGACCCTTCTTCTGGAGGGAGAGGGGAATCGTTTGACAATTCGTAATGTGTGATGCCGTCCGCCAGTGGGATGAACGAACCGCCCGCGGCGCTGCGGGCTTGGTCGTTCATTTGTTTGCTTTCGAAGAGCGGAAAAGGCATGAATGGACGAGGTCAAATCCTGCCTAGCGCGCGCAGGACGCGTTCCGGCGTGAACGGAAATTCATCCATCCACACGCCGGTCGCATCGTGGATCGCCGCGGCAATGGCGGGCGCAACCGGAAGATAAGGGAGTTCGCCAAGTCCGCGCGCGCCCCAAGGACCGTTCGGGTCTTTCACTTCGACGAGGACGGTCTCGACCTTTTCGGGAATATCCCATATCGTGGGGATGAGATACGTGCTGAGTTGATCGGTAAGGACGTAACCATCCTTCGTCTTGTAATCTTCGAGGATGGCGTACCCCTGCGCCTGCACGACCGCGCCCTCCACCTGTCCCTGCACGAGCGCCGGGTTGATCGCCTGCCCCACATCGTCGGCGGAGATGAAGCGTATCACGCGCACGTGACCGGTCTCGGTATCCACTTCCACTTCGGCGGCTTGCGCCACCCACGCGTAGGCAAAGTTGGGAGTCGAGTATCCCGTTTCGGGTTCGAATTGCGTGGTGCGCGGGGCGAGATATTTGAATTCGCCGATTGCCGGACGTTCCTCCGCCTTCCATTTTTTGAGCGCCACCTCCGCCGCGCCGCGGATGGCGTTGCCGGACATGAAGGTCATGCGCGAAGCGGAGACCGACCCCGAACTGCCCATCGTGGCGGTGTCGGACGAGATCAGTTTCACCTTCTCGAACGGAATGCCGACCGCCTCCGCCGCCATTTGGGTCATCACCGTATGCGTGCCTTGTCCCACCTCCGCGCTGGCGTGATACAGGATGACCTCGTCAATCTCCGCCTTGCCGCGCAGTTCGATCCTTGCCCAGCAGTTCTCCTGATACCCGAACGAAAAGCCGATGTTCTTGAATCCCGCCGCGAAGCCTTTGCCGCGCACCAAATGAGATGCGCTCTCCGCTTTCCGCCCTTCGACCTTGCTCAGGGTAAACTTTCCGCTTTCCCACTGGAATTTATCCCGTGCCGCCTCGATGCATTGAACGACAGTCACCGGGCTCGGCGATGGCGTTCCCACACCCAGCGCGTCACCGTCCTTCAACGCGTTCTTCAAACGGAATTCGACCGGGTCCATGCCGAGTTTTTCGGCGAGTTTGTTCATCTGCATTTCAGCCATGAACAACGCCTGCGGCGCGCCGAATCCGCGGAACGCCGCGCCGGGAACGTTGTTGGTATAAACGCCGTACACGTCCGTTTTTACGTTGGGGATGAAATACGGACCTGTGGAGGTGATGGTCGAATTGCCCAACACTTTGTTGGTCGTGTACATGTACGCGCCGCCGTCGCCGACGATCTCATTTTCGATGGCGATCACTTTGCCGTCCTTCGTCGCGCCCCACTTTGCGCGCAAAACCGCCGCGTGACGCTTGCCATGCCCGAGGATGGATTCCTGCCGCGACCAGACGGTCTTGACGGGTCTTTGCAATTTCCACGCCGCCAGCGCCAGAACGATCTGCACGGACATATCCTCGCGCCCGCCGAACGCGCCGCCAATCGCCGGGTAGATCACGCGGATGCGATCCAGCGGCAGGTTTAGGGCATGAGCAATCTGCTCCTGGTCTTCGTGAGTCCATTGACCGCCGCAGGCGACTGTAATGCGCCCTTCCTCGTCAATGTAAGCCAGCCCCGCTTCGGGCTGCAGATAGGCGTGTTCCTGCGCGGGCGTGCGGTATTCGCTCTCGACGATCACGTCCGCCTTTGCGAACGCCTCCTCCACGTTTCCTTTGCGGATTTTGTAATGGACACAGATATTCGAATCCCCGATCTCCTCGTGGACGCGCGGCGATTCGGGTTTCATCGCCTCGAGCGGGTCGGTGACAACCGGCAGATCCTCGTATTCGACCTCGATCAATTTGACTGCCTCAGCCGCCTGCGATTCGGTCTGCGCGACGACAACGGCAATCTGATCGCCAACGAAGCGGACGACATCCGCGCCGGGCTTCGACGAGCCGGGTCCGCACAGGACGGGCTGGTCCTGCCATTGCAATCCATACTCGTTGACCGGCACATCCTTTGCGGTGAACACCGCGACGACGCCGGGCGCGGCTTCCGCCTTGCCGGTCTTGATCCATTTGACGCGCGCGTGCGGTCGCCCCGAGAACAGGATCTTCATGTGGGACATGCCCTTCATCGAGAGATCGCCGGAGTAGGGCGTCTCGCCGGTCACTTTGCCGCGCGCGTCCACGCGGGGCATGGATTTGCCGATACTGTTATATGTGGTCATGCCATTGCCTCGATGCTATCTCCGATATTTCTTCGTCTTCACCCTCGGCGGCGGCACGTCCATCGGTCCGTACTGCGAGGGGGCAAACAGCGAATACATCCACCCAAAGATGACCGACAGGATCCCGCCGACGACGATCGTCACCACGACGGCGAGAGCCAGCGTTGCAGGGAGGCGCGGGATGCTCGAAAAAAAGTCCGCAAGCCGGGCGAGACCGGGAAGAGCGTAAAAATAGGATGGGAATTGCATGAAGTCGTACCACTCCACCGGCAGCACTCCCGCTCCAAAACCCCGCTTCGATAGTTCAGAACCGACGCCGTAGGAGAAAATCGGCACAGCCAGAATCAATAAACACCCGACGCCGCGCATATACGGGTTGACGACGTTCCTCTTCGGCGCGGGCGGCTTGCTTACGCGGGAACTATACTTTCCCATATTTCACCTCATTCCTCGATCCTGCCGGCGTCCTCGATCGCCTGTACGATCTTGTAATAGCCGGTGCAGCGGCACAGGTTTCCGGTGATGGCTTGTTCGATCTCATCCCGGGTGGGGTTCTCTTTTTCCTCGAACAACATCGCGGCGGACATGATGAAGCCCGGCGTGCAGTATCCGCATTGCACTGCGCCGTGCCGGATGAAGGCTTCCTGAACGGGGTGCAGTCTTTGGATTACAGGAGCAAGTTCCTGCCCCTCCGGCGGCAAACCGTCTGAAGCCAAACGAGCGAGTCCTTCGATGGTGACGATCTCCGCGCCATGAGCGCGCGGCGCAGGGACGAGACACGCCATTACCGCCGCGCCATCCAGGAAGACCGTGCACGCGCCGCACTCGCCCTCCGCGCAGCCCTCCTTTGTTCCGGTGAGCCCGATATCTTCACGCAGGAATCTCAAGAGCGTTTTTTCGTATCCGCTGTTGATCGTATATTTCTTCCCATTAATGGTGGTCTCGATGGGGGATTGCGGCGTTTCATGCGTCTTCTGCATTCTTCCGTCTGCCTTCTGTTTCCCCCATAGCAGCACCGGGTCAGACGGCATCTCAGCCTGCTCCCGCCCTTCGTGCGCATCGAGAATTGACCTCAGCCCGCGCTTTGTACAAACGCGCACCATCTCGCGCCGGTACGCCGCGCTGCCGCGTATGTCGTCAATGGGCTTCGCGGCGTTCATCGTCAGGCGCGCGGCTTCCTCGATGATCTCGTCGGTCAGTTGTTTTCCCGCGAGGTACGCCTCCGCTTCGGGCGCGTGGATGATGGTTGGGGCGACCGCTCCCAGCGTAATGGAGGCGGATCGGACGGAATCAGAATCGAGGTCCAGAACGAGCGCAACGTCAATCACGGAGATCGCCTGGGCGCGGCGCAAAGCCAGTTTGATGAACGTCCCGCGTTGTGAAGAGGTCATCGCCGGGAAGGAAATATCCACGAGCATTTCGTCGGGTCGCATCACAGTTTTGCGGACGCCGGTGTAGAAATCCTTGAGGGGAATGGCGCGTGTTCCGTTGAGGGATTGGAGGGTGACAGACGCGCCGAGCGCCATGAGGGGGGTGATGGTGTCGTTGGCGGGCGAGGCGGTGATGAGGTTGCCTGCAATGGTGCCGCGGTTGCGGATCTGCGGCGCGCCCACCTCCCATGCGGCGCGCGCCAATGGATAGGCGCGTTCGCGGATCAATTTCGACTCGACGCAATGGTTGTGAGTCACGAGCGGACCGAGGTGGATGACGTTATCCTCGTCCAGCGTGATGCGGTCGAGGTTGGGAATGCGCGTCACGTCTATGAGCGTGTCAATGCCCGTGCGGACGCCGCGTTCGAGTTCGAGGATCAGGTCAGTGCCACCTGCGACGATGCGGGCGCGTTCCCTCTTCTCCGCCAGCGTTTTCAACACGTCGTCAATCGAGGTTGCGTTGATGTAGGTGTGCCACATAATATCAAGAGAGACCCTAAAGGTTTTGGAAACCTTTGGGGTCCAACCGAATTATTGAGAGCCGGTCACTGCCTCAGCGCGCTTGTTGTAGGTCTCGTTGGCGAGGCGGGCAAGTGTGACGAGGTTGCGAATTGCGGCGGGAAGGGCGGTTTCGTCGCCCATGCTCGCCTCCACGTTGTCGTTGGCGCGCGCGATCTGTTCGGCGAGGTCGAAGAAGGCGGCGTCGAACTGGTAGATGGCTTCGAGTTCCTTCTCGTTGATCTTGACCGCATCGAACAAGCCTGAATAACCGCGCGGCGCGGCGCTGATCCTGTCAATGAAAGTGCGCAACTGGATGGCGGCTTTTTCCATGTCGTCCACGAAGGCGATCATGCCGTTGCTCACCATGTCGGTTTGGATCTGCGAGGCGCGCCTCCACTGCTCCTCGAAGCGGCGCGCCACTGTGTCGCGCAGGATCTTGTCCGCGTCGCGGCGGTTTTGCCGCTCCACGTAGCCCCCGAAGCCGGGGATGTAGGACGCCAGTTTCTTGAACGGGTCCTGCATGGTCGTCACTTTCCGAAAGAAATCGTCCATTTTGGTCTCCTGGTTGTCTGCGATGATATACGGGGTTCGCAGGTATTCGTCGCACTGACACGCGCCATTATACTGCCCGTCGGCAAAAATTGAAAACGCCAATGCAAACGAACTCGGGAATCAAAGGCGCCCAGCCCTTATTGCGCAGTACGACGCAGCCTCCGGTGATTACCCGCATCTCGCGCGTAGGGCGCACGCGCAGCGTCTAATGCACCCCATCAGTGTTAGAAAGTGTCTGAAAACCCTGCCAGATGTCATTTCGACGAGCGCTCTCTCGAACGAATGTGAGAGACCTTACCGAGCGCAGCGAGGAGAAATCCTGTTTCGGCTGGGCAAAGATTTCTCGCTTCGCTCGAAATGACAATGCCAGCCTCCCTGATTTTGTTTTCAGTCACTCGTTTAGAGAACGCTTTCTACGCGTTGTGGGCAAACACAGCAATTCCAAATCTAAAATTCTTGATTCTGTCGAAAGAGGCTGTTTTGCGAGATTTCTCAAACCGTCCACGAATTTTTCACGAATACTCGAATGTCGAGGCGCAAATTCGTTCATTCGTGGCTTATTCGTGGAGGGTTGGCGACTCGAAGACTGCAATCGTGAACAGTTTAGTTTCAGATTTGGAATTGCTGGGGTAAACACCAGGCAGCCTGAGTTGAGGGTTATAATCAAGAAGAGCGACTGAAAATGAGCATAAGAGCAAACAGGCAAATGAGCCGGTTGGCAGGCAAAGTATCATTTGATAATAAAGGAGGCACAAAATGGTTGCGACAATGACAAACGACATTCAATCCTTATTGGGCGAGAAAGCGGATTTTCTGCTTGGGTTCGATTCGCCCAAAATCCCGAAGGAACGGCTGCACCTGCCGGGTCCCGATTTTGTGGATCGCATCTTCGCCCAGTCCGACCGCAATAACCGCGTCCTCGGCAATTTACAGCGCATGTTCAATCATGGGCGCCTCGGCGGAACGGGGTATCTCTCGATCCTGCCCGTTGATCAGGGCATCGAACATTCGGGCGGCGCGAGTTTCGCGAAAAACCCGGATTACTTCGACCCGGAGAACATCATCAAACTCGCCATCGAAGGCGGATGCAACGCAGTCGCCTCCACCTTTGGTGTGCTGGGAATT
>JABWAU010000086.1 GCA_013360875.1 Anaerolineales bacterium | reverse complement strand
TCAGTACTTCACGAAAGCGCGTACTTGGCGTTCTCTAACGACAGGTTTGCGCTAGAGAGCGCAGACCTACGCAGGATTTTCGTGATCTACTGATAATGTCATTTCGACGAGCGGAGCGAGGAGAAATCTTCACCCGCCGCCTGGGAAGATTTCCCGGTTGCCGAAGGCACCCTCGAAATGACAATATACGCGAAAGGATGTGAGCCATGGCATGGGAACGCAAGATCATGCGGACGGTACGCGTCCGCAACCAGAACAAGGCTGGCACGCTCGCCCGGTTAATGACGGCGATCTCGAACCTGGGCGCGAGCGTCGGCACCATCGAATTGATCAACGAAACCGCACATTCCGTGGTGCGCGACATCACCGTCTACGCCGATGACACCGAACACATGGATCACGTCATCGAGGCGATGCGCGCCAATGAAGGCACGCGCGTCCTCGAGATCCGCGATGAAGTGCTGGCGCTGCACCAAAAGGGAAAGATCGCCATCCGTTCGCGCTACCCCATCGACTCGATTGCCACCCTGCGCCGCGTCTACACGCCCGGCGTCGCCGAAGTCTGCTTGAAGATCGCGGACGACCCGGAACTCGCGCGGCTGTACACGAGCGTCAGTCACATGGTCGCCATCGTCACGGACGGGACAGCGGTGTTGGGGCTGGGCGACATCGGTCCGCTTGCCTCCATGCCGGTGATGGAAGGCAAAGCCATGCTCATGGAAACGCTGGTCGGGCTTTCGGGCATGCCGATCCTGTTGAATACGAAGGATCCCGACCGGATCGTCCAGGCGGTTTCGACCATCGCGCCGACCTTTGCCGCGATCCAACTGGAGGACATCTCCGCGCCGCGCTGCTTCGAGATCGAGGAACGCCTGCAAACCATGCTCAACATCCCCGTCATGCACGACGACCAACACGGCACGGCGGTCGTCAGTCTCGCCGCGTTGAAGGTGGCGGCGAAGCGCGTCAACGTGGATATGGGCAAAGCCGTCATTGGGCAGGTCGGTTTGGGCGCGGCGGGCAACGCCATCGGGAGGATGATCATACGTCTCACCGGCAACGCAGTTTTGGGGGCGGACGTGAACGAGGAGGCGGTCGGGCGGTTCGTCAGCGCGGGCGGCAGGAAGTCCACGTTGAACGAGATCATGGCCGAGTGCGACATTGTCATCGCCACGACCGGCGTCCCGAATCTCATTCGGCCGGAGATGATCCGCAAGGGACAGATCATCTTCGCCCTTTCCAACCCGAATCCCGAAATTGACCCCGACACGGCGCTGGCAAATGGAGCGGCGTTCGCTGCGGATGGAAAATCCGTGAACAATGTATTGGGTTTCCCCGGCATCCTGCGCGGCGCAGTGGATTCGAACGCGCCGCGCATTACTTACGAAATGTTGATCGCGGCGATGGAGACGCTGGCAGCCATGACCCCCGCCGGTGAACTGACGCCCAATCCGCTCGACAAAAAGGTGCATCGGGAGGTGGCGCGCGTCGTTGCGGAAACCGCCATAAAGCAGGGCATTGCCCGCGCCGAATTCGTTCCGTATGTGGAGGGATGATACCTCCTTCTCGTTTCGAGAGAACAAAGCGACCAGGAAATCCTACCAACAGATAACAAAAGATTTCCCGCCGAAGATCGCCGCTCGAATTGACCGAACGTGGATCGGGCGATTACACCGTTTGCCTGATCAGTTCCTTCAACGTGGTTCCTAAACGCGTGATGCCTTCGCGGATCGTTTCCGGGTTCGAGTACGAGAAGTTGAGCCGCATTGTGTTCTTCCCCCCGCCGTTCGGATGGAACGCCTCGCCCGGCACGAACGCAACCTTTTTCTCGATGGCGCGCTTGAGCGCTTCGGCGGAATCCATTTCTTCGGGGAGAACGCCCCACAGGAACATGCCGCCTTTCGGCTTGCTCCAGGTCACTCCCTGCGGGAACATTTCCTCCATCATTTCGAACATCACGTCGCGGCGCTCCTTGTACGTGGAGCGGATCACCTTCACATGCTCATCCAGGAATCCACCCTTGCCCACCTCATAAGCCACATACTGGTTGAACGAGGAGGTATGCAGGTCGGCGGCTTGTTTCGCCATCACTAGTTTGCGGATCACTTCCGGCGGCGCAATGACCCACGCCAGGCGCAGGCCGGGCGCGAGCAATTTCGAGAACGTGCTCAAGTAGATGACGTTGCCGCTGTAATGTCCGCCGTTGGGACCGCGAAACTCGCTGTCCAGCATCACAACCGAGGGAATATGTTCCCCTTCGTAGCGTAATTGACCGTACGGGTCGTCCTCGATGATCGGCACTCCGTATTTATCCGCGATCTCCACCAGTTTCCTGCGCCGTTCGAGGCTGAGAGTCGAACCGCTGGGATTCTGGAAATTGGGAAGTACATAGATGAATTTCGGACCGACGCGCAGCGCCGCCTCCAGTTCGTCCACGATCATGCCGTTTTCATCCGAACGCACGGCTATATATTGCGCCCCGTATGCGTTCCACGCCTGCAACGCGCCCAGATACGTCGGCGATTCGACCACGATGTAATCGCCCCGGTTGATGAACAGTCGCCCGATGAAATCCAGCGCCTGTTGCGAGCCGGAGGTGATCATAATACTGTCCACTGACACCTCCACGCTGTAGCGGGCGGTGTGACGGGCGATCATTTCGCGCAAAGGTTTGTACCCCTCCGTGGTGCTGTATTGCAAAGCCTGCGGACCGAAATTCTCGAGCACGTAATTGCACGCCTCGCGGAATTCCTTCACCGGGAAGACCTCGGGCGCGGGCAAGCCCCCCGCAAACGAAATGATGTCGGGCTGTTCCGTCAGTTTGAGCAGTTCGCGGATGACCGAACTCCCCATTTTCTGCGTACGATGGGCGTAGCGATACTCCCAGGGTGTCTGCATTTTCGCTCCTTATTTTCGGTTGAGCGGGATGCCGTCCCGCTTTACGAGAGATAAAAAAAGCCCGAGCAGGTACAACGATACCCGTCAGGCTTGCTGACTCCTCGACACAAGAACGCTTAGAAGGATAAGAGTCAGATTCCGTATCATGGCTGATTTATATTACACCATTTTAAAGTTCATTGCAATTGACAACCGTCACGTATAAATGGGATTCAGGTAACTGTAAGGTTTTGAGTAAAATGGGGGTATGAACGATAAAAATCCGCCTCTTTCCCCGCTGTTGGCTGACGAGGCGTACTGCTACCTCACCACCACCGGGCGCCTCACCGGCAAACCGCACGAGATCGAGATCTGGTTCGGACTCAGGGGCAATACCCTCTATCTCCTCTCCGGCGGCATGGACAGGTCGGACTGGGTGAAGAACCTGCGCAAAACTCCCTCGGTCACAGTGCGGATTGGGAAACACAGGTTCAAGGCAAGAGCGCGCCTCGTGGAAGACAAAGAAGAGGAAATGACGGCGCGAAACGTGCTCGCGGATAAATACCACGAACGCCGCGCAAACGGCGCGCTCAGCAATTGGGCGCGGACTGCGCTCGTGGTGGGAATTGATCTGCATCCATCGGAAATGAAAAAGACCCTGCACAGAGGAGATTGACGAAATGGAAATCGCCTCACAGTTCACAACCGTTGCCGCCAGACAGGTGCATGTTCTGGTTGCCGGCGCGCAAAGCAGACGATCCATCGTGCTGTTGCATGGAGCAAGTTTCTCCTCGGCAACGTGGCAGAAGATCGGCACGCTCGACGCGCTTGCCGCGGCTGGTTATCACGCCTTCGCCATTGACCTGCCCGGCTTTGGTCAATCAGAGGCTGTGTCCATGCCGCCGGAAAAGTGGATGGACGAACTCTTCGACCAACTGAACGTCAAATCGCCCGTTCTATTAGCTGCCTCCATGAGCGGCGGCTTTGCCCTGCCGTTCATTACCTCCCAGCCGCAACGCATTGCAGGATTCGTTGCGGTGGCGCCGGTCGGCATCTCCTCACATCGTGAGCGGCTTCATACGATTGCCTCACCGGTCCTGGCTGTGTGGGGCGAGCATGACAATCTCATTCCTCTCAGTGACGCGGAGTTGCTCGTGAAATCCGTCAAGCGTGGACGATTGATCGTGATTCCCAACGGAACCCACGCGCCCTACATGAGCGAACCGGAATTGTTCAATCAGAAATTGCTCGAGTTTATGGCGATATGTTTTCAAGAGAATGAGTAACATTGGCAAACCGATGAGGAAAACCCCGTCTCGTTACCCGATTGTTTTATTCGATTGGGGCGACACCGTCTTGCGCGACGATCCCTCCATGACCATGCCCATGGTCGAGTGGGAGACGGTCGAAGTCGTTGACGGAATCGCGGATGTGCTTGCCTGTCTCCACGCCAGCGAGCGGCACATCGTCCTTGCCACGAGCGCCGAGATTTCAGATGAAGAACAAATCCGCGGCGTGAGGCGGATTCCTTCAGAGTGACATTATCATAGGGAGTTTCAATATGGGCGTCATCATGCAAGCCTTCTACTGGGACTGTCCGCGCGAGGAGGGCAGGGAATTCCAATGGTGGAACTACGCGCGCGAGAAAGTTCCGTCATTGGCTCAAACGGGATTCACATCGCTGTGGCTTCCGCCGATCCACAAAGCCGCGAACCTGGGCGGACCCTCGATGGGCTACGACCCGTACGATTACTACGACCTCGGCGAATATGATCAGAAGGGAACCGTCCCAACGTGGTTCGGGACGCGTCGGGAGTTGGAGCAGTTGATCGAAAGCGCGCACAGCCATCAGTTAAGTCTGATCGCCGATCTCGTCATCAATCACAACAGCGGAGCGGACGAGCAAGAGGTCAACCCACTCATCAATCAGTCGCGCTGGACGAAGTTCGATCCCAAAAGCGGAAGGTTCCCGCGCACTTGGGAATGTTTTCACCCGAGCATGTACGAGAGTTGGGACGAAGGCGCGTTCGGCGACATGCCCGACCTTTCGCACCGCAACCCGTATGTGTATGCCGAAATTCTCAAACTCGCGCGCTGGCTCATCGAGGAAATCGGCTTCGACGGTTTTCGATATGACTTCGTGAAGGGCTACGGCGCGAACACGATCACGGCGATCCAGGAGTATCGCTACATGCGCGACGGCAAACCGTTCATGCCCTATGGGGTCGCCGAGTTCTGGGATAACGCCCGCGCCATCGAGAATTGGGTGGACCTGGCGAACTTTTCCAATTCGAACCCGGTGGACGCGTTCGACTTCCCGCTGCGCGAAATGCTCAAGGCGTTGTGCGATCAATACGGTTTCAGCCTGCTCAGCCTGACGACGTGGGAAACGGTTTTGCAAAAGCAGCCGCAGACCACCGTGACCTTCGTCGAGAATCACGACTTGCGCGAGGAGGGGCGTTCCATCATCAACGATAAACTGCTGGCATACAGTTACATTCTCACTCACGAAGGGTATCCGTGTGTGTTTTGGAAGGACTATTTCAACTACAATCTCGCGCTGGATGGCACGCCGAACGGCATCGCCGCCCTTGTCAGCGCGCACGAAAAATACGCGGGCGGCAATACTGAAGTGTTATACGCGGACGACAACCTCTACATCATGCAGCGCACGGGATACGGCGACAAGCCCGGACTGATCTATGTGTTGAACAACCGCGGCGATAACTGGAACGGACGCATGGTCACCACGAGGTTTTACAACGCCTCCTTCCAACCCGTTGCCTGGTGGAGCAAAACCGACATGGCGCGCCCGATCAACCAATCCACCGACCGCGACGGGCGCGGTCAGTTCTACGCCCCGCCGCGCGGCTACGCGGTGTATGCGATGCGTTAATGCAATGACAGGTTGCATGTAGTTTATAATCCCCGTACTAAAAACATCCTCGGAGGTTCCCTTGCGAAAACTCATCATGCTTATCGCCCTTGCGCTTGCCGGCATCGTCCTTACGGCTTGTTCGTCGAACACCGACGCGCCCGCGCAGGCTGTCGAAAACTATCTCAACGCGCTCGTGAACAAGGAGGCGGACAAACTTCCCACCCTCGTCTGCGGCGAATGGGAGGAGGATGCCCTCATCGAACTCGACTCCTTCCAAGCGGTCACCGCCCGGCTCGAAAATGTTGCCTGCTCCCAAACAGGCACAGACGGCGATACCGCCCTCGTCCTTTGCACCGGTAACATCGTCGCCACCTACAACGACGAAGACCAGAAACTCGATCTCTCCGTCCGCACCTATCAGGTCGTCGAACAGGGCGGCGACTGGCTCGTATGCGGCACGCGCTAAAACGACTCTTCACGCCCGAAAACATTTGGGCGATTGTTCTGTTTCTCATCGCCGTCGCCTTGATCGTCCTCACCACCGACGACAGCCCCAACTGGATCTATCAGGGCTTCTAAATGGGACTGACCCAGATCGCCGCCTCCATCCTGGCCTCGGTCCTGGTCGGCGCGCTGACGCGCGGCGCATGGCGGACGTATTCCCTGCTCGCGCTCAGCGCGCTGGCTGTCTACTGGTTCCAGCCGGTCGTTCCATTACGTTCGTTCGATTTTTGGTTCCCGTCGCTTTCCCTCGCGCTCGTGGTTCTGGTGTGGTTCATCACATCGGGACCCGGCGCGGGGAAGGAAAAACAAAATTTAATTGGGTTATTCATCATCCTCGGCATCGTCACGCTGGTTGACCTTTCCCGCTACATTCTCCCCACTCCCATCCTTACAGCCACAACGCCACCGCAGTTCATCCAATACATCGCCTTCCTCGCGGCGACAATTCTCCTAATTCTCATTCTCACCCTCCTCCCGCATCGTTCTCTCATTACCTTATCCATCGCCGCCGCTCTCCTCGTCGCAATTCTCGTCATCCTCAAATCCCCCGCGCTCTCCCTACAGGCAAGCATCATCCTCCGCACGCTTACAAACCGTCCCATCGAAACCGCCTCCGCTCTGGATTTGCGCTGGCTGGGGATCTCCTACATTGCCTTCCGCCTCATCCACGTTTTGCGCGACAAGCAAACCGGACGACTCCCCGAACTTTCCCTGCCAGAGTTCGCCACCTACGTTGTGTTCTTCCCGTCGCTGTCCGCCGGTCCCATTGACCGCGCCGAACGCTTCGTCAAAGACCTCCGCAATGAATTCACCCTCACGCAGAACGAAACGCTCATGGCCGGTCAACGCATCGTCATCGGGCTGTTCAAGAAGTTCGTGGTCGCCGACGCGCTGGCATTGATCGCCTTGAACGACGCGCTCGCGACTCAAGTCCACTCGCCAGGCTGGATGTGGGTCCACCTCTACGCCTACACCTTCCAGATCTACTTCGACTTCAGCGGCTACACCGATATCGCCCTCGGCATCGGTCGCCTCGTCGGCATCAAACTCCCCGAAAACTTCCTTACACCCTACACCAAACCCAACCTGGCCCAGTTCTGGAACAGTTGGCACATCACGCTCACGCAATGGATCCGCTCGTATTTCTTCAATCCATTCAACCGTTGGATACGAGGTTTCAAATCCCTCCCCGCGTGGACGATGATTCTCCTCGGTCAACTTGCGACAATGATCATCATCGGTCTCTGGCACGGCATCACCTGGAACTTCATCCTGTGGGGCGCGTGGCACGGACTGGGTCTCTTCCTCCAGAACCGCTGGAGCGATTTTACAAAGACGAGATTCAACCCGGTCAACCCGCGTTTGCAAACCGCCCTGCAAGTCGGCGGTATATTGCTCACATTCCATTTTGTCGCGCTGGGGTGGGTCTTCTTTGCGTTGAGCGATCCGTCGTTATCGCAGATCGTATTCGTGAAATTGTTCGGCTTGTAATCTATTCCTGCTTCAGTTCGACCAGCCTCTTCGCCAATTGCGCCTCGATCTCGCGGTACGCCTTTTTCCCAGCCAGGTTGTTCAACTCGTACGGGTCGCTCACCAGATCGTATAATTCCTTCTCGCCCGTCTCATACTCCACGTATTTCCATTCCATCGTTCGCACCGCGTGGAATTCGGGGATCATCGAACCCACCCCCCCTTCCGTGCGCCAGTGTTCGAGCAGGAGGGCTTCGCGCCACGGCGCGTCCGCATCCACGAGCAGCGGGACGAGACTCCTCCCATCCACGCTTTCGGGGATCTCGCCTCCCGCCCATTCGAGAAACGTGGGAACCAGGTCAATGTTCGCGACGAGACGATCATCGCTTCGCGCCTCGACCATGCCTGGCGCGTACACAATGAACGGAATCTTCGCGCAAGCCTCGTACACGCAATTTTTGTCCACGCCGAGGCGGTGATCTCCCAGGGTCATGCCGTTATCGGAGAGGAAGACGACGACGGTCTTTTCCTTCAATCCCGTTTTATCGAGCGCGTTCAAAATGGACGCGACGCCGTCGTCCACGGAGAGGAGGGAGCGTAGGATCTGCTTGTGGGCAGTATCAACCTCCCCGTCGGAGAGAGGCGAGAATTCCTTCAGGTAGGCTGGTTTGTCGCGGATATCCTTCTCGTTGAAATTGGGCGGGCGATACTGAATCCAATCCCAGCCGGTACCCGAACGGAATGCGTCCTTATGCCTCGGCGCGGAGATGTAGGGCGAGTGCGGGTTGTAATAACCGACGAAGAGCAGGAAGGGAGCGTCCCGCGTTTCGTTGATGTAATTGACCGCGCCGCGCGTAACCACATCCGCGCTGAAATAATATTCGTCGCGCGGGTAGTCGGTCACTTGTCCGTTCTCGGACATGGTGAAGTTGTAGAAATACTCGAAACTGCCCGCGTCCGCATCGTCGTCCGCCCCCTGACCCAGAAAGACATGCCATTCGTCCCAGCCCGGCGGGACGACGCCGAGGGGTTGGAGCCTTTCGTACCCGTTCAGGTATTTTCCGAAATATGCCGTTCGATAGCCTGCCTCTTTCATCCATGTGGCGATGGAGGAGGCATCATCGAATTTTTCAGCGCCGCCGGTCGGCATGGAGTTGGTAAACACCTCGTGGTTGTGGACGTATTCGCCCGTGAGGATGCTCACGCGGCTCGGACAGCAAAGCGGTGTGGTGACGAAACCGTTCGTGAAGTTGACCCCATTGGGAGCGAGTTCGTTCTTTACCGTGGGCATGTAGGCGACGGTGTGATACGGCTGGTCGTCGGTCATAATGACGATGATGTTCGGGCGCGGATCATCCAGGCGCGACGGCGCTGCCGCGGATTCGACCTCGATATCGAAGATAAACGGGGCATAGCCCGATGGCGGTTTGGGAGCGATAAACGGTTCGGGCGTGTAGGCGGCGGGCGAACACGATAATAAGACCATCATAAGGACTATGATGGTCGGAAGATAAGCGGCGCTCTTTTTGCGGTTCGTCATTGCGGTTGGATGTTTCCGTCCAAGCCCAGTTCGGGCGCGATGCGGCGCATCGCCTGAATCACGTTCCCCACGTGTTCCCACAATTCGACGCCGAATTCCTTTGCGGCATGTTCCATTTCGGTCCGTGACGTTCCCGCCGCGAAGGCTTTATCCTTCCATTTCTTTTTGACGGACGAAGGCTCGAGGTCGTAAAGCGAGCGCGAGGGTCGCACCAACGCCACCGCGGTAATCAACCCCGTGATCTCGTCGCAGGCGACGATGGCTTTGCGAACCAGCGTGTCGCGCGGCATGTTCAAATGGTCCGCGTGGCTCAAAATATCCTGGATGATGTCCTCGGGGACGCCGCGCTCGCGCAAGATCGGCGCGCCCTCCTGCGGGTGCTGTTCGAGCGTGGGATGGATTTCCCAGTCGAAATCGTGCAGCAGACCGATCAATCCCCAGCGTTCCGCGTCCTCCCCGGACTTCTCCGCGTAGAAACGCATGGCGGCTTCCACCGAAAGCATGTGCTTGATCAGATTTTCGTTTTTGACGTATTCACGAACAAGGGCTAGGGCTTCGTCGCGGGTCATTGCATTCCTTACTTTGGAGTTGACAGCATGTTGTCGGGTTTGCGGGAGCGATCTCCCGACTCCATAAAATTAGAAACTCGTCGAGGTCTCCAATCCGTATTGCTCCGCCAGTTCATCGAGCAGGGCTTCCACTTCGTCGAGGAAATAATCCAATCCGTTGACGCGCTCCTCCATGCCCGCCGCCGTCAAACCGAGTTGTCCGCACGCGGCGCGCCAAGGATCGAGCGCGTGATCGGGCAGGACGTCCACGGCAAGCGTCCACGTCTGCAAAAGGGACCACAGCGCGGCGCGGGGTTTTTCGCTTTCGAGCATGGCGCGGATCGCCTTCTCGTAATAGTTCACGCGCGCAGGGTGGACGCGCGGGTCTACGCGGCTGCTTTCGGATGCGGATTCGAACGCGAGTTTCCATTCCGGCAGCCAGGATTGGATGACGGACGGCTCCAGCGAGGACGCGCCCATCAAACCGGCAAGCGCCGCGTCCATGCCGGGACGACCGGCTGTCTCTGCCCGAGGGGCAAATTCCAGCATCAGACGCCTCTCCTGCAAGGGCGGTCCCGACAACTCCGCCACCGCGTTGACCGCGTGATACAACGACTTCATGTACTGCGCCACATCCCCCGGTGCGACCGTATCGCCGATCTCGAGCAGGTCGCGCCAGATCTGTCGTCCGTGCGAGAGGAGGGAACGCGAACGCTGCAGGGCGGGCGCGGGCGCGTTGAATTCGGATCCTGCGCGCAAGCCTGCCTGCACGAACTCGAAGAATCTCTCGCGCTCGTAGAGGAGCATCGGGTCGTACATCTCCCATCCCAGCCAGGGATCGAGCCTCAACTCGCGCGGACGCTTGAACTCCGCCCTGGCGCGGTGACTGATGTCCACGTGGAAGTCGGGGGTGAGTTTGACGAACTCGCGGCGGTGTTTCGGCTCCTCCTTGTGGACGAAGATGACGTCAATGTCCGCCGCGCCGCCGAGCATGGGATCGAGTTCATCGTTGACGAGGGAACCCGTCAGGTAGGCGGCGATGATGCCGGCGTCGTTGTAGGCGCGTTCCTGCGCGGTCTCTTTGGCGATTCGGATGAGGGATTCGCGTGTGACTCGCATGATACATAATCCTGATATTTGCGTAGGACACGTTCTCTAACATGTCCGTTGGCGTAAGGGGACGCCAACTATGTCATCGAGAACAATGTCAGGACAAAGGCAAAGTCTGTTGAAACGGAGGCAGGTTCAGGCTCTGTCGGATGCGGTTCTCGATCAGTTTCAAATGTTCGGGGTTGCGGACGATGTCCAGGTTGTTCGTGTCAATCGTTAGGACGGGCGTATGGTCGAAGGGCTTCGAGAAGAATTCCTCGTAGGCGAGATTGAGTTCGTGGATGTACGCGCGTTCCATCTGGCGTTCGTAGGGACGGTCGCGCAGGGCGATGCGCTGCATGAGGGTGTCGTCGCTGGCTTGCAGGTACACGAGCAGATCGGGCTTTTGGATCTTTTCGGCGAGGGCTTCATGCACTTTGTAGTACATGTCGAGTTCGTCGCCCTTGAGGTTGATGCGGGCAAAGAGCGCGTCCTTGGCGAAGGTGTAATCGGCGATCAGGTTTTTTCCGGTTGCAAGAAGTTCGTGTACCGTGCGCCGCTGCTGATGATAACGGCTCAGCAAAAAGAAGATCTGCGTTTGGAATGCGTATCTCTCGCGGTCCGAATAAAAATCGGATAGAAAAGGATTCTCCTCGAAGACCTCCAGAAGGATTTCGGCGTCGAACGATGGCTGCAGAAGGCGGGCGAGGGTGGTCTTACCAACTCCGATCACCCCTTCGATGGCTACGTACATGGATTACGCTCCAGAGGGTAAGTTGACGCAAGGATACCATAAAAGATAAAGATGAAGGATGAGCGATGAAGGCTTGCGTTGGGTGGGGGGGCGAGTAGACAGGTAAACAGGTACACAAGGAGACAAGACGGGATATGGAAGAAAGATAAAGCCCTTGCCATTTCAGCGAGGGCTTCATCTACGCAGCACGTAACACGCGCTATTGCGAAGCATCCTTTAGTATTACAGCGCAAAGTCCGACGCTAGAGAGCGTCGGTTACGCTTCGGCGTAGGTTCAGACCCTAAAGGTTTTTCTGGCGAATCGGGTTCAAAATTTGCACAGAAAGCCTGCTTGGAATGCTTTTTGCTTGCAATAGAAACCTTTAGGGTCTCTGTCTTATATTTTCAAAGCACTTTCTTTGGGCACAACAACCATCTCCTCTGCCTTCTCGAACTGGCTGTTGTACAGGTCGGCGTAGAAGCCGCCGCGCGCCATCAGATCATCGTGCGTGCCCTGCTCGACGATGTTCCCGTCGCGCATCACCAGGATCAGGTCGGCGTTTTGGATGGTGGACAGGCGGTGGGCAATGATGAAACTGGTGCGCCCGCGCATGAGTTTGTCCATGGCTTTCTGGATGAGGAGCTCTGTGTGCGTGTCCACCGAACTGGTGGCTTCATCGAGGATGAGCATGGGCGAATCCGCCAGGAAGGCGCGGGCGATGGTCAGCAGTTGTTTTTGTCCCTGCGAGATGTTGGTCACTTCCTCGTTCAGCACGAAGTTGTAGCCGTCGGGCAGGGTGTGGATGAAGTGATCCACGTGCGCGGCTTGCGCGGCGGCGATGACTTCCTCCTCCGTCGCGTCTTCGCGCCCGTAGCGGATGTTATCGAGAATCGTGCCGTTGAACAGCCAGGTATCCTGCAGCACCATGCCGAACATGGCGCGCACATCGGCGCGGGTGAAATCGCGGATGTCGTGACCGTCAATGCGGATGGAGCCGCTGTCCACGTCGTAGAAGCGCATCAGCAGTTTGACGATGGTGGTCTTCCCGGCTCCGGTCGGACCGACAATTGCCACCCGCTGCCCGGGCTGAATCTCCGCCGAAAAGCCTTTGATGACCGGCGTGCCGGGGGTGTAGCCGAAATGCACATCGCGGAATTCGACATGTCCGCGCACGCGCTCCAGTTTGACCGGCGAGGCGGTTTCGGGAGTCTCCTCCTCCTTTTCGAGGAACTCGAAGACGCGCTCCGCCGCCGCCACCGTGCTTTGCAGCACGTTTGAGATGTTCGCCAGTTGGGTGATGGGTTGGGTGAACGAGTTGATGTATTGGATGAACGCCTGAATGTCGCCGACGGTGATGGCTTTGCGGATGGTCAGCCAGCCGCCGAGGATGACGACCGCCACATAGCCCAGGTTGCTCACCAGCCGCATGACCGGCATCATGATGCTGGAGAAGAACTGCGACTTCCACGCCGAGCCGTAGAGGGTGGTGTTGTACTCGTTGAATTTGGCGATGCTCTTTTCTTCGCCGTTGAACGCCTTGACGATAAGATGCCCGCCGAACATCTCCTCCACATGCCCGTTGACGTGACCGAGGTAATCCTGCTGTTCTTTGAAGAAGCGCTGCGACTGGCGGATGATGAGCATCACCACCAGCATCGAGGCAGGCACAATCGTCAGCGCCACCAGCGTCATCTGCCAGGAGATGGAAATCATCATGCCCAGAATGCCCAGCACCGTCACCAGCGAGGTGATGATTTGCGTCAGGCTCTGGTTGAGGGTCTGGTTAATGGTGTCCACGTCGTTGGTGAGCAGGGAAAGCACCTCGCCGTGCGGCGTGCCGTCGAAGTAGCGGAACGGCATGCGGTTGATTTTCTCCATCATCTGGCGGCGCAGTTTATAGGTCACTTCAATAGCGACATCGGTCATCAACCAGCCCTGGACGTAACTGAGCGCGGCGGAGAGGGCATATAAGCCGAGGGCGGTCAGCAGGATGCGCCCGATGACATCGAAGGGTACATCGCCCGTGCCGGCGATCTTCGCCAGAATTCCGTTGAACAGTTCGGTGGTGGCGTTGCCGAGGATTTTCGGTCCCACAATGGCAAAGGCAGTGGAGCCGATTGCCAGCACGAAGACCACCAGGATTTTCGTCCGATAGGGGGCGAGATAAGAGACCAGTTTGCGCAGCGTGCCTTTGAAGTCGCGCGCCTTCTGGACGGGTCCGCCCATCATGTGCGGGCTGGGTCCCATTGGTCCGCGCCCGCCCATCGGTCCGCGCGGGAGCGCCGTGGATTGGGGTTTGGGTTCTTTGCCGTTGGAGCCGTTCATGCCAGCGCCTCCTGTTTGAGTTGCGAGAAGGCAATCTCGCGGTAGATGTCGTTGGTTTTCATCAATTCCTCGTGTGTGCCTTGACCGATCAGCCTGCCTTCGTCCAGCACCAGAATCTGGTCGGCGTTTTTGATGGTGGCGATGCGCTGCGAGACGATCAGCACGGTACTGTGCCGCAACTGCTTGAGCAGTGCCTGACGCAGACGGGCGTCGGTGCGGTAATCGAGGGCGGAGAAACTATCGTCAAAGATGTAGATGGGGGCGCGCTTGACCAGGGCGCGGGCAATGCTGAGACGCTGCTTCTGCCCGCCGGAGAAGTTCACGCCTCCCTGCGAGACCTCAGCCTGCACCCCCTCGCTTCGCTCCTGAACGAAATCTGCCGCCTGGGCAATTTCGAGGGCGAGTTTGAGGGTTTCCTCATCGGCGTCTTCGTCGGCGTAGCGCAGATTGCTTTCGATGGTGCCGGTGAACAGGTTGCTGCGCTGCGGGATGTAGCCAATCTTGTCGCGCAGGTCTTTGAGCGGCACTTCGCGGATGTCCACGCCGCTGACGAGGATCGAGCCGCTGGTCACGTCGAAGAAGCGCGGGATGAGATTGACTACTGTGGATTTGCCCGATCCTGTCGTTCCCATGATGCCGACCGTTTGTCCCGCTTCGATGCGGAAGGTCAGGTTGTGGAGCACGTCGTCGTCTGCGCCAGGGTAGCGGAAGGAGACATCCTGAAATTCGATGGTCGGCTGGAAGGGTTCGGGGAAGCGCTTCGGCTGGGCGGGGTCGAGCACGGTGATGGGCATTTCCAGCACGTCGGCGACACGGTTGGCGGAGACATCGGCGCGCGGGAACATGATGAAGAGCATGGAGAGCATGAGGAAGGCGAAGACGATCTGCATGGCGTATTGCATGAACGCCATCATGTCGCCCACTTCCATTTGCGCTTGCGCCACCTGATTCGAGCCGACCCATAAAATGAGCATGGTGGCGCCGTTCATGATGAGCATCATGAATGGCATCATGATGACGAACAGGCGGTTGACGAACAGGTTGGTGTTCGTCAGGTCGCGGTTGGCGCGGTCGAAGCGGGCTTCTTCGTGCCGTTCGCGATCGAAAGAACGCACGACCATCATGCCGCTCAGGTTTTCGCGCGCCACCAGGTTGAGTTTGTCCATCAGCGATTGAATAATGCGGAACTTGGGCAGGGCAATCGAGAAGACGGTGATGATCATCGTCAGCAGGATGCCCACCGCCAGGGCAATCGTCCACCACATGGAGGGGCTTTTGTCTACGGCGCGGATGATGCCGCCGATGCCGATGATGGGCGCATAGAAGACCATGCGCACCATGATGCCCATCACCGATTGAATCTGGGTGATGTCGTTGGTGGCGCGGGTGATGAGCGAGGCGGTGGAGAAGTGTTCGAACTCTGCACCGGAGAAGCGCATCACCTTCTCGAAGAGGAAACGGCGCAGGTCGCGCGCCAGTCCCGCGGCGATGCGCGAGCCGAGCAGACCGACCAGGATGGTGGCGACCGCCGAAACGAGGGCGATGAGTAGCATCTGCCCGCCGACCTTGAAGAGGTAACTGTTCTGCACCTTCTGGATGTCCACGCCGAGCGCTTCGTATTCGGCGACCACGGCGCGGGCAGCGCCCTGCCGCAGGGCTTTTTCCCCGCCCAGAGCGGCGAAGCGCGCGTCAACCGAACTCAGCAGTTGATCGCGCTGGGCGGCGGGCATCATCTTCAGCGCGCCGAACACATCCATGCCGGGGGGCAGTTTGGAGAGGTCGAATCCGCCGCTTCCGAACATGGCAGCCGCCTGGTCCGGGTTTTGAAGCGCCTGCTCGATGCCGAAGACCACCAGCAGGGGTTTGGTCAGAATCGCTTCCAGTTGCGAGCGCGCCGCCGCGTCGGTCGTCTGCAGGACGTAAATGGGTGAATCTGCCAGAGCGGGGTATTGCGTGAGATAGTCGGCGTAATCGGGCGAGGAGGTATCAATCAATTTGTACTGCGCCAGGACGGCGTCTTTCTCCTCAGCGGTCAGGAAGATGCCGAGCCGCTCCATCGTGACCTGACGCATGGCGTCGGGGACGGGGCTTTCGACTCCGCTCTGCTGAATGCCGACGTTGACGATGCGCGACATGAAGTCGGGCAGCGCCAGGTCGGCGTTGGCTTGGGCAAACAGTAAAGCGATTGCCAGCACCAGTAAGAGGGTGAAGGGTTTGAGGTATTTGAGGATACGGGACATGGGGACTCCAAGGCAGTAATCAGTGGTCAGTGTTCAGTGGTCAGTGTTCAGCGGTCAGTTTGTTCGGCGGCGCGGGTGAGAATTTCGAGCGCCTCGCTGACTTTGATTTGTTCTTCGACTGAAAGGCGGCTGACCAAATCATCCATCCAGCGGTAGCGCTCGCGGATGCCCTCTTCCAGCAGTTTTGCGCCGGCGGGGGAGAGCGTCAGCAGTTTGGCGCGGCGGTCGGAGGGGTCTTCGGTGCGCTCGAGGTAACCCGCCTGAACGAGTTTTTCCACCAACTGACTCGCCGCCGCAGGGGTCACATCGAAGCGTTCGCTGATCTCGGACATGCCGCAGGGACCCTT
>JABWAU010000006.1 GCA_013360875.1 Anaerolineales bacterium | reverse complement strand
AACTGGTCCACGATCCACGCCCGTATTCAGGAGATGGAACGCCTCGAGAAGATGCGCGATAACAACGAATTGGATCACCTGACCAAGAAGGAAGGTTTGTTGATCAGCCGCGAGATTGTTCGTTTGCAGACCCGCCTCGAGGGTCTGCGGACGATGAAACGCCGCCCGGACCTGTTGTTCATCGTTGACGTGGGCAAGGAGGATGCGGCGGTTCACGAAGCCAACCTGCTCAACATCCCGATCGTGGCTCTGGTGGATACGAACTGCAATCCGCAGAATGTGGATTATGTCATCCCCTCGAACGACGACGCCATTCGCGCCATCAAACTGCTGGTGAGCAAGATCGCGGACGCCGTTCTCGAAGGCAAGGCAATGCGCAAGGAGGAGGACGCGGAAGCCCGCGAAGAGGCCGAATCGCCCGCCGAACCGTCCGCCCGCAAGCCCGTCCGCAGGGTTGAGCTTGAAGATGAATTGGACGAGGGTGACCTGTTGGGCGAATCCACGCTGGCGAAGTTGAGCGCTTCACGCGATGAAGAGATGGAAACCTCCGGTGAAGAAGGCGGCGAGGCAGCATCCCCCGAGGAAACCCCGGAAGAATAATCGAATGGTTCGAAGAAGGATACTATTGCATGGAAATTACGACTGAAATGATAAAGGAATTGCGCGCCGCAACCAATGCCGGCGTGCTGGATTGCCGCAAGGCGCTCATGGAAGCGAATGGCGATTTTCAAAAGGCTGTGGACTGGCTTCGCGAGAAGGGCATGGCGACCGCCGCGAAGCGCGCCGACCGGGAAGCCTCACAGGGCGTTGTGGAGTTGTACTCGCACGGCGGCGGCCGCGTCGGCGTGATGGTGGAAGTGAATTGCGAGACCGATTTCGTGGCGCGCTCGGATAAGTTCCGCGAACTGGCGCATGAGATCGCCCTGCAAATCGCCGCTGCCGCGCCTCGTTATGTCAGGGAGGAGGAGATTCCAGCCGAAGTCCTGGAACATGAAGCGGAGATCGCCCGCGTCCGCGCGAGGGAGGAGGGCAAGCCCGAAAACGTTGCCGAAAAGATCGTGCAGGGGCGCATCGAAAAATTCAAGGACGAGGCGGCGCTTTTGCGCCAACCCTATATCCGCGATGAATCCATCACGGTCGAAAAGTTGATCCTCCAGGCGGTGGGCGCCATCGGCGAAAACATCGTCGTCCGCCGCTTCCAGCGATGGGAACTGGGCGAGAGTTTGCACAATTAATTCAAATGACCAACCTTCGGGTTGGTCATTTTTATAAATCCCTCACCCCGCCCTCCCTTATCGGCAGATCGCGGAGCAGTCCGCAGGACGGGTGAGGTTAAGGAGAAAACATGAACCAATTCAAATACAAACGCATCCTCCTGAAGTTGAGCGGCGAGGCGCTCGCGGATAAATCGGGCTTCGGCATAAACGTTAACGAGGCGGAAGCCATCGCGAAGCGCATCAAAGAGGTGCACGACATGGGACTGGAGGTGGCGGTGGTGATCGGCGCGGGAAACCTGTGGCGCGGCAAGCAGGGGCTGGAACGCGGCATGGATCGCTCCACAGCCGATTACATGGGCATGCTCGGCACGGTGATGAACGCCATGGCGCTGATGGACGCGTTGGAACGGCAGGGAGTTCTTACGCGGGTCATGTCTGCCATCGAGATGCGTGCCATTGCCGAGCCATACATTCGCCGCCGCGCCACCCGTCACCTCGAAAAGGGACGCGTGGTCATCTTCGGCGCGGGGACGGGTAACCCGTTCTTTTCCACCGATACCGCCGCGGCGTTACGCGCCACCGAGATCGAGGCGGACGTGGTCATCAAGGCGACGAAGGTGGACGGCGTGTACGATTCCGACCCGAAGAAAAATCCAGACGCCAAAAAATTCACCGAACTCACCTACATTGACGTGATCAACCGCCGCCTCGAGGTGATGGACAGCACCGCCATCACGCACTGCATGGAAAACAAAATTCCGATCCTCGTGGTCAATCTTTGGGACCCTCACGCGCTTCTGTCCGCGCTCAAGGGGGAGCCGGTGGGGACGCTGGTTCACGGTTAGTAAAACGATCAGCCCGGCAGGAGAGAGATCCCTTCTCTCCTGTTTTTGATTTGAGAGACTCTCATCTTTCTTCAAATCCCCTCGCCATGGCGCGCTTGTATAGCAATTTTCATGGTTTTGGTGTATCCTTAACCGCAACTTCATTTCCAATTTTCAGGAGACTGTGGTGATAAAAGATATCCTCAACGACGCCGAATCTCGAATGCGTGGAGCAATTTCCGTCTTGCGCGACGACCTGGCGGGCATCCGCACGGGACGCGCCAGCCCGGCCCTGGTCGAGCGGCTGCATGTCGAATACTACGGCACGCCCACGCCCTTGCAACAACTCGCCTCGATCAACGTCCCTGAACCGCGCTCGCTGATGATCAAACCCTTTGACTCCTCCACGATCAAGATAATCGAAAAAGCGATTCTTTCCTCCGACCTGGGCTTGACTCCCAACAACGACGGCAAAGCCATCCACCTCAACCTGCCTCCGCTCACGGAGGAACGCCGCCGCGAACTGGTGAAACACATGCACCACCGCCTCGAGGAGGCGCGCGTCGCGGTCCGCAACATCCGCAGGGACGCGCACAACGACATGCGCGAGTTCGAGAAGGAAAAACTCATCTCGGAGGACGAGTTGAAACGCGGCGAGGAGGACCTTCAAAAGTTAACCGACAAGTACATCGAAGAGATCGCCGAGCAGGGTAGAAAAAAAGAAGCGGAAATCATGGAAGTATAGGCGGATCTTGTGCCGACACGATCCGATGATTTAATGCCAACCTCCCCCATTTCCATCCCCGCCGATAAACTTCCCCGTCACGTTGCCATCATCATGGACGGCAACGGGCGCTGGGCATTATCGCGCGGTCTTCCCCGTCTTGCGGGACACAAGGCAGGCACCGAGAATCTCCGCCGCGTCATCCGCTCCACCGTCGAATTCGGGGTCAAATACCTGACGATCTATGCCTTCTCCACCGAAAACTGGGGACGTCCCATGGAGGAAGTGCGCGGACTCATGTCCATCCTCGAAGACGTCATTGACAGGGAATTGGATGAATTGAACAAGGAGGGCGTTCAACTGCGCCACATCGGGCGGTTGGAACGGCTTGCCCCGAAACTTCAGGAAAAAGTGCTGGACGCGATCGAACTCACGAAGAACAACGACCGCCTGGTGCTGAACGTGGCGTTCAATTATGGCGGTCGCGATGAGATCGTGCACGCCATCCAGAAAATGATCAAAGACGGCATCGCGGCGGAGGACGTCACGGACGATCTCGTGAGCCGTTACCTCTACACGGCGGGTGTGCCGGACCCCGACCTCATCATCCGCACTTCGGGCGAATTGCGCGTGAGCAACTTCCTGATATGGCAGGCGGCATATTCCGAATGGTACGTCACGCCCACTTATTGGCCCGACTTCGACAAAGAGGAATATCGCCGCGCGCTGGAGGCATTCGCCCGGCGCGACCGCCGTTTTGGAAAGGTCTCCTCCAGCGAACTCGAGGCGTCCAATGCTTAGGCGCACGTTGACGGCTTTGGCGATCGCGGCGGTAGGGCTGCCTGCGGTCATTTATGGCGGTGTGTTCTATTTTTTGATCATGGGGGCTTTTCTTGTTGGCGGGGCGTGGGAATACGTCCGCTTGTACCGGGCTGTCAAACTCGAGCCCAGCGAACCCGTCACAGTTGGAGGCGTGCTTGTGATACTCACCGCACGCTTCTTTTTTGCGGATATCGCCATCCCGGCCTTTGTCGCGTTGGCGCTTCTCGCCATGGCGGTGCATCTCTTTGCCTTCGAACGCGGACGCGATCACGCCGCGATTGATTTCGGCATTACAGTGGCGGGCATCGTCTACCTGGGCTGGATCGGCGCGTACCTGCTCGATCTTCGCAATCTTATCAGCGATGAGATGGGCGTTTGGTGGTTCATGTTGGTCCTGCCGCTCGTATGGGCGGCGGATACGGGAGGCTATTCGATCGGCGCGGCGTACGGAAAGCACAAGATGGCGCCGCGCCTCAGTCCAAGGAAAAGTTGGGAGGGATATTTTGCCGGCATCTTCACTTCTGTTCTGATCGGCGCGTTCTTCGCTTATGCGTTCTCTTCGCTGGGACCGCGGCCCCTGGACGGCGTCATCAATCCCATGCAGGGTGCGTTGCTCGGTCTGGTAATCGGGACGCTTGCACCACTGGGCGACCTGGGGGAGAGCATGTTCAAACGTCAGGGCGGTTTGAAAGACTCGAGCAACATCTTTCCCGGTCACGGCGGCTTCCTGGATCGCATCGATTCGTGGATTTGGGGCGCGGCAATCGGTTATTTCCTCATCCAATATTTCATCCTTTAAAAAGGAGGCTTATGGACATCACAAAAGACCCAACCCGAAACCTCGCGCTCGAACTGGTGCGCGTGACGGAGGCGGCGGCGTTGGCGGCGGGCCGCTTTATGGGACGCGGCGATAAAGAGGCGGCGGACCAGGCTGCGGTCAACGCGATGCGAACCGTCCTCCAAACGGTGGACATGAACGGAGTCATCGTCATCGGCGAAGGCGAAAAGGACAACGCTCCCATGCTGTACAACGGGGAACATGTGGGCAACGGCTCAGGCATGGACTTTGACGTTGCCGTGGACCCGATTGACGGGACCCGCCCCCTGGCTTTCGGCCGCTCGAACTCGCTTTCGACGGTCGCCATCGCCCCGCGCGGTTCCATGTTCAACCCGGGACCTTTCGTTTATATGAACAAACTCGCGGTGGGACCCGAGGCGAAGGGCGTGATCAACATCGAAAAAACCATCACGGAAAATTTGAAGGCCATCGCGCAGGCGAAGAAGAAGGATGTGGAGGACCTGACGACGATCATCCTCGACCGCGATCGTCACAAGGACATGATCGCGGAGATCCGCAATGCGGGCGCGCGCATCCGCCTCCTCCCGGACGGCGACGTTGCCGCGGCGCTGATGACCGCCTGGCCCGATTCCGGCGTGGACGTGTTGATCGGCATCGGCGGCACGCCCGAAGGCGTGATCGCGGCTTGCGCCCTGCGCGCCATGGGAGGGGAAATCCAGGGGAAGTTGTATGCGCGCGACGAAGACGAGTTGCAGCGCGGGCGCGAAGCGGGCTACGATTTCGACAAGGTGCTTACGATGGACGATCTTGTCTCGTCGGAGGATGTCTTCTTCACCGCCACCGGCATCACGGACGGCGAACTGCTCAAAGGTGTGCGATACTTTGGCAGGGGAGCCACCACCGATTCCCTCGTGGTGCGCGGCATGACCGGCACGGTGCGGCAGATCAGCGCCACACATCAGATTGACAAGTTGAGGCAATTGAGCGCGATCAAGTATTAGCCTTCGTCATTGCAGGGCAGTGATCTCCGGTCGAAACAGCCCCTGTTTCATGGGAGATCCCCTCGCAGCGAACCCCCGCAGTGACGAATACGTTTCGACTGTTGGCAGCGGAAATTCGGATACAATGAGCGTCCCCTCAAAAACGAAACGGGAACAGGCGGATTGATCCACGCGGCTGGCGGCAAAGAGGCGGGAGCAGGGCGCCCCTTGATAAAGCGCTTGGATTGCGTTCGTATGCTGCGTGCAGCACGGCTTGACGTTTTTGCAATACAGCCTGCGTGCGGTTGCAATGCACCCCGCCCGGGACAATCGAATTCACCTGCGCGAAGCGGTTAAGATAAGATCACTCTTCGTTTAACCAATTTTACACTTTTCTTCCTGCCGTGGATGTATCATGAAACTCGACTCCCTCACCCTCCACCACCTCTCCATGCCGCTCGTCGCGCCGTTCGAGACCTCCTTTGGGCGCGAGACGGAACGCGAATGTATCCTCGTCACGCTGCAATCCGAAGGCTTGACCGGGTACGGGGAATGTGTCGCTTCGCGCGAACCCGGTTACAACTACGAAACGACCGGCACCGCCTGGCACATCCTCAAGGATTTCATCGCCCCGCTCATTCTTGGCAGGGATATTGCCGATGCGCTCGATTTCCAGAAACGCGTGGAGCGCATCCGCGGGCATCATCTGGCGAAAGCGGGTGTCGAGATGGCGATCTGGGATCTGCTCGGCAAGCGTGAAGGAAAATCGTTGAAGGAAGTGTTCGGCGGGGAACGGGATAAGGTCGAGGTGGGAGTCTCGGTTGGGATCCAGGAATCCGCCGCGGCGTTGATGCGAACCGTCGAGGTTTATCTGGAACAGGGCTATCGCCGCGTCAAGATCAAGATCAAACCGGGGCGCGAGGTCGAAGAGACGACCATCATCCGAAAGAAATATCCCGACCTGCGCCTGCAAGTGGACGCGAACTCCGCCTACACGTTGGAGACTGCAATCGCGCTCGATCCGCTGGATGATTTGAATCTACTGCTCATCGAACAGCCGCTATTCGAAGACGACATCTGGGATCATCGTAAATTGCAGGCGCGCTTCAAGACTGCGATATGTCTGGATGAAAGCATCCTCTCGCCGCGCCATGTGCGTTACGCGCTCGAGATGGAAGCCTGCCGCAACATCAACGTCAAACCTGCGCGCGTGGGCGGGCTGAGTCGGGCGGTCATCATTCACGAATATTGCCGCGAACGAGGCGTGCCTGTCTGGTGCGGGGGAATGTTGGAAACCGGCGTCGGACGCGCTTCAAACCTTGCCCTCGCGTCTTTACCGGGCTTTGTTTTGCCGGGCGATATTTCCGCCTCCGATCGTTATTACCATCGTGACATCACGAACGAACGTTTTGTCTTGAATGACGATAGCACGATCACGGTCCCGAACGAACCCGGTCTTGGCGTGACGATTGACGAGGAGGCGCTCGAACGATTCACGATATCCAAACTTATACTCAAGCACTGAAAACATTACGCGGTTTGTACCGCAACCCTTCGGCAGGGTTTCGACAAGTTCAACCTACCAGTTCAGGGCGGGAATTCATTTTGCGCCCGCGCAGGCAGGATAAATCCTGCGGCGCTGGGGCGACATAGGTTTATAATCAGGCGCTATGCCTCTCAAATATTCGAGCCGTATCTTCGCGATCTTTTGCGCGCTTGCATGGATTCTTTCCTCCTGCGCGCCGCAAACCACAACCGCGCAGCAACAGGTCGCAACAACCGTCCCGCTCTCCCCGACCTCCACCCCCACCCAATTTCCCGTCCTCAAGCCGGCATTCACGGGCGTGCTTTTTTCCGATTCCATCCCTGACGCTTTACGCGCCCGGGTGCGGGGTTTGGACATCCCCTTCAACGCCAGCATGACGCTCGACGTGTCGAAACCCGGCGACGAAGACGGGATTCGTTTCCAATGGGTCTACGCGTTGGTCGCGCCGTTTCCGACGGTGAGGGACGGCGTGACGCTCGACGAATTGCGCGCCGCGTGGGATGGAGAAACGCCTCACGCGCCCCCCAGCCTGCCTCCGTTGCTCATGGCAGAATCCACGCTGAGAGCGTTCGAGGCGATTTGGGGCGAACCATCCGCCGGGTCCGCGCGAAGCGTGGACGAGGATCGTCTGCTCGAAACCGCGTGGAACGAATCTGCATGGGCGATCATCCCCTTCGAATCCCTGGAGCCGAAATGGAAGGTGTTGACGGTTGACGGTCAATCGCCCATTCGCAAAAACTTCGACGTTACGTCATATCCGCTGGTCGTTGATTTCACTCTTCGATCATCGGGCGATCCTTCGGCTTTGCTCAGGACAAACCCCCAATTCTCGAACATCGAAACCTCGAATTACGATCCCTCCAAACTCACAACCATCATCATGACCGGCGTCACCGCGCTCGTGCGCGCCACCGCAGTGACGATGGAACTCAAGGGCTTGGCGTATCCCGGCGAAAAGATGCGCGATGTGTTTCGCGAAGCGGACATCATGCACGTCAGCAACGAGATACCCTTCTTTACGGGATGCCCATACCCGAAGCCGGACGCCTCTGGTCCGCTCGTCTTTTGCAGCGCCCCAAAATACATGGACCTCATCACCGACATCGGCGCGGACGTGATCGAATTGACCGGCAACCACTTCGCAGATTACGGGCCCTATGCGATGTACGAGACGCTGGATATTTATAACGCGCACAACATTCCCTATTTCGGCGGCGGGCGCGATTTGCAGGATTCGCTCAAACCCGCCCTGTTCGAAGTGAACGGCAACAGGATCGCGTTCATCGGCTGCAACAAACCCGACGTGAATCGTTTCCCCACCGCAACCGATTACCAGCCCGGCGCCGCGCCGTGTGACTTCCCGTATCTTCAACAGAAGATCGCGGAGTTGAAATCGCAGGGATACGTGGTGGTCTCCACCTTCCAATGGAACGAAAGTTACGACTACAACCCGGCCCCCGAACAGCGCAGCGATTTCCGTTCGATGGCTGATGCGGGCGCGTCCATCGTCAGCGGCAGCCAGGCGCATTACGCGCAAACGATGGAATTCCACGGCGACGCGTTCATCCATTACGGTCTCGGCAACCTGTTCTTCGACCAGATGGGCGACCAGAGTTGGATGCCGCCCGGCATCCGCCGCCTGTTCTTCGACCGTTACGCGGTCTATGACGGGAAACTCGTCAGTATCGAATTGATTACAGCCCTGCTTGAGGATTATTCACGTCCGCGTATAATGAACGAGGAAGAGCGCGCGGGCTTTTTGCAGGAATATTTTTACTACAGCGGATGGATGCCCTTCATCCCGACCCCGACTCCCAGTATCACTCCGACGTTGACGCCGATGTCCATCCCGCCTCCGATCCATACGCCGAGTCCGTGACCCGTCTGTACCGCGACATTCATGTCGCAATAACGAAACGACATAAATGTCGCGGTACAAAAATTCAAGGAGCCTGCCATGACCATCCACGACATTTCCCTGACGATCTCCCCGGACCTCCCGACCTGGCCGGGCGACCCGGGACTCGAACTCGAACAATTCGAATCCATGGACAAGGGCGCGCACGCCAACGTGACGCGCATCGGTTCCAGCGTCCATCTCGGCACGCACGTGGACGCGCCGCATCATTTCCTCAACGACGGACGCACGGTGGAGGGGCTTCCGCTCGAGGTGTTGACCGGTCCCTGTTACGTGTTGCAGTTGCCGGATGGGATAGACGCGATCACAGCCGAGGTGTTGGATCGTTCCGAGATCACGTCCGATATGAAGCGCATCCTGTTCGGGACGAGTAATTCCCATTTCTGGGCGAAGGGCGAAAAGGAGTTCCAGACCGATTTCGTCGCCATCACGGAGGACGGGGCGGAATGGCTGGTGGAGCGCGGCGTACAACTCGTGGGCGTGGATTATCTGTCGGTCGCGCCATACGGCGACTCCGTGCCGACGCACAGGATTTTGCTCGAAGCGGGAGTGGTCGTCGTGGAGGGATTGAATCTTTCACAAGTGGTGCGCGGCTTCTACGATCTGTATTGCCTGCCGCTCAAGATCGCCGGTTCGGATGGGGCTCCCGCGCGGGCGATCCTGATTCAGAAATGAAGTTATAACGCTTCACTTGCGGGGAGTGAGGGTAAGATTCCCTCGTAATTCACCATGGCGGCGGAGGACAACGAATGAACGAAGAACAAAAGATTTACGGAATGACCAGGATGCAGATCGGCATCCTGGTGGGCATGGCGGGGATATTGCTCTTGATCGCTTGTGTCGGCGGCTGGTTTGTGTTGAGTAATTCGAACCCGATCGATTCCGCACCGGCGCCAACGTCAACGCCCGCGCCGACCGTGACCCCCATGCTGGCTGTTTCGCCGACCATTACTCCCACTCTCACGCCGACGCCCATTCCCTACGAGCAACTGATCCCGGCAGGCTGGAAGCAATACAAGACCGCGCTGGTCGAGATCTGGCTGCCGTCTAACTTCCGGCTTGCCGATAAAAAGACGGTCAACACCACAGCCGGTTTTGCCGTGCCCGAATTGTTGATTACCGAGATTCCGAGCAAATCCTCCGCCTACAACATGCTGGTCGGCGTGTCCTACGACCTGATGACCGGCGATTCGCTGGATGAATTCCTGGACGCCAAATTTCCAAGCCTCCCGTATCAGGCAAGGATATCGGACCGGCGCACAGTGTTCGTGAACACGGTCGAAGCGAGGCGGATCGTGGTCGAGGTCCGCATCAACAACATTGACTTCAACGACCTGGTGTACGTGATCCGGGACGGAAGCACGGTCTGGTACGTGGAATATGTGGCGCAGATCAACGAATTCTTCGATAATCTCCCCATCTTCGAGCAAAGCATAAAGACGTTTCGAACGGTAAAGTACTGATAAGGTACATGACACACCTGTCAATCGAAGTAAATGTTCAAATCTGAGCAATCGAAGCGGTTGCCGCAGTTGGGACAAGTGACCTTGCAATTCCTCTCGACCATCTCGCTTCCGCATCGGTCACAGATGTAAACGTGTTTCTCTTCCTTCCAGTGGATGGGTTTCAAAAAGGCGGGATCGAACTCAGCAATCCGTTCCGCGCCAAGGCGTTGAACTTCCCCGATTGCCTTTTCCGCATCGTTTCGCAGTTGGCGGACACGGACACCCTTGCAGATGTCGGGCAGACCGTTCAGCCATTTCTTGCTTCGTTCATACACCTTGACCGCGCCCCTGTAATTTCCGCGAGTAAGGTGAAGGTATGCGACCGCGATTTGCAAGACTCCCCGGTAGAGGTTTTTTGCCTCGCCAGTTTCGGCGTTCCAGGCATCTTCCAGCGCTTCATGCGCTTCGAAGTATTCCCCCGCGTTGAAAAGACGAAGTCCCTCCCTGGCTTGCGGATGCAATGTGCCGCTGCAATCGCTCATGGGCGGAAGTATATCATCGGGATCACGAGGCGAATCGCCGCGATGACGAACGCGCCGGCGTTTCGTGCGGGCTGAGCAGGGTCTCTTTTTCGAACAGCACCCTCATACCGTCGTCAACGACCCGCTTCGTCCCCGCGTCGAGCGGGGTTTGCGCCCATGCGCGGGTCGTAAACCCATACTCGATCTCCAGTCCGCTTTCGTACCACACACGGAGCGAGGTGAGTTTCCCGTACGATTCCACCTTCTGCGTAATGACGATCCCGAACACCCTCAACCATTCTGTGTTGGTCAGGTATTTCTGTGGATCGTTTGCAATGATGACCAGGTCCACGTCCGACGAATCCCTCGCTTCGCCCCGGGCATACGAACCGACCAAAGCCACCGCCCGGATGTCGGCGCGCCTCCTCGACCAGCGCATGAAGTCTTCGATGAAATCAATCGCCTGAATCAGTTTTTTCATCTTCGTCCAGCGGATTTGCAGTCGTTCATCCAAAGACATTATATAATACTTGCATGACGCTGTACGTCGGTTGTCCTGTATGGTCGTTCAAGGGATGGGTGGGGAATTTCTATCCCCGAGGAGCGAAGCCCGCAGATTTCCTGCGCGAGTACGCCCGCCGCCTGACGACCATCGAAGGCAACACCACGTTCTACGCCGTCCCTGCGAAAAAGACCATCGAGGGTTGGGTTGCGGATACGCCCGAGACGTTCCGCTTCTGCCCGAAGATTCCGAAGGCGATCAGCCACGAAGGGAAACTGACGGACCACATTGACAAAGCGCGCGCGTTCGTGGATGTGATGAAGGGACTCGGCAAACGGCTTGGTCCGATGTTCCTGCAACTCCCGCCTCGATTCTCCCCGAAGTTGATCGGCGATCTATCAGCCTTTCTCTCCGCCTGGACTTCCGACGCGCGCCTCGCGGTCGAAGTGCGCCACTTGGATTGGTTCGATTCGCCGCACGATGAGGCGCTCGATGAATTGCTCGCGGAGCATGGCATGGCGCGCGTGACGATTGATACGCGTCCGATACGCAGCCTGTCCGGGGACGCGCTCTTGACAGGATCCGTGTATCAGACTTTGCTCGAGGCTCGGGAGGGCAAACCAGACCTCCCCGTAGTCCCGAAGCGCACGTCCGATTTCGTCTTCGTCCGTTACATCGGTCATCCCGACCCGGAAGTCAATCGTCCGTTTCTCGATGAATGGGGGAGTTATCTTGCGTCGCAGATGAAGGACGGCGCGGACGCGTACGTGTTCTGCCACTCGCCCGATAACGTGATCGCGCCTCGCCTTTGCAGAGACCTGCACCAATGCGTGGCGAAGGATATGAAGGTTTCGCCGTTGCCGTGGGATGAGAAGGATGTGGACGGGTTCGAGCAGGGGGCGTTGTTTTGAGCGCGGCGCATTGTGAAACGGATTCGCGTTACATATCCGCCCCGACGATGCGCTCGAGAAAGGCATTTACAACCTGCGGGTCAAAATGCCCCCCGCTGTTTTCGCGGATGTATTCGAGCGCTTCCTCTTTCGACCATGCCTTGCGATAGGGGCGGTCGTTCGTGAGCGCATCCCACACGTCTGCCACGGCAAAGATGCGCGCCGAAAGCGGAATCTCCTCCTCCTTCAGCCCGCGCGGATAACCCGTGCCGTCCCATTTTTCGTGATGACAGTATGGGATTTCGAGCGATTGTTGCAGAAAGGAGATCGGGGCAAGCCAATCGTACGCCAGTTGGGGATGCCGGCGCATGATCTCCCATTCCTCCTCCGTGAGTGGACCGGGTTTCAGCAGGATGTCATCCGGCACGCCCATCTTCCCGATGTCGTGCAGTAACACGCCCCGATGGATGTGAACGAGTTGTTCTTCGGGAATCCCCATGTAGCGCGCAAGTTTGAGCGTCATCTCGGTCACGCGCTGGGTGTGACCTTCGGTTTCCTTGTCGCGCAGATCGAGGGCGCGCGACCAGCCTTCGATGGTCGCGTTATACGCCAGACCCAGTTCGAGGTTGGAGCGTTGCAGTTTCTCGAAGAGGCCGGCGTTATCAATGGCTATCGCCGCCTGTCCCGCCAGCGTTTCGAAGAAGCTCATCCATTCCGGGTCGGGCTGGAGCGAGGCGCGATGGAAGATCTCCAGCACGCCGTTGACCTTCCCTTTGTTGATCAGCGGGATGCCGTAATAGCATACGAACTCTTCGCCGGGCATCTTCCGGATGAGAAGGGGGTAAGCCTTCATATCCGCAATCTGGACGAGACGGCGTTCCAGGACGGCGCGCCCGGTGTAACTGTTGTTCAAGGGGACCTGCAAGTTTTCCATCGAGATCGAGCGAAAGCCCTGCCCGGTGAGATAATCCAGCGTATAGCGGTCTTCGTTGAGAAGGAGAACGTCAGCCGCGTCCACCTGCAACTGCTCGAGCGCCTGCCTGAGCAACGTGTTCAGGATGAGGCGCAGGTCGAAACTGGACGTGATCACTTCGTCAATTCTTCTCAATGCAAGGAGACGGTTGATCTGTTTGTTGATCTGCATTTCCGCCAGTTTGCGTTCGGTGACGTCCTGCGCCGTGCCGATAAAGCGGACCGGCCTACCCGATGCATCGTGAAGATACGCGCCGGAACAGTGGAGATAACGCGCACTGCCGTCCCTGAGGCGGATGCGGAAATCCAATTCGTTGATCTGTCCCCCGCCTCTCAATTCGTCCACCCAATTTTCCATGATGGGACGATCTTCGGGGTGAATCAGAGCCAGAAGTTCGTTGCTGTTATGCTGGAATTCCTGCGGCGATACGTCGAGCAGGCGGTACATCTCATCGGAGAATTGCAGAGTGTCGGCGGCGAGATCCCAGTTCCAACTGCCGATGTGACCGATGCGCTGCGCCTCGGATAATAATCTTTCCTTCTCGCGCAACGCCTCGATCGCCTGTCGGCGTTCGCGTCGCGAATCCGCCTCGCGCAATTCGCGTTCGATGGCGGGACCGAGCCTGGCGTAGTTGCCTTTTATCAAAAAGTCGTGCGCGCCGGCTTTCAACGCCGTCACCGCCGTCTCTTCGCCGATGGTGCCGGAGACGATGATAAAAGGGAGGTCCATGCCGCTGTCTTTCAGGATCTCCAGCGCGTGCAGGGCGTCGAACTGCGGGAGGTAGTAATCGCAGATGATCAGATCCCACGCCTGTTCGGTCAGGGTTTGTTTCAACGCGGCTTGGGTTTCGACGCGTTTCCAGGCGACTTCGTAGCCGACCTTTTGGAGTTCACGGAGCATCAATCGGGCGTCATCTTCCGAATCCTCAACGAGTAAAAGATGCAGTGGTTTTGTCATCCGATGAACCTTACCGCGGAGGCGCTTCGTTCAAGACCAGCCAGTATAAGCCGAGTTGTCGGACCGCCTCCACAAATTGATTGAAATCCACAGGTTTGCGGACGTATGAATTCGCTCCCAGGCTGTAACTTTGGAGCAGGTCCTGTTCCTCCCTGGAGGAGGTCAGGATCACAACAGGCAGGAGGCGGGTCCGCTCGTCCGCGCGGATGCGGCGCAACACCTCCAGCCCGTCCACTTTTGGAAGTTTCAAATCCAATAGAATGACCTGCGGCATTTCACGCGGGTTGCGACCGGCATAGGCGCCCAAACAGAACAGAAAATCCAGCGCCTCCGCGCCGTCGCGCACAACGGACATGGCGTTTGCGATGTTGTTTTTCCGAAGCGCGCGCAGGGTCAACGCTTCGTCGTCCGGGTTGTCCTCCACCAGCAGGATCGGTCTGTCATCCATCTTGTTCTCCATTCAGGGTAAAGTAAAAGGTCGCCCCTTTGTCTTCCGCGGCTTCCGCCCAAACGCGCCCGCCGTGGATCTTGATGATGCGCTGCACGGTCGCCAGTCCCACGCCTGTGCCGGGGAAATCGTTATCCGAATGCAGGCGTTGAAAGACGCCGAACAGTTTGTCGGCGTAGATCATGTCGAACCCGGCGCCGTTGTCGCGCACGAAGAAGGTGCGTTCCTTTGCCCGGCTTTTTTGCCCGAATTCGATGACGGCGCGTTCGCGTTTGGAAGTGAACTTCCAGGCGTTGTTCAGCAAATTCTCCAATGCGATGCGTATGAGGTTTGGGTCGGCTTCCGCCATCAGGTCCGGCATGATCGCAAATTCGACCTGTCGCTGCGGTTGGCGTTCGCGCAGGGCATTGGCGATCTCGCCGACCATTTGACTCAGGTTGATGAAACGGGGCTGGAGTTTCGCGCGCGTCAGGCGCGAGAGGTTCAACAGGTCGTCAATCAATTCTGCCATGCGCTGCGCCGCGCCGCGCACGCGGTTCAGGTAATCCCGCGCTTCGGGAGGCAGTCGGTCGCCGTAATCCTCCAGCAGCGCCATACTGAAGCCGTCAATGCCGCGCAAGGGGGCGCGCAGGTCGTGGGAGACGGAGTAACTGAACGATTCGAGTTCCCTGTTTGCGGCTTCGAGTTGGGCGGCGCGTTGATGCAGGTCTTCGTTCAATTTTTGCACGTCCGCTTCGATGAGTTTACGTTGCGTCACGTCGCGGATGGCGGCGCTGATCAGCAAGCCTTCCTCTGTCTTCATGGGGCTGAGACTGATCTCGACTGGAAATTCGCTTCCGTTCTTTCGCAAGCCGAACAAGTCCAGCCCGATGCCCATCGGGCGCGTGGGATGTTCGACCATGTAATCCTCGCGGTGCCTAGCGTGGGATTTTCGAAAACGCCTCGGCGCGAGGACCTCGACCGGCTGACCCACGATCTCCGCCCGGTCGTAGCCGAACATTTTCTCCGTTTGCGAGTTGATCAGTTGGACGACGCCCCGCGCATTCACGACCACGATCGCATCCGGAGCGGATTCGAGCAAGCCGCGAAATTTTTCCTCCGCCTGTTTACGTTCGGCGACTTCCTTCTCGAGGGATAAGTTCGCTTCGCGCAGTTCGGACAAAAGCGCGGCATGATCGAGCAAATTGGCGGATTGCTCAGCCAGCAGGGAAAGCAGGTCGAGATCGTCCTGCGCGAACAACGGGGCATGGCGCAGGGCGATGATCAACATGCCCCAGGGTTGGATCGAGCCTTTGACGGGGATGAGCACCAAGGTCCGCGCGCCGACGCGTTCAGCCCAGCGATTCAAGCCCGCCCCGATCCTGCCCGGCAGCCGCTCGATGCGCGCCTCCTTTTCGCGCCAGTCCCAACCGTTGACCTGCAATTCGGTTTCGATATCTTCGAGCTGCAAGGGCGGATCGCCCGGCAGTTCGATATTGAGGTGTTCCTTTTCGGCATTCCAGGCCGCCGCAACGACAGCCGCCGCGCCGACGGTTCGCATCGCGCCGTTCGCGAGTTCCTCGAAGACCGCGCGGCGGCTGTACTCCCTCCGCTTCGAAGCCTGTTGCAGGAAGCGATGCAGTTCCCGCAATTGCCAGGAATGTCTCAACCAGCGCGGCGGTGAGAAGCCGAAGTAATAACACAAGCCGGAGAGCGTGGCGATGACCTGGATGGACGAATTGACGATCGTTCGGGCTGTGGGGGAGGGTTCGTTCCCCGCGCTGTATAGAACCATGCCGAGCGCCAGCATGAATACCAGAACCAGCAAGCCTGCGCCCAGGGAGGCAAGCCGCAATCGCCGGTGTACCACGCCGCCCAAATTCATCGCGCCCCGCACGAAGAGAATGCCCGCGTATGCCTCGACGACCATGAAGTATCCGATGGCGGGAGTGAAGACCGCCAGCGGCGCGGTTTCAGCCAGCGGGAGGGAGACAACGATCAGGAGGAGGCTGACGAGCGACGCCCGCCGCACGACGACTGGAACCGGGCGGAAATATTGCGCGACGCGCAGGAGCAGGTGAGGATGGGAAAGAAGCGCAAGGAAAAAGACCAGCGCAAGTAAAGTTTCCCAGCCTGGAAACAGCCTTTGCAGGTTCTGCGCGAGAATAGCGAGGGCAAGCGGAAGGAAGATCAGCGCAATATCGAAGCGGGCACGGTTGCGAAATACCAGCCAATTGACCAGCGTACTGCCAGCCACGACTAGGAAGACAATCTGGGTAAGGAGAGCAAGCAGGTTTTCGAGTTCGACTGTCACCGTTGCACCGATGTTGAAGGTTTTTTGATATTTCCTTTCGCGCTCAAGAAGGTCCTGTGGTAACCAGGCAGACCGTTCGACCTCCCTAATTCGGACTAATTTTATCCTAATTTGTTTCGACTATACAACCGCTCAAATGGAATATCAATGGGAAAAGAGTAGGAAGGAAAATGACGTTATGCACCTCGCAAGGTCAATGGAATAAAAATGCCCCGCTCAGAACAGGGGGCATGATGAGTGGAGCCAGAAGCGTCGGAAATTTCACCTGTGATATCCTTATTTCCTCCTCACATCCAACACCGCGATCTTGGTCGAATGGTTGAACGGATGTGGATCGGCGACCGGTTTGCCGATGACGTTATAACCGATGAAATCCTCAGGGACGGGAATCAATTCCCTGATCTTCAAATATCCATCCTCGCATAACTCTTCGAGCGTTTGTATATATTCTCTTCCGCTGACGTATAAGGCGTTGTTGATCGCGATCAGCCAGCCTCCATCGTTGATCAGCGGACGCGCCTTGTTGATGAGCCGCGCGCTTTCGTTGACCTGATCCACTTTGCCTTTTGACGTGATGGAAAAGAACGGGGGATCGAGGATGACGCAGTCGAACATTTCCCCGGTCCGTTTGAACCTGCCGATTGCCGAGAAGAAATCCTGCGCGATGAAATCCTGTTTGTGAATGGGGAAGCCGTTGAGCGTGTAGGACGTTTTGGCGAGGTTCAGGAATCTGCGGTTGAGGTCCTGTTGCGTGACGCGGCTTGCGCATCCGGCCCGTGAGGCAACGCCCAGGCTGCCGGTGTACGCAAAGGTGTTAAGGACGGATCTATCGCGCATGTTTTCGATGAGCCATTTACGCAGGTTGCGCGTATCGAGGTAAAAACTCGCGTCGCGGTTCATGGTCAGGTGGGTGGCGTACCAGACTCCGTGTTCCTTGACTTTGGCATCAGGCTTGTCGCCGAAGAGGAGTTGTCCGCGTTTTTCATCCTGTGATTTGGCACTGCGCGTTTTGACTATTCCTGCGCGCAGCCAGTTAAGAGCGGTTCTGACATACTCCGCAACTTCCGAGATCGAGCCCCGATCGGGTTCCTTTGCGTAATCATGGATCACCAGCGTGCGCCCATACACATCCAGCACGAGGCTGGGATAGCCCTCGTAGAATCCGTTGAAGAGACGGAAGGCGGTTTCGCGCCGCGAGTCGAATAAATGCGCGCGTGATCGAATCGCCTCTTCGAGCAGAGAGGGGAGGAGGTTGTTGGGCGGCATGGCGGGCTTGTTTCTTCACACCTTGCGGATGTTCTTCGGGTTTAGCACTGAAATCAAACGCACACCTCTTCCCAGCGCCGCGATGGCATCCTCATCCAACTCCACCCAGAAGAAACTGCGATGCGCTGAATATGGTTCGATCCGCACGACCGTTCCCTCGAACCAGCCTTCGCTTCCCCACGTTTCAGCAGCGAGGAAGATCTGCACGCGGTCGCCGATGCGGATCTCCTCCATTACCCCCGCCCTCGGCGGTTTGCCCAATACAGAAGACCGGCTCCGATCACAATTGCGATGCCTCCGTTGATTGCCCATTGAGGATTGCCGGTCATAAAACTGCCGGGCAGCACGTTGATTCCCTGCAGGAACCACACTCCGCCCGTGAGGACGAGTAACACGCCGACAACGTTCAATATTGTTTTCATGGATCGTCTCCCGGAGTGGTTTGCGTGATTATACTCTGATGGCTCCTTGGGGTTTGGTGATTGGTGGGGTAAAAAAACCATGCTGGACACGGAAGCCACGGATTTCACGGAAAAGCGCGGATTTTTCTTTGATCTTTCCGTGAAAATCCGTCAATCCGGGGAAGCCGTGTACTCCAACCCGCATAATCCTGATGAACCACTTTGGTGAAGTACCGCTTCGCCCGAATCTGTCATTGCGACCTGCGGGAAATAGTCCCCTTATCGAGGCGAGGGGACTTGCTTTGTTACGCTCAGGACAACGCTCGCAGTGACATTCCCGATGTGATACAATCTAGAACACCCGTTCCCATTTCTTTTTCCCCAGACACATGCCATGAACTTCAAACTTCAAGCCCCCTTTCAACCTATGGGCGACCAGCCCGAAGCCATCCGTGACCTTGTCAGCGGCGTAAGACAGGGCATGAAACACCAGGTTCTGCTCGGCGCGACCGGCACCGGCAAGACCTTTACCATCGCGTCTGTGATCCAGGAACTGCAGATGCCGGCGCTCGTCATGGCGCACAACAAGACGCTCGCCGCCCAACTCTACGCCGAGTTCAAGGAGTTCTTCCCGGAGAACGCGGTTTCGTATTTTGTCTCCTACTACGATTATTATCAACCTGAGGCGTACGTGCCGCGCCACGATCTCTACATCGAGAAAGAGACCGAGATCAACGAGGAGATCGAACGCCTGCGTTTGGCGGCAACAACGGCGCTGATGTCAAGACGGGATGTCATCATCGTTGCTTCCGTCTCGTGTATCTACGGTTTGGGGTCGCCGGAGGAGTTCGGCAAGGGGACGGTCACGCTGCGGGTGGGGGAGTTATACCGCCGCAACGCGCTGCTGCGTCAGTTGATCGAAGCGCAATATCAGCGCAACGACATGGATTTGCGCGCCGGCACCTTTCGCGTGCGCGGCGACACGCTGGAGATTATCCCCGCCTACGAGGAAAAGCGCGGCTACCGCATTGCCTTCTTCGGCGATGAGGTAGAACGGATCATGCAGTTCAACCCGTTGACCGGCGAGGTTTTCGAGGAGTTGCAGGAGGCGGCGATCTACCCCGCCAAGCAATATCTTACTGCCGCCGACAAAATGAAGGACGCCATTGCCGACATCGAAGCCGAATTGGATGAGCGGTTGAAGTTCTTCAAGGAGACCGGCAAGTTCCTCGAAGCACAGCGCCTCGAGCAACGTGCTCGTTACGATCTCGAAATGCTCAAAGAGGTCGGGTATTGCTCCGGCATCGAAAATTATTCGCGGCACCTCGATCAGCGCGCCGCCGGGACACATCCGTGGACGTTGATTGACTTTTTGCCGAGCGATTATCTGCTGGTGATTGACGAGAGTCATATGACCGTGCCGCAGATCCGCGGCATGTACAACGGCGACCGTTCGCGCAAGGAGACGCTCGTCGAATACGGTTTCCGTTTGCCGAGCGCGCTGGATAACCGCCCGTTGAAGTTCGATGAGTTCGAGGAGGTGATGGGACACACGATCTACACCTCCGCCACGCCCGGTCCGTATGAAATGAACAAGGCGGAGCAGGTCGTCGAGCAGATCATCCGCCCGACGGGACTCGTTGATCCGGAGGTAGAGGTCAGACCGACCAAAGGGCAGGTGGACGATCTGATCGGAGAGATCAGGCAGAGGGTTGAACGAGGCGAGCGCGTCCTGGTCACCACGCTCACAAAGCGGATGTCCGAAGATTTGTCCGAGTACCTGCAGGAACTGGGGATGAAGGTCCATTACCTGCACTCGGAGGTGGAGACGCTCGAACGTGTTGGCATCCTGCGCGACCTGCGCCTGGGCGTGTTTGACGTGCTGGTGGGCATCAACCTGTTGCGCGAAGGCTTGGACCTGCCGGAAGTGTCGCTGGTGGGGATCCTGGATGCGGACAAGGAAGGTTTCCTGCGCTCGGAGACCGCGTTGATCCAGACCATCGGTCGCGCGGCGCGTCACGTCAACGGACGCGTGATCATGTACGCGGACAAGATGACCGACTCGATGAAACGCGCCATTGACGAGACCAACCGCCGCCGCGCCAAGCAGGTGAAATATAACCAGGACAACGGCATCGTACCGATCAGTATCCACAAGGCGATCCACGACTTGACCGAGGAGTTCTCGCAGAAGGCTGTGGCGGAAATGAAGGGCGAATACAAGACCCGACCCGCAGGCGATCTGCCGCGCAACGAGTTGAAGCAGATCATCCACGAGATGGAAAAGCAGATGAAGGAAGCCGCGAAGAATTTGGAATTCGAGCGCGCTGCCGCGTTACGGGATGAATTGTTCGATCTGAAGAGCCTGCTTGCGGAGGACGAAGGCTTGAAGCCGTGGGAGCGGATCAAGTTGATGGCAGGGGATGAATAGGTTGATTTAGCCTTGTGAAGATTACGGAATCTTCGCAAGGCCAAGTAAGGTGGTGCGCAGGCGTTCGTGCAGGTACCAGCCGATATTCCCATTCTTCATGGAAAGCAGAAAGATGTACCAAAGGATGGCGCTGGCCACGATCATCTCTCCGCCCTCCTCGATGATCCTGAAAACGAGATGATCGAGCATGCCCTCCGCGCCAACGGCTTCGTGAACGAGGTCAACTACAACACCGACAAAGACGAGGACGGCGAGGAACATCACCAAATCCACAGAGACCTTCCTGAACAACATTGACCCGCACCAGAATGCCAGAATCAACAGCGGGATGAGGATGGCTCCTGCAACCGCTGTGACGATCAGTTCACCGACATCCTGAAGCCTGATACTCATCGGAGGCACAAAATCCAGATTCCTCGCGATGTTCCGCCCGAGGTTTTCGTGCAGTTGAAAGGCGTCATCGGTGAGGAAATAGATGAAGAGCAGGGTCCAGGCGAGATAGCCGGCAGTTCGAGTCGATTTGACGATCCCGATCAACAGGAGGACGATCCACAGGAATTTGACATACTGAAAGAACTCTGCGTAGCCGTTATCTCGCGAGAGCGAATACAGGGAATTGTTGAGGAGTTCGGTTTGGAAATAGATGATGTGCAGGAGGATGAACGCGGCATCCGTGCATAGGAGCAGCAACCAAAGGCGCGACGCGCTGTCTGCATGTGCCGTTCCGTTCTTCTGCAGGGGAAGGTTGGTCGTCATAAAGACGTTATTGTAACATGCGCGAAGCAAGCATCTCTCAAAGGAACGTTGCGATTTCCTCACCGTTGACAAAACCAACTTCCGTTACGGGGGTCTGGAAATCGAACATGTCGCAGTCAACGAGGGATATAAAACGCTCGATAGCGGACACAACGTCAGTGGGCGAATGGAGATCCGCCTGCGCGATGGCAGGACGCGCAAATTCTGGCTGACGCGCAATGCCAATCCCGCTGCTGTGGTTGAGATTTTCCGCGCGAACGGGATTCGCGTTGAGGCAGTGTAGGTTGGGCAAAGCCGGACCCTTTGATCATATTCGCTCCTCATCACAACACGCGTGATTTTGGCAATATAGCAGTTTTTTCTTTCCGTAATCTTGAAGTTTTCTTTATGGAACCTTTACATTGCGGATGTATCCTATGGGCGTAATCAGGAACAAACCTGAAATTTCACTCACAGGAGTAAAAAATGAAAAAGACACTTTTGATCGCTGCGATTGTGGTACTGGCTCTGGGCGCGCTTGGGGTGGGCGCCGCGTTCGCGCAAGGCGGACAGCCCCCGTACGGTTCCATGATGGGCGGATACGGCTACGGCTGGATGCACGAATACGTGGAGCAGGCGCTTGCCGCGAAACTCGGGCTCACCGAGGAGCAGGTGGAGGAGGCGCTCGCTGCGGGCAAACCGATGTACCAGATCGCGCTCGATAACGGCATCGCCCAGGACAAACTGGCGGACTTCATGAACGGAGTCCACACGGACGCTTTCGCCCAAGCCGTCAAAGATGGCGCGATCACGCAGGAGCAGGCGGACTGGATGATCCAACGGATGCAGGGCATGTACCAGAACGGTTACGGATTTGGAAACTGCCCGATGCACAACGGACAGGGCGCGTCATTCGGTAACGGACAAGGGTTTGGTCCCGGTATGATGCAAAACCGCGGCGGCGGATACGGTCCCGGCATGATGTGGAACTGGGGAACGCAAAATCCGTAAGCGTCTCAACGGATAATTCAAAAAGCGACGGTCGCTTCGAGAAACAAGCGACCGTCGCTTTTTCATATCACCCATCCCATCAGCCTCGCAAAACTTGCGGTGAGGAAAGTCACCAGAAATGCTGTGCCTAAAGTAATCAGTACGCTGACCGTCGCCCACTTGTAACTTTTGGTCTCCTTGTAGATGGTGATGATGGTCGTTGCGCAGGGATTATGCAATAGCGCGAACAACATCAGGTTGACCGCGGTGAGCATCGTCCAGCCGTGGCCGTGGACGAGCAGGTCGAAAATACCCGCGCTCGTGCCGGGTCCATTCACCATCATGCCTGCGCCCATGTAGACCATCATCATGGTCGGCACGACGATCTCGTTGGCGGGAATGGCGATGATGTACGCCAGCAGGATGACGCCATCCAGCCCGAGCAGCAGCCCGAACGGATTCAACCAATCGGCGATCATGCGCGCCAGGTTGGAATCGCCGACATGGATATTCGCCAGGATCCAAATGATCGCCCCGGCAGGCGCGGCAGTTTGCATGGCGCGCCAGAGGACGAAGATGGTGCGGTCAATGAGGGAGGTGTACAGAATGCGCATCACGTTGGGTCTGCGGTAGGGAGGCAGTTCGAGCGTGAACGCGGAGGCTTCGCCCTTGAGGATCGTTTTGGACAACAGCCACGACATCAGGAATGTGAACGCGACCCCGATCAACACCACGCTGACAACTGTTCCCGCGGCGATGAACGAGGTCAAGGCTGGGGGGAAGGCGGCGGCTACGAAAACGGTGGCAAGCATGATTAAAGTCGGGAAGCGTCCGTTGCAGGGGACGAAGTTGTTGGTCAGGATGGCGATCAGTCGTTCGCGCGGCGAGTCAATCACGCGCGTCGCGACGACGCCCGCCGCGTTGCATCCGAATCCCATCGCCATCGTCAGGGATTGTTTGCCGTGCGCGCCGGTTTTTTTGAACAGCCAGTCGAGGTTGAAGGCGACACGCGGAAGATAGCCCAGGTCTTCGAGAAAGGTGAAGGCAGGGAAGAAGATTGCCATCGGCGGCAGCATCACGCTGACCACCCACGCCAAACCGAGATAAACGCCGTCCCAGAGGAAGCCGGTGATCCACCACGGCATGCCGATCTGGTTGAAAAATGCGCGCCCCCAATCGCCGATGCCGAACAGAACATTCGCGATGGCATTGGAAAAAATATTTGCACCGGAGACGGTCAACCAGATGATGATGCCAAGCAGAATGAGCATGATTGGCAAGCCGGTTATCGGCGAGGTGACGAGGCGGTCTATCTTTTGATCGAGATCGTATTTCTTTTCCTTTGCTGTTTTGACCGCGCGCCGAGCGATGTGTTCGGCTTCGCTGTAAAGCGACTTGACGATCTCGTCGCGGAAACTGGTCGAGAGCGTTCCGCGTAAAGTTTCTGCCTTGGTCAGTATGTCGTTGGGTTGAATGGTTGTATTTTCCATAATCGTATCTTTTGGTAAAAGTACACAAGTACGATGGGAACACAAAGCGTAACTTGTATCTCGTATTTTGTATGTCCGCTTCCCGCGCTTCGACTAGTCCTCACATTCGCTCGGACCTCCGCTCAGCGCGACAGCCTCACTGCCTCCCCTCGACCGACATCTTCCGGCTGAACTGCGCGTCGGCTTGTTTTTGACGTTCCACGCGTTGCGCGAGATCGCCGGAGAGAAGCGCCTGCTGCACCTTCGAGTCCCCGTCCAGCAAGCGGATCGCCAGCCAGCGCGCGTTCGGGATGCCGGGCGCAATCTGTTCGATCATCGGCACAAGTTCGTTTACTGCTTTTTGAAATTCGGGTGTCCCTTCCACGCGCAAAGGTTTTGTTTTGATGTCGCCGCTGATCACATCCGCGACGGTCGCGAGCAGTGTGTGAATCCCATCGCCCGTGCGCGCGGTGACCGGCACGGCAGGGATTCCGAGATCGCGGCTCAATGAGCGCGCGTCCACTTCGAACCCCTTGCGTTTGGCTTCGTCCATCAGGTTGATGGCAACCACGACTTTGTCGGTGATCTCCATGACCTGCATGACCAGATTCAAATTGCGTTCGAGCGCGGTCGCGTCGGTGACGACGATGGTGCAATCGGGTTGACCGAATAATATGAAATCGCGTGCCACCTCCTCATCCTGCGAAGCGGAGAGGAGCGAGTACGTGCCGGGCAGGTCAACCAGTTTGTAGCGCACGCCGTTGAACTGGTATCCGCCCTCGGCGCGGGTGACGGTCTTGCCGGGCCAGTTGCCGGTATGTTGCTTGAGTCCGGTCAACGCGTTGAACAGCGTGGACTTGCCGGTATTCGGGTTGCCCGCCAGCGCGACCACGCGGTCGAAATTGCCGATCTTGAATCCCATTTGTTCCAGGTTATAGAACGCGGGGCAAGAGTCGCAGTGTTCGGTGGGGGGAGTTGTTTTTTTGCTTGTCATTTCTACTCCATGTCAAAGGTCGCAGGTCGAAAGTCACAGGTCAGACTTTCGACTTTTGATCTTTGACTAAACGGGTCGGACCCAAATCTGCTCCGCCTGGTCTTTTCGCAGCGCGATCAACGTGCCTCGCACGCGATAAGCGCGCGGGTCGCCGAAAAAATTTCCAAGTTCGGGATGGATCGTCGCGCCGGGCGTAAGACCCAAATCCAAAAAACGGCGGCGGGTGAATCCCTGCAACGAATCATCGAGCATTACGATCTCGCCGTGCTGATCCTGCGAAAGATCAGCCAGAGGCACCGCGTTCGTCTTTGCAATTTCACTCTCGGGCAATGGCGTCACGCCCACATTCGCGGCAACGGTCGGCGCGAGACGATATTCCGTTTCGCCGTCGCTCAACACGATTCGTCCCGGCGTTCGTTCGATGATGCGGATGACCTGTCCCAGGCGAAGTCCAGCCGCAAGGATCTGTTCGTATGCAATGGCTGGCTCATCCTCGATGTGAACGATTCTTACCGGACCTTCATCCTGCCGCGCCGTAATGGGTTGACTCTCCGCTGACGGCATTTTCCCCTCGCGCGTAGGGATGGGGTCCCCGTGCGGGTCGCGGGTGGGATGCCCGAGCGCAGCGTCGAGTTCATCCAGTTGCGCTTCGGTAAGCGTGTGTTCGCGTTTTTGCGCGGCGTTATGGATCTGACTCAAAGGCATGCGCGCCTCGTCCGCCAGGTAACGTTCCCACAGCCGGTGCGCGCGGACGACGTGCATCGCCCAACGCGTCCCCTCCGCGGTGAGATGGAGTTGCGAGCCGCGCGTCTCGATCAGCCCCTGCGATTCCATGTCCGAGATGAGACGGGTTATTTTTGCGCGCGGCAGGTCCAGGGTCCCGGCAAGGGATTCGGGCGAAGCGTGTCTGCCTGCCTGTTCGCGGTCGAGGAGATGCTTGAGCGCGTCCTCCAGTTGTTCGCGTTCCTTCGCGCTTCGCCAGTCCTTGTACAGCGTGAGGAGACCATAGCGCGGAAGGAAGGTCGCCGCGAGGAGAAGAATCGGAAACCAAATCCAGGGATTCATTGTGCTGCCTCCAAAATTACTCGATCACTTTACGCGCAACGTCCCGAAGGTTTTCCCGAAAAAACCTGCCATGTCATTCGAACCTTCGGGACGGCGCGCAAGGTAAATTACTTGATCATCAAGCCTGTGACCCACAGCAATACCATGCCGGTAAGCACGCCGCTGAACACGGTCATTGGCATGGCTTCGCGTTGGGTATCCTTTTGAATGAGTTTGGCGATCTCGTAGATCACCTGGAAGATCGCACCCGCGCCGATGGCGAGGAACAATACCGCGAGGAAGGGAGAGGGTGCGTAACCGCCGATCCACGCGCCGAGAATTGCCGGTCCGCCGCCGATGAGACCCATCCACGCGAGTTTGCTGATGCCCGGTCTATCGCGCAATACAGGAGCGATGATGCCCAAACCTTCGGTGATGTTCTGGATGATAAACCCGACGACAAGGAATGTTCCAAGGGCAACCTCGCCCACGTTGTATGCCGCGCCGATGGCAAGCCCTTCGCCGAGGTTGTGGAACCCGATGCCGATCGCGATCATGAACGCGATGGCAAGTCTGAGGTCGGTCTCGTTCCCGGTGACCTGTGTCTGCTTTTTCGAGATCGCATCGAGCAGCAGGAACGTGCCTACCGCGCCGATGCCAATCAAGCCGATGCCTTGAAATGCGGACGGCACTGCGTTCGCAAACTCAAGCGCCTCGGCAAGCGTGTCCAAGCCGAGGAAGACGAGCAAGCCAGCCGTTGCCGCCATGAGGAAGGTCATGGCGCGGCGACCCAGTTGGCGCAGTGCGGGGAACCAGAAGATTCCGAGGAAGACCGGAATCACGCCGACGTAAATGCCGATCAGCGTAAAGCCCCAGAACGTGGCAGCGGAGGGTTGCGGCGTTTCGAACGCGACCGGTATATCCACTTCGAAGGGGATCGCGTTGCCGGTCATAACTTTGATGCCGTATGCTTCGCCATAAGACCACGCGTAGTTGATCTGAACCTCCGCGCGGCCGAGGCGCGGGATGACAGTATCCGGTATCACTCGAAACGGCATGACCGCGTCGTTGATGATCACGGTCGCGATGGTGAGTTCCTCCGGTCCCGTGTTTCGGACGTGGAGCGTGATGCGATTCGGTTCGAGAGTGTAGCGTTCGATGTCGAGGTGTTCGACGGGTACGGGCGCTTCGAGGTCGAGTCCGCCGCCGGTGGAGAGGAAGAGGGCGATCACTCCGGCGAGGAGAAGGATTGGGACGAGAAGCAGGACGAAGGTCCGAAAGTTGAAGCGTGTTGTCGTCGGTTTGGAAATTGAGCGAGTCATGTTGTCACCTCATTGCAATACTTCGAACATGCCGTTCCATCCGAGTTCGGCAAATTCCGTCACGTGCGCGTGAAACATGTACATGCCGGGGTATCTGTAACTGAATTCGAGAATGCCGCGCTGCGCCTGTCCCTGAACGATCGTGTCGGTGAATTCGGAGGGAGTGAGGCTCGTACCAGTGGGGTAGTAGTGGAAGAAGTTCGCATGCAGGTGGAAAGAATTGAGAAGATCGAACTCGAGGATGTTGACCAGATAGAGGCGGATCTTCTCGCCGACCCGGATTTGAATGGGATGGTTTTGATAGTGAAAGGGAATTCCGTTGACCGCATAGAAATCATTTTCATCGTCGAAGTCCACGTCCAGTCCGTGTTGCACCATGACCATTTCGCGATCAACCGGCGGACGTCCTCCCTTCGGGTCCACGATGAACGCGCCGTAAAGTCCCTTGGCGATGTGACGCGCCAGCGGGAAAACGTGGCAATGATAGAGATGCAGACCGAACGGCTCCGCATCGAACTCGTACGTGAAACTGCCTCCCGGCTCGACGAGTCCTCCCGGTCCCGTGCCGGGTACGCCGTCCATCTCGCCGGGATGGAAGCCGTGGAAGTGCATGGAATGGGGATGGTTACTCCCATTGCTGAAATGGATGCGGATGCGGTCGCCTTCTGTGGCGCGCAGTGTGGGACCGGGGATGCGTCCGTTATACGTCCACGCGGGGAATTCGAGTCCGGGCAGAACTTCGATGTTTTTATTGATCGCCACCACTTTGTATTCCCTGAGCGTTTGCCCGTTCGGTAGGGTGGAAACTTCGCCGTAGTCGAAATCGGTCAGGGTATCAGTCGGGTTGAAACCGTTCGCTTCGTGATTTACCTCGCCGACGGTGCCGGGCAGGTCGCCATGGTCGCCCTGATGCAGGACTTGCGTATGAGGAAAATCTACCTTAGCTCGTGTGTTGTGATCGTGATCTGCGGCATTCCCGCCGACAGCCTGATTGGCGGCAACCGCGCCCGCTGTGCTGAGCAGGGCAAACCCGCCGATCTTGATAAAGTCTCTTCTTGAAAATTTGTTATTCATCGTGCTTGTTTCCTTCCAAAGTATTTCTAAAGTTTGCTTCGCTGTTGAAAACTGTCCTGTTGGGGTTGTTTTCGACGACCGTTTGCTTCGGGTCGGAATAATTTCGGCAGGAACCTGCCTGTGCGATTCATGTATTTGCGGTACTCGTCGCCGAATTTTTCGATGAGGTTGGCTTCCTCTTTAGGCGTGCGGATTGCCATGACGATGAACGCCAGAATGCCCAGCGCGGCGATGAACCAGTTATCTGCCATCATCCCAAACGATATGAACAGGGATGACCCGATCGTATAAAGCGGATGCCGCACCCAACGGTAAATCCCGTTCGTAACGAGTTTATGTTCCCTGCGCGTGGCGCTGGTGGGTGTGATGCCGCTCCCGATACTGCTGAACAGCCAATGGATGCCGATCACGCAAAGCGCGCCTATCCCAACCCCAAGCCAGCGGACTGCTTCGGGAAGCCCGATCTTCGACCATGACAGCCATGCCGGGTTTAGCAGATAGACAAACGGACTTAACCACAGGATCAACCCGCCGATACGGATGATCGTCATCAGGACGTTGCCGTCCGCTTTGCGGGAAACCTTTTCGCCGGTTTCCCGATCCGCTTTGCGGCGGAAGTAACTCGATATGCCTATACCTGAAACCAGGATCACGGCAGCAAGGATTCGGAAAATGTTTTCGCTCATAGATATACCTCTAATTCAATATGATATTCAAGAGATGGCGGTGATTTTGCCCGCGCCGTTGGGTCCCGGAAAGCCCAAGACCTCGCCTTTTTGTCAACTTTCTTCAATGAAAATCTTGCTTGTGATGTTCAGACCCAACACGGTTGTTTTTCGCCCGATCTTTACAGTGAGGTTGTGATCGAATGGCGAATATTCCTTGATCTCGATCTCTGCGCCGGGAATAAGCCCCAAACCCTCCAGAAAACGGAGCAATTCGGTGTCTGCGGCTTTCACACATTGGACAATTCCCGTTTGTGTGGGGCGCAGGGCGGAGAGCGGAATTGATTCTTCGGTCGGCATCACCAATTCGGCGGTGGGGATCAGTTCGCCGTGCGGGTCGCGGTCGGGATGTCCCATCGCTGCGGCAATGCGCATTTCGAAATCCTCCGAGATAACATGCTCGAGCCGTTCAGCCTCCTCGTGAACCTCGTCCCAGGAATAGCCGAGGGTCCGCACCAGCCAGGCTTCAAGCAGGCGGTGATGACGGATGACCTCCAGCGCAGCTTTCCTGCCCGCTTTTGTCAATGTGACGCCCTGGTGTTTTTGATATTCAACCAGCGCGGGTTTTTCGGCGGCGAGTTTCTGGATCATGCCCGTCACGGAGGCGGGTTTGATGTTGAGTTCGCGTGCGAGGTCGTTGGTGCTTGCGGGCGCGCCGTCCTCGGTCAGTTCGTAGATGCGCTTGAGGTAGTCCTGCACGGACTGGGTGGCGGCTTGCTTTTTGGTCATCTTAAAATTTAGGTTATCCTAAATTGATTTTAGGCTTGACTAAATATTTTGTCAAGGGGAGGATTTATGACGACGCCCATCCTCCCTTCGTTCGACGGGAAAATTTGTGTTTCTTAAAAAATTTTCCCGCAATGCGTTTTTGGGTGGATAATGCGGTAAAAATGAAACAGGAGAATCTCATGCGCGTCTGCATTCTTTCCGATGAGGAAATTTTGGACTTCAATCCCGCCCCTTTCATGGATGGATATGATTGGGAGATGGTGACGCTCACCGCACCGGTCGACGAACGCATCCGCGCTCTGGCGGAGAGCGGGAAGTACGATGTCTTTTTGAACGTTTGCGAGGGGTACGAGTTCGAGGACGCAGAGGACGATGATTGGGGCTACCACGGTATTGACGTCGTGCGGACCCTCGAAAAATTGAACCTGGTCTTCACCGGCGCGGACTCGAGATGCTTCGATCCGAGCCGCGAAGAGATGCAGGCGGCCGCCGACGCGAATGGGATCGGTTTCGCAAAGGGTTATCAAGTCAGAAGCGTGGAGGAGGCGGAGGAACTGGTCAATAACCTGCGTTACCCCATCATGGTCAAGCATCCCAAAAGTTATGGCAGCACGGGGATGTTCAAAGAATCGCGGGCGGACTCGCTCGCGCAGGTTCGCAAACAAGTGAAGCGCATCTGCTCGGAATTCGGCGCGGCGCGCATGGAGGAGTTCATTGTCGGGAAGGAATACAACGTGCTGGTCGTGGATAACCCCGACGACTTGAGCAAGCCGTTCGCCTATCCGCCCGCGGAATTGATCTTCCCGCCCGGCGAGGAGTTCTGGCATACCGACATCAAATGGGATTACAACGTGCCGTTCGATTTCAAGGAAGTGACCGACCCGATCCTCGCGCCGCGATTACAGGACATGGGCAGGCGCATGTTCCTTGCGATGGGCATTTCCGGTTATGGACGCTGCGACATCCGCATGAACGAGCAGGGCGAGTTGTTCATTTTGGAGATCAATCCCAACCCGGCCATCATGTTGCCATTGAATGAGTACGGTCCTGCGGATTATATGATCCTGTACGACAGGGACGGTTACAAGGGTTTCTTCGACCGCATCTTTGAATCGGCAAAGATCCGCCAGCGGATGCGGGGGGAAGAATAAGTAGGCAGGTACACAAGTAGAAAGGTGGGGTTTCCTGTTTCCATTTGTGTACTAGTGTACCTGTCCATCTGTCCACCCCACCCACCTCCTCACTTCCTCCGCGGTCTCAGTCAGCGTCCGCCGAGGGCGAGCGAGAGGACGATGAACGCGATGGATGCCCAGGTGAAGGCGGTGTTGTCCGTGGATATGCCGATGATCAGAAACACCATGCCGAGAATGAGGAACGCGCCGGATGCCCTGCGATTGTTCAATTTCATGGAAGGAGATCCTTTCATTACTCCGAAGGATTGGAATTTCGGGAAAAGCCTTCGGAACGTTTTCTATTTTGGCTTGACTTCTTCGTACGGGCTGGGGTCTTCGAACAAACCCGATGGTTTGCCTTTCAAGGTCGCGTCGAAAAAGGACAGCAGGTAATCTTCGAGGATGACCGTCACGCGTTTGCCATTGATCGGACCCTTGAGGCCGAGTTGGGGCGCGAGCGGGGAGAGCAGGGGCAGGTCGCTGAAATCATAATGCGAAGTCCCTTCGATGTAAACAACGCCGAACGCATCTGGCAATCTTTCGTAAAACGGATCGAACAACCTGTTGTTGCGGCTGTCCGTATCGTACGCCCAGACCTGGCTGAACATGAAGAACGACGGCTGCGTGATGCCGTTTTCCATTACCTCGAAAGAGACCGGACGCATGAATGGATCCATGCCGAGCAATGCCTTGCAGCGCGCGTCCGCGCCGCAGAATTGGATCGCCGCGCCCCCGCCGGTGGAATGTCCGTAAACGCCGACGCGGGAAAGGTCGAGCGAGCGGTAAAACGGACTCTCCGTATTCTCATTCTGTCCCTCCAGAAAATCGAGCGCGAATCCCAAATCGCCAGCCCATTGATCGGCGAGCAGGCGCGCGGCTTGTTCGTATTCGTCGTCGGGCGCGCCGCTGGGCAACGCGGACGGATTGTTCTTCGCAATCGTCCCATCCTCAAAGACCGTCACGACCGCGCCGTACGTATGTTGTACGCCGACCACGACGTAACCGTGACTTGCCAATTGCAAAGCCTGCCCGGTATTCTGCGCGTTGAATCCGTTCCAACCATGCGAGAAAAGTATGACCGGAAAACCCGTGTCCGTCGCCGCGGCGTCTGCGTTCTGATAGGCGGGCATTTTGACCAGTTTCAAATGATCGAGGAAAAAGGATGGCAGGTCGAGATATTCGGAAATGGCGGTCGCGTAGATGTCCGCGTGGGTCATCCACGGCGCGCGTTCATTGGACGAATCCGCTTCGGATGGGTACCAGGCCTGGATCTGGAATCGACGCGCCTCGTCCCTACCCGAATAGATTTCGCGCCGCGACTCGTCCGTCAACTCGTAGATGCGCGTGCCGACAGTATAGGGTCCGCTTGGGGCAGGAATTGAGGGGACAGGCAACAGGATGGGAAGAACCGTCGAAACGGCGAGCAGGCTCAGGCTGAGAACGATACGAAAGGGTCGGGCCTGCATTTCATTTTTTGCAATAGCGGGACGGCTCGTCAATAATGTCACAACAGTGAATCCGTAAAGCGGAATCATCTGCCAGCGGTAGCCTTCCAGAACAAAATGAAGGGACATGGTCAGAAGCGCTGTTACGGGCAGACCTCTGACAGCGATTGGACGGGAACGCTGATTTGGCAGCCAAAGCAGATAAACGCCAATCAAGAAGGGGACGAGAATTTCAAGCGGGCGCATGTGTAGTTCTCTCGTTGTAAGGTGTAACATTTTCTTGGCGGCAATTGAGCGGCAGAATGTTGACTATCTTTATACAGATTGTTAGAATAAACCAGTATCTCATATTTTTCACTGCTCAATCGTTGTAGAAACTAGACACTTACGAAAGGCGGTGGTGATGGGCGAAATCTCATTGATTATACGAGAAGAGGCGACTGCGCATTTGCCCGTGCTGCGGTCTAATCATTCTTCAGATTTTGCCAGAGGAGAACCATCATGTTTGATCGAGTATTTCCCGGGCGAAGCAGAGAGTCGCATCGTGCACCTCTGCTTCGTCTTTTTTCAGTTTTACTAGTACTTTCATTGCTGCTGGCACCTGTGGGCGCGCTTGCTGCGCCGGACACAGCGCAAGCCAATGTCCCTCTAACCAAAAAAGCGATCTTCTTTGCCTCCGACGGTATGCGCCCCGACTTGATGGAGAAATATGTGGCTGAAGGCGTCATGCCCACTTACGCTGACCTGCTCGCAAACGGTGTCAAGGGCGATAACGGGCTTTTACAGGGCTTCCCGCCGAACACAGGCGTCGGGTGGTATACACTGGCAACAGGCACGTGGCCCAGCGAACATGGCTCCACAAATAACACCTTCCACCGAACCGGGGAGGGCAACTTCAATAACCGCACGAGTTTTGCGACAACCGGCATTTTGCAGGCGGATACGCTCCTGCAGGCGGCTGAACGCGCCGGCAAAACCGTTGTATCGCTCGAGTGGGTGGGTGCCCGTAACTTTGTTCCGCCCTTGCAGGGTCCGGTGGTGGATTTCCGTACATTCTTTTCCAATCGCGGTGTTCTGCTCAACTTTGACCTGCCCGGACAACCAGCCGGCGCGAACGCCTTCGGTGTTTCGTATCAGCGCGTGGATCTTGATCCTGCCACCGGGTGGACGAATGTACCTACATCGTTCAGTCCTGCAATGCAGGAACAGTTGAAATTGACCAACACCGCCTTCCCCTCGACAAATAACATCGATCGCTTCTTTGATCTGTATATCTACGATTCGACCGGCGCTGGTTATGATCGAGTACTTGTCGTTCCCTCCACTGCAGGAAAAGATGGCAGTGCCGCAGTTGCCGACCTCGCGGCCGGTGACTGGGCGGATGTAAAAGTGGTACTTACCGGTGCGCTCGCCGGCAGGACCGCCGGCTTCTATCTCAAGGCAATCGACATCGCACCCGACCTGTCACAGTTCCGAATCTACTTTACATCCATTGCGCGCGCCAACGCCACATATAACGCGCTGGGTACAACCGGATCCCTTGACTTTGAAGAAACTTTGAATCGCGACTTCCCGTCCAGCACTGCCGCGGACTTCTCTCCGCTTGAAGCAGGCATCGTTGACGAGGATACCTACGTCGAACAGGGCCTGATGTGGAAGGACGCGCATTGGGCATATCTCAACTACATCTTCGATGATCTTGGGGTGAAGCCGGATATGCTCTTCATGGGAAATCCGGTCACCGATGAGTTCAGCCATCAGTTCATGGGCCTGGTGACGCCCACCGACATGGACGGCAATCCGAACCCATACTATGACGATCTCACCGATGATGATATCCCGGATGGCCGCCTTGATATTCGTGAAGGCTACATCCGCTCGGCTTACGAGGAGGCTGACCAGACGCTTGGGTTGGGTCGTTCGCTCATGGGCCCCAATACAACGATCTTCGCCTCCTCCGATCATGGCTTTGCGCCCCAATGGTATGCGGTCAATGTAAGCAAAGCGCTTGCGGATCTTGGCTTGGGCGCTGAGCAATTGAGCAATTGCCGCGCAGCGGCTGGCGCCAAAGCAAAAGAATGTCACGCTGGTGGCACTGCTCAAATATACCTGAGCGTGGCTGGTCGTGATCCAGGCGGCGTAATTCCCGCAGGTGATTATGAATCGGTTCGCAACCAGATCATCAACTACTTCCAGAACTTGGATGATCCAAATCTGGAGGGCACTCAACAGGTGGTGGCGGCAGTATTCAGGAAAGAAGAACTGCGCAACGTGGATGGCACCGATGCCCTTCATCCGAATCGTAGTGGTGATGTGGTCGTCGTCTTCCGACCTCCGTATCAAACCGATGCGGCGACCCCCGGTGCTTTGATCGCCTTCTCGCAATTCTTTGGACAGCACGGCTACCTGCCTGACCTCGTTGACCTCGAACACAACGTCAACATGCACGGCACGTTCGTCGCGGCAGGACCCGGTATCCGCAAGCAGGGACCCGTGCCCGGTGTGCGTGCGATTGATCTCGCGCCGACGATTGCATTCCTGATGGGCATCCCCGGCCCGCAAAACGCTAGAGGCAGAATCATGTACGAATTGACCGCGGGTTTTGGTCGCTATAAGGAAATCACCGTGCTGGACATAAGCGATTACCATGGTCAACTCGTGCCGCTCGCGGAAGCCGCAGACAATGTAACCGGTACTGGAGCGTCGAATCCCTCCTTTGCAATCGGCGGTTCTGCCTTCCTAAAGACATGGTTCGATGTCTATCGTGCCGAGGCTCCGGGGGGTTCGGTCACAGTTGCTGCGGGCGATTCGGTAGGCGCAACGCCGCCAATCTCCGCCTTCTTCGGCGATACGCCCACAATCGAGATCATGAATATGATGGGCTTCAGCCTGGACGGGTTGGGCAACCATAACTTTGATCGAGGTCAGGCATATCTGCGCAATACATTGATACCGCTGGCAAACTTCCCTTACATTTCGTCCAATGTGCTGGGCCCAAACGGGAAGACCCCGGCGGAATGGAAACCTTCCGTTGTCTTCGACTCGTTCGATGGAGGCAAGGTTGGTTTCGTCGGATTTACGAACGAGGACGCGCCATCCCTGGTCTTCCCAAATTCGTTCGATCCATTCACTGTCCATCCGCGGCTTCCAAAGGTTCAGGCTGAGGTTAACCGCCTGCGGAAGCAGGGCGTCAAGACGATCATTGTGATCGGACATGATGGAGCAACGGCAGGGACGCTCACAAATCCGACCGGTCCGCTGATTGATCTTGCGGATCAGTTAACCGGCGTGGACGCGGTATTTGGAGACCATACCAATTTCCAGGTTCTTGCGTTTCGTCCGAACGGGACGCTGGTGGTCGAGAACCTCAGCAAGGGTGTCCGCTTCACCCGCGTCCGACTGGTGCTCGATGCCAGTGCAAAGAAGATCGTCTATAAGACAGCGGACTTCCACAAACCCTGGAACATCGGCGTGACACCCGACCCAGCCATTCAGGCGCGCATCAATGATCTCAATACGCAACTTCAGCCCATCCTTGGCACGGTCATAGGAAATTCCTCGGTTGAGGTCCTGCGCTCTGATGTATGTAATCGCGCGGATGGCCGCCTGTGCGAATCGCTCGTTGGAAATGTGACCACCGACGCCATGCGGACCGCCTACAGTTCCATCGGTGTTGAGTTTGCCATTACCAACTCAGGCGGATTGCGCGACCGGCTCACTTGTCCCTCGGCTGGAGGCGGCGCAGGCTTCTGTCCATCCTTCACACCGCCCCCATATCTGATCACGCGTGGGCAGGTGCTGGCGGTTCTGCCGTTCGGCAATGTGGTTGTCACTCTGCAAGTGAATGGCGCGGAGTTGAAGACGATGCTGGAGAACGGCGTCTCGCAGATGCCCGCCGCCAATGGTCGCTTCCCCCAGGTCTCTGGATTGTGCTTCTCCTATAACATCGAAGCCGCGGCTGGAAGTCGAGTCACTAGCGCAGTGCGACAGGCTCCGGATGGGACCTGTACCGGTGCTTCCATTGACCTGACAGCAGGTTCGACTTATATGATCGCGGAGAACGATTTCATGTCATCCGGAGGTGATTCCTATCCCAACTTCTTCTCCCGAGCCACAACCCAGGACATCATGGATCAGGTGCTGGCAAATTACATCGCAGCCAACTCACCGATCAGCCCGTCCATTCAGGGCCGTATCAAGTGTGTTGATCCAAACCCTGGCGTTGGCAACAACTGCCCGGCAGGTTCTCCATAACGCCTGAGATCGTTGAAGGATCAGATCATATTGCGAGCCAGAGGCGCCTCTGGCTCGCAATCGTTTGATCATGTGATGTGAAAACAATAGATTGCCTTGATTTGACGCTTTGAACAGCCGAGGGCGATCCCCTCGTCTATTTCGATAAACCAAATCCATGCTGTACAATGTAGGACAAAATTCATTTTGTTCCAACAAGATCGTCATGCCCATCTTCGCCCTCAGCATTTTTCTTTCCGCGTTTCTTCTTTTTCAAATCCAGCCGCTGATCGGCAAATTCATCCTGCCGTGGTTTGGCGGCGCGCCTGCGGTCTGGTCCACGGTCATGCTGTTCTTTCAAGTCCTGCTCACGGACGGATACGCGTACGCCTATTGGCTGATCGGGCGTTCGAAAAAACAAACGATCACTCACGTTTCATTGATCGCGCTTGCGGTCGCGATCCTTCTTTCGCTGGCTTTCGTTTGGACATCTCCCATCACGCCCGACTCATCATGGAAACCCCAAGACGTTGCTGCGCCCGTCTTCGACATATTCAAACTGCTGCTCGTCTCGGTCGGCTTGCCCTACTTCATCCTCGCCTCGAACAGCCCGTTGATGCAGGCGTGGTTCAGCCGCGCGTTCCCGCGCGAATCCTACGCGCGCTTGTATGCCGTCTCGAACTTTGGCTCGTTGCTTGGACTGCTCGCCTATCCCGTTTTGATCGAGCCGAATTTTTCACTTCGAATTCAAGGATGGATGTGGAGCGGAGGCTTTGCCTTCTTCGGATTGCTCGCCTCCCGCATCGCGCTCCAAAACGGACGCGCTTCGCCTCTTTCCAACCCGACAACTGATCCTGCCCGAACGAGTGGACACCCCACCCCAGCCCTGACCTCCCTATGGATCGCGTTGAGCGCAACCGCCTCGATGTTTTTGCTTTCAACGACGAACCAGATCTCGCAGGAGGTGGCGGTCATTCCATTTTTATGGGTTCTGCCGCTCGCGCTTTACCTGCTCTCCTTCATCCTGACGTTCTCCGGCGAACACGGCTACAACCGCAAGTTCTACGCGGGAATGTTCATCGCTTCCACCGCGTTGACCGTGTTCGTCATGCTCGACGCCACCGCTATTCGCGTGTACTGGCAGATCCTCGCGTATTCCACGTTGCTGTTTTCGGCGTGCATGTTATGTCATGGCGAGTTGTATCGTCTGCGCCCTCCTGCCGAACGCCTGACCACCTTCTACCTGATGGTTTCCATCGGCGGCGCGATTGGCGGACTCTTCGTCAGCCTGATCGCCCCGCTCATCTTCAACGGCTACTGGGAATTCTTCGTCGCCCTCGCGATGACCATCGCCATCCTGTTGTCAATGCGAGACAGGGCGCGGGACTCCATTCCCCGCAATGACGTATCGGCGCGCGCCCGCTTCATCTTCTTCGTCTTCGGTTTGGCGACCGTCATGCTCGTTCTGATCGGCGCGTATTTTTCGGGTTCGCTCTATGTCAAACGGAACTTCTATGGCGTGATCCGCGTGAGGGAGGAATTGATCGGCAGTCCGCCGCAACCCGCCCGTCTCATGGCGCACGGCATCACCGTGCATGGACTTCAATTCATCGCGCCCGAAGATCGCGACCTGCCTACCACGTATTACGTCCGTGAGGGCGGCGCGGGGCTGGCGATCCTCAACCATCCGCGTTACCATCACGGGTTGCGCGTGGGGATGTTGGGCGTCGGTGTGGGGACGCTCGCGACCTACGGTCAGCCCGGCGACGTGTACCGCCTGTATGAGATCAATCCCGTTGTGACCGACCTTGCGGAAGGAGAAGGCGGATATTTCTCGTTCGTCCGGGACAGCAAAGCCGACGTGACCATGATCCTCGGCGACGCGCGCCTCTCCCTCGAACGCGAACTCGAAGAAACCGGCTCGCAAAACTTCGACGTCCTTGTGCTGGATACCTTCAGCAGCGACTCGATCCCCGTTCACCTGATCACGAAGGAAGCGATGGCTTTGTATCTCGAACATCTTGCCCCGGAGGGGATCATCGCCGCGCACATCACGAATTTGCATCTCGATTTGCAGCCCGTCTTTTGGGGATTGGCGCAATATTACGGCTTGAGCATGGTACGAGTCAACTATGAAGGGGACTCAGGTGGCGGCTATGCCTCTCATTGGATTCTGCTTGCACGCAACCCTGCATTATTGGATGTTCCCGCCATACAAGACCAGGCCGTTGACTTAAGCGGTTACTCGACGAGCCTCAGATTGTGGACAGACGATTACAGTAACCTGTTTCAGATATTGAAGTGATAAATATAATTGGTCGGATAAGTCCCCCTAGCAACCTCCTCCACCAGTCGTTGCATGGCAGAGCGCGCCAGGTCTGCCTGTGCCGGGGTAATGATCTGCTTCTCGATGGCTTCCTCGAATTCGTCCCAGTCCAATTCGAGCAGCCTGCCGTCTGGCATCAACCAAATGTCGAGATAAAGGTCGGTCATTTGGACTTCGGTGGGGGAGAGTTGTATCGTGGGTTCGCCGATGTCCGAGTAGTGCCCTAGCAAAGTCCCATCCAATTCACGGAATTCCAGCAGGTTGAACGGCTCGTTGAAAAAGTAGACTTTTGTGATCATTCCCACACGTTGGTTCTGCTGGATCAAGTTTTGTTCCAGCAGGGCTTTGCTCAACCGCATGGATATATCTTCCGGCAGGGTCTTGAACGTCCGCAGGCAGGCTTCATCCTGTGCGAAGAACTCCTCTTCGTAGTAGGTCACATCCTTGCCCGGTCGGATGTATTCGATCCTCACACGGTCCCCGCGCTGCATGTCAGATCGCCACTCCCATCACCGCGACGAAGTGCGCAGCGGCGGCAAGCAGGACGAAGATGTGCCACATCTCATGGAAGCCGAACACGCCGGGCTTGAAGTTGAATATCTTCGTGATATACACGATCGCGCCGAGGGTGTATATCACTCCGCCCGCGATCAGCCAACCAATGACCCAGCCGGGCAGGACCGCCAGCATTTGTCCGATCGCCGCCATGCACAACCAGCCCATCGCGAGATAGATCCCCGCGTTCACCCAGCGCGGCGCGCGGATGTAGAACACCTTCACGACGATCCCGATCACTGCCAGCGACCAGACGATGGTCAACATGCCCCATTTCCAGAAGCCCTCGAAGGCGTTTACGCAGAACGGGGTGTACGTCCCGGCAATGAGCAGGTAAATGGCGGAGTGGTCAACCTTGCGGAAAATTTCCAGCGCCTTTTCTTTCACGCGCACCATGTGGTACGTGGCACTCGCCGAAAACATGGCGACCAAGCTCACGCCGTATATCGTCAACGAAATGACCTTTGCGGGCGCGCTCCATCCCACGACGAGCAGTGCGATCAAGCCCGCCAGCGCGAGCGCCGCGCCCGCCCAGTGCGTCAGGCTGTTGACGGGTTCTCGTAATTTTTTAAACATAATCATCCTTTCCTTGTCTCCGCGTCGCCGCGGATGGAGCGCGCTTCGTCTCCGTTCCGTTCCGGCGATTTGACAGCCGCCATGACAAACACGACGCTCGACCTTACCTCCATTTCATGCGTTTCCACCTGAAAGCCCGCTTTGAAAAACGGTTCTTTGGATCTTTTGTGAATGATCTCGGAGAGGTCGGGAGGCGTTTGTCCCGTGACCCTGAAGGCCCAAGCCATGAGCCTGTCCCATGCGCCGCGTCCCGTAAGGATCGCGCCGGGCAGGATGACGAACCTGCCGTTCTCCCTGAGAACGCGATGGGCTTCGGTCAACGTGACGGGGTCGAAGATATATTCCGCAGGGAAGGTCGCGACCACCGTGTCGAATGTGGAATCGGGGAAGGGGAGTCGTTGCGCCAGCCCGCGCGCGAGAAGGGCGAAACCGTCCGTGTTGCGTTTGGCGAGAAAGCCCATTTGCCGGGATTCGTCAACTCCAACGGCGACCAGGTCCAGGTCCAGCAGGAGGCGTTGCAGGTGCCCGGGTCCGTGACCAATCTCCAAAATACGCGTTCCCTCGATGAAAGGGATCGCGCTCATCACCCAGTCCTTCCAGCGACCCAACGAAACCGCCGCCGCGACGAGGTCGTAGGCGAAGGCGAATTGATGATAGAGGAGATGGAAAAAGAGGCGGACGACGGCTTTCATAAAAAACAAGGGTTTGACCTGAGCCAAACCCTTGCTGATGCGTCTGCTTATGCGGCAGCCGCCTCCTCGTCGGATTTCTTTGCCTTGCTGCGCACCGCGTCCACCGCACTTTTTCCGCGTTCGCGCACGTCTTCGATCACTTCCTTGCTTCGTTCGCGCAACTGTTTGGCGAGTTCGTCGGCGCGGGCGCGCGCTTCGGCCGCAGCGGCTTCGGCGCGGGCGAGCGCCTCTTCCGCGGTGTGCTGCGCCTTGTCGCGCAGTTCAATGGACTTGTCCTTGATCAGCGCGCGCGTCTCCTCACCGGATTGGGGTGCAAAGAGCAATGCAACGACGGCGCCGGTAAGCCCGCCGACGATGAAGCCTACGAGAAAGGCTCCGAATTCATCACGATCAGACATGGTAACCTCCTTTAGTGGTTATTGGTTGTTTTATCGTCCTGAGCGGCGGGTCGGGCATTCTTCGAGACCCGTAGTCGAAGGACGTTTATCAAGAAGTGTGCCTGCGCTTCGACTGCGTTACACTCCGCTCAGCGCGGAACGCGCTTATTTCTTTCTGATCCCCATCAATTCTAACATACGGTACAAGCCTGCGAGATACCCGTTGAGTTTGATGACCGGCTCGACGACGTTCTCGCCCAGAAATTCCGCCGTGCCGCGCAGGTTGTTGACGGTATCGCTGGTGGCTTTGAGGATCGGGCGCACCTCGTTTTGCAGAAGATTGATCAGACTTGCCAGTTGGACGATCAACACGATCAGCGCAACGCCGATCACCAGGGACTCGAGCGCGACGACGATGATGAACACGTCGCGGATCTTGTCGGTGGGCGTGGCGGGCTGGAGCAGGAAGTAGATCGCCAGCCCGAGGAAACCAAGCAGAACGATGACGCCAACGACCAGGCTGATGACGATGATCCTCTGCCGTCGTTCCGTTTCGCGCGCAACGGCGGCTTCCTCGGATGCGGGAACATCCGTTGTTTCGGGTGTGATTTGCGGCGTTGTCATAAAATCATTATAGCATCTTAATCGTCAGGCATGGAGGAAAAGAGAAAAAAACCATCGCGTCATTGCGAGGCGACTTTTCCGCATCGATCCCTTGCTGTTATCCGGTGGACCCGCTTGACGGCGGCATTTCCGCGACAGGAAAAGGAATCAATCTTGACTCTGCTCGCGATGTGGGTTATTATACCCTTGCAACCGACCGTTCGGTAGGGACATGCTATGACCAGAGACGACATCCTCGACGCCGCCGCGCAAGTCTTTCGTCTGAAGGGGTTCCACGGCGCCTCCATGAACGACATCGCCAACGCCGTAAATTTGCAAAAGGCGAGCCTGTATCATCACGTTTCTTCCAAGCAGGAGATCCTGCTCGAACTTCTGGACCGCGCCCTCGTGCTGCTCACTGAACGCATTTCAGACATCTCCACCCAAACCCTGCCCCCCGACAGAAAACTGCGGTTGATGATCCGTGAATATCTGCAAATCCTTGCCGAAAACATGGACCTTGCCGCGGTTCTGCTTTTCGAGCATCGCGCCCTCGAACGCCGCCAACACGCGCGCCACGTCCCCAACCGCGACAAGTTCGAAGCCCTGTGGCGCGAGGTCATTGCGGAGGGCGTGCGCCAGAAAATCTTCCAGTGCGACGACCCGGCGCTTGCCGCTCGCGCCCTGCTCGGCATCATGAACTGGACGAACACCTGGTATCGCCCGGATGGCGGATTGACCATCGAACAGATCGCCGACCAGTATTCGAACCTGCTTCTGAACGGTTTGCTCAAACAATGACGGAAAACGCGACCTACGCAACCTTTGAAACCTCGGGCGGCGCGACCATCCATCGCCTGCCGCTCGAAGTCTTTCCCAATTTTTGGGCGTACGTCTACCTCGTCGCAATGGACGATCTGCGCGTTCTGATTGACAGCGGCTCCGGCACGGAAGCCTCCCATAAAAACCTGCTGGAGGGTTTCGATCAGGCGGGTATCCGCCCCGGGGACCTCACCCACATCCTCTTGACCCACGCGCACATTGACCACTACGGCGGACTCCGCCAACTCAAGCCGCTTACGAATGCAAGGATCGGAGTCCACGAACTGGACGCGCAGACCGTCGCGCATCACGAAGCCAGGCTCGCCCTCACAGCCAGACGTATCGCCTCATTCCTCGCCGACGCGGGACTCGCCGAAGAGACGCGTGATTCACTCCTCGACATTTACCGGTTTACGAAGATCCTCTACCAGTCCGTGCCTGTGGATTTCACCTTCGAGTCCCTCGGCATGAACCTCGGTCCCTTCGAAATGATCCACCTGCCCGGGCATTGCCCCGGCCACGTCGCCATTCGCCTCCACGACTATATCTTCTGCGGAGATATGGTTGTGGAGGGAGTCATTCCGCACCTCGCGCCCGAGTCCATCTATCCCCACAGCGGACTTGACCATTACCTCGATTCGCTCGCGCGTTTTCAACGCTGGACAAACGGCGCGTGGCTGATCCTCAACGGTCACAACGACGCCTTCACGGACCTGTCTGCCCGCATCGAAGCGACGCGCGGAAATCTCGTCCGCCGCATGCGCAGGGCGTTGGAGGCGCTGGGAGAGCCTCTCACCGCCGTCGAAATATGCCGTGCGATCTACGGCGAGGCGGGCGGATACAACCTTCTCCTCATCCTCGAAAAAACCGGCGCATACGTCGAATATCTTTACGAGCATGGCATGATCGAAATTGTCAATGCAAACGAGGTGGAGCAGGGACTACCTGCCCGTTATCGCAGATTGCTCAATGAGGATGCGCTTTTGTCAGGGATTGAGAGAAAGGTAAACGCGTACACAAGTACACAGGTAAATAGATAGATAGGCCTGCCCTGTTTACCTGTTTACTTGTCTACCTACAACAAAAGGAGACACCATGTACTCATTCGACCCAACTGAAGAACAACAAATGCTTGTGGAAGCGGTGGGGAAGTACGCCCTCAACGATCTGCGCGCCGCGGCTCGTGAAGCGGAGGAATCTAACGAACTGGCGAAAAAACTCGTCAGCAAAGGCTGGGAACTTGGTTTGCTTCAAGCCTCCATTCCCGAAGCCTACGGCGGTTTCGGCGAGCGCAGTGCGGTCACAGGCGCGCTGGCGCTGGAGGAAATGGCGTTCGGCGATTTGGCTGGCACGCTGGCTGTGATGACGCCGAGTCTCTTTGCGACGCCGATCCTGCTTGTGGGCAGCGAAGAGCAAAGGCAAACCTGGCTGCCGAAAATCATCGAAGGCGATTGGGTCCCGTACACTGCCGCGCTCATCGAGTATATCCTCGACTTCGACCCCAACGCGTTGAAAACCATGGCAACCGCCAGCGGAGACCAATTCATCCTGAACGGCGAAAAGGCTTTCGTTCCGTTCGCGAAGGATGCCGAAGCGATCCTCGTCTATGCCGATCTCAACGGCGTTACGCAGGGGTTCATCATCCCCAAAAGCGCGGCGGGCTTGACCATCAGCGACGAACGCGAGAAGTTGATGGGGTTGAACGCATTCCCAATGTACCGCGTTAAACTGGATTCTGTGAAAGTCCCCGCGGCAAATCGACTCGGCGGCGCGTCGGGGCATGACTTTGCGCCTGTTCTCGCTTCGATGCGCGTTGCCAACGCCGCGTTGGCTGTCGGCGTGGCGAACGCCGCGTTCGAATACAGCAAGAACTACGCCAAGGAGCGCGAAGCCTTCGGGGTCAAGATTGCGCAGAAGCAAGCCATCGCCTTCATGCTTGCCGAAATGCGGACCGAAATCGAAGCCAGCCGCCTGCTGACGTGGGAAGCCGCGTGGAAACTGGACCAGGGCAAGGAGGACGCGTACACCGAAGCCTACCTCGCCTCCACCGGCGCGGCGGATATGGCGATGATGGTCACCGACCGCGCGGTGCAGATCCTGGGCGGGCACGGATACATCCGCGAGCATCCCGTCGAGATGTGGATGCGCGAGGGGCGCGGGTTTGCCACCTTTACCGGGCTGGCGATTGTCTAAATCTACTTTCCACTTTCCACTTACCAAAACTGGAAAGTAGAAAGTGGATACTGGAGGAACCATGCCTATCGAATTCGAATCACCCAAACCGATTGTGCAAACGCAGTTTGTCTTGAAGACCGTCGCCGAAGAGATGATGCGCTCGAAGTCGCGTTACTTCGACGAACACGAGCACGAGATTCCCTGGGATTACATCGAGTTCATGCACACCGCCATGAAAGCGATGGGAGTGGGTTCTCTCGCGCCGAAAGAGAAGAGGGATGGGAACGGGCACGAGGGCGAGGAAAAGAAGGAGAAACGTCCCCCAATAGCCTACCAGGTTTTGGCGGCGCAAATCGAGGCGCTGGCATGGGGCGATGTGGGGATGTACCTCGTCACACCGGGCGGCGGGTTGGGCGCGGCGGCGGTGCAGGCGGCAGGGACGCCCGAGCAGAAAGCCAAGTTCCTTGCACGCTTCGGTGAGGAGAAACCCACCTTTGCCGCAATGTGCATGACCGAGGCAGGCGCGGGCTCGGATACCGCCTCCATCCGCACGCGCGCCGTGCTGGACGAAAAGACCAACGAATGGGTGCTCAACGGCGAGAAGATCTTTGTCACCGCGGGCGATAAGTCGTTGACCGAATATGAAAAACTCGGCAAAGGCTTTGTGGTCGTGTGGGCTTCGATTGACCCCTCTGCGGGACGCGCAGGGATGCGCGCCTTCGTCGTCGAGGCAGGGACACCCGGAGTCAAGGTCACGAAACTGGAGCACAAACTTGGAATCCGAGTCAGCGACACCGCTTCGATTTCCCTCGTGGACGCGCGCGTTCCGTTCGATCACATCCTGGGAAGCCCGACCGTCGAAAAGACGACGACGGGTTTCAAGGGCGCAATGGCGACGTTCGACGCGACGAGGCCCCTCGTGGCGGCATCAGGCTTGGGCGTCGCGCGAGCCGCTCTCGAATTCCTGAAGGAGAAACTTGCCGAGAACGGAATCCAAATCCGCTACGGTCTGCCGCGTCAGAAGTTGACGAACATCGAACGTGAGGTCATTGACATGGACATCATGCTCAAGTCCGCGTGGTTGATGACCATCAAGGCGGTGTGGATGGCGGATAACAAGAAACCGAACGCGCTCGAGTCCTCGATGAGCAAGGTGAAGGCGGGTGACGTGACGACGAAGATCACGCAGAAGGTGGTCGAGATTTTGGGTCCGCTCGGGTACAGCCGCGAGTTTCTCGCCGAGAAATGGTTCCGCGATGCGAAGATCACGGACATTTACGAGGGGACGGGACAGATCAATCGGCTGGTCGTCGCGCGGCAGATTTTGGAATACAGCGGGAAGGATTTGAGGTAGACATGTAGGGGCGAGGTCATCTCGCCCCGTTTTGGGCGGGGAGACCCCGCCCCTACGGAGGAACACATGAACTATCACATTCACAAAGCCGTCGTGGTCGGCGCGGGGACGATGGGTGCGGCGCTGGCGGCTCATCTTGCGAACGCGGGCGTACCTGTGACCCTGCTGGATATCGTCCCGAAGGACGCGCCGTTGGATAACAAGGAGGCGCGCAACAAAATCGTCAATGAGGGTTGGGACAGGTGCCTGAAAGCCAAGCCTGCGAATCTGATGTCTTCCGATCTGAAGACGTTCGTGAAACTTGGAAATCTCGAAGATGACTTTGACGCGGTCGCGGAGGCGGATTGGATCATCGAAGCCATCGTCGAGAATTTGAAGATCAAGCAGGAGTTGATGGCGCGCATTGACGAAGTGCGGAAGCCATACGCGATTGTTTCGACGAACACTTCGGGCATTCCTGTTCATGATATTGCGGAGGGAAGGTCGAAGGAGTTCAAGAAACATTTTCTTGGAACACACTTCTTCAATCCACCGCGCTATTTGAAACTTCTGGAAGTCATCCCGACGAAGGATACAAGCAAAGAGGTCGTTGAATTCATCGCGTGGTTTGGTGAGTATCGCCTGGGCAAGGGAATCGTGCTGTGCAAGGACACGCCCAACTTCATCGGCAACCGCGTTGCGTTTGGGACGGGCGCGTTTGGTCTGGATTTCATCCTCAAGAACGATTACACCGTGGACGAGGTGGACGCGATCACGGGTCCGTTGATTGGCAGACCGAAGACTGCCACGTTCCGCTTGATTGACCTGGTCGGCATTGACGTTTGGGATCACGTCGGGCGCAATCTCGCGCCGCTGATCCCGCACGATAAACTCGCGCAGGAATATCTCAAAGCCGAGGCGCCGAACAAGTTGATCTCTACAATGATCGAGCGCAATTGGCTTGGGAATAAAACCAAGGTCGGTTTTTACAAGGAAGTGCGCGGCGAGGATGGAAAGAAGGAATTCTGGTCGCTGGATTTGAAGACGCTCGAACATACCGCGCCGACCAAGCCGCGCTTCGACTCGGTCAAGGCGGCGAAGGATGTCGAGGGATTGGGTGACAGGCTCAAGGTCCTGCTCGAAGCGGACGACAAAGCGGCAGAACTCGTCAAGGCATTGACGTATCAAGGCTTCCAGTACGCCTCGTCCATCATCCCCGAAGTGGCGGATACCCCAAAGCCGATTGACGATGCCGTCCGTTGGGGATTCATGCACGAGGCGGGTCCGTTCGAGACGTGGGACATGCTTGGCGTGAAGGAAACCGTGAAGAAGATGAAAGCCGCGGGATACGCCCCAGCCAAATGGGTGGACGCCATGCTCAAGGCTGGGATCGAGTCGTTCTATCAATACAAGAATGGCGATAAGGTTGGCGTGTACGATGTTGTGAAAAAGAAATATGTAAAAATCAAGAAGCCCGAAGGCGCAGTGATGTTAAAAGGCTTGAAGGTCGTGAGCGAAAACGCAGGCGCGACATTGCGCGATATGGGCGATGGTGTTGCCTGCCTCGAATTCCATACAAAGATGAACGCGCTCGACGACGACATCATGAACATGGCAATCGAGGCGATGCAGAGACTCGAAACGGACTTCGATGGGCTCGTGGTCGGCAACGAGGGCGAAAACTTCAGCGCGGGCGCGAACCTGTTCATGATGGTGGTCGGCGCGCAGCAGGGCATGTGGGACATGCTCGAGGGCGCGGTGAAGAAATTGCAGGACATGAACATGCGGATGCGTTATTCGCCGAAGCCTGTTGTGATCGCTCCTGCTGGACTCACGCTCGGCGGCGGATGCGAGGTCACAATGCACGCCTCGCGTGTGGTCGCCGCGGCGGAGACGTATATTGGTCTCGTCGAACTCGGCGCGGGCGTCATCCCTGCGGGCGGCGGGACAAAAGAGATGCTGCGCCGTATCGTCAACCCGATGATGCGCGTCGAAAATGCCGAAGTGCTGCCTGCCTTGCAGCGTGCCTTCCTGCAAATCGGTCAGGCGAAGGTTGCCACCAGCGCGGAGGAAGCGCGGCAGATGAGCATCCTAGGTCCACAAGACCGCATCGTGATGAATCGCGACCATCTGCTTGCCGAAGCGAAGAAAGAAGTCCTGCATCTCGTCGCGTCAGGATATAAACCGCCCGCGCCAGAACTCATCTACGCCGCGGGACGCGACGCGCTGGCTTCGATTCGCATCGGCGCGTGGTCGTTCGCCGAGGGCAAATACATCACGCAATACGACCATCACATCGCCAGCAAACTTGCCTACGTGATGTGCGGCGGCGAACTGACCCGCCCGCAGTGGGTGAGCGAGCAATACATCCTCGACCTCGAGCGCGAAGCCATCCTCTCGCTGTTCGGCGAGGAGAGGACACAGGCACGGATGTGGAGTCTGTTGCAGACGGGAAAGCCGTTACGTAATTAGAGAATTGGAGGATTGGAGAATTCTCTAATTCTCCAATCCTCTCTTGATGGAAGGAGACAACCATGAAAGATGCTGTTATTGTTTCAGCCGTACGCACCCCCGTAGGCAAAGCCAAAAAAGGAGGACTTGCCACGGTTCGCCCCGACGATCTGGCTGCCACCACCCTACAAGCCTTGCTCAAGCGGACGCCGAATCTCGACCCCGCCGAAATCGAGGACGTGGTCTTTGGTTGTGCGTTTCCCGAAGGCGAGCAGGGTATGAACATCGCGCGCATGATCGCGTTACGCGCGGGCTTGCCCGATTCGGTCCCCGCCGAGACCATCAACCGTTACTGTTCGTCAGGTGTGCAGTCCATCGCGCATGTCGCATATGCCATTCAAAGCGGACAAATGGAAGTCGCCATCGCAGGCGGAGTCGAATCCATGTCCATGGTGCCGATGATGGGATACAAGTTCTCAGCCAATCCACACTTCGCACAGGAACTGCCGCATTACTACACCAACATGGGACTCACCGCCGAGAACCTCGTGGTCAAATACGGGATCAGCCGCGAAGACCAGGATGAGTTCTCGTTGAAGAGTCACCAGAAAGCCGCGCGCGCAGTTGATACCGGACTCTTCGACCCTGAACTCGCGCCGATTGACGTGGAAGTGGTCGAGTTCAACGGACACGAGAAGCCCATCAAGAAGAATTTCACCGTCAAACGCGACGAAGGTCCGCGCGCCGATACGAACATGGAAGCACTGTCCAAATTGAAACCCGCTTTCAAGGAGGGCGGCACGGTCACTGCGGGCAACTCGTCGCAAATGTCCGACGGCGCGGCGGCGGTGGTGGTAATGTCTGCGGAAAGAGCCGCACAACTGGGACTCAAACCATTGGCGCGCTTCGTTTCGTTCGCCGTCGCGGGCGTCCCGCCTGAGTTGATGGGTATTGGACCGGTCAAGGCGATCCCCAAAGCGCTGAAACTCGCGGGTCTCACGATGAACGACATTGACCTGATCGAGTTGAACGAAGCCTTCGCCGCGCAATCGCTGGCGGTGATTCGACTTGCCGAATTGGACGAGAGCAAAATCAACGTCAATGGCGGCGCGATCGCCCTCGGTCACCCGCTCGGATGTACAGGCACCAAACTGACCACGCAATTGATCTACGAAATGGGCCGCCGCAAATCCAAGTATGGCATGGTCACGATGTGCATCGGCGGCGGCATGGGCGGCGCGGCGATATTCGAGAATTTACAGAATTAGTTGCGTAGTTGGATGGTTCATTAGTTGCTTAGTCTGTGCGAGCGAGTGTCTTGCCCGAAGACTTTTGACTTGCGACTATCCGACGAAAGACTATAAAACTAAAAGACTGATAAACCAGGAGACTATTATGCCCCTCACAGTATCCCAACTCATGGAAAAAATGCCCGGAGCCTTCCTTCCCGAAAAAGCGCAGGGCGTGAATGCCATCCTGCATTTCAAGTTTACAGGCGCGGAAGCAGGCGAGTGGAACGCTAAAATCGCCGACGGCAAATGCGAGGTCAAGCAGGGGGCGCCCGAAGGCGCCGCCACCATGACCCTCACTGCCGACTCCAGCGACTACGTCAAGATCTTCACAGGCGAACTGGACGGCATGCAAGCCTTCATGCAGGGCAAGATCAAACTCGGCGGCGACCTGAACCTCGCAATGAAGATGATGCAGATGTTCAAGATCAGGTAAGACAGGTTTCCAATCAAAAACATGACTCATCCTTAAATTTGGGATGAGTCATGTTTGATTCTGATGGTCGTTAGAAGACTGAAAGAACAGAGGTAATGGCGAACGTAGTGAGACACATGGTAAATACCGCGAAGGCGGTCGTGACGATGCCCGCGGTCCGCGAGCGAATCCAGCCTGCGATGCCGATGGCGGCGAGGAACACATAAACGGCCGCAAGCAATACCAGCACGGCAATCGAGCCGAGAGTATCCAGTTCGGCGATGATGCGGTTCTGCTCGGCGGTGGCGGCAAAGGTCAGGACAAAGACGATCAGCGAGTACAGAAACATCACCGTGGACGCGGCAAACGCCAGGATCGTTGCAGTGGTCAGCCTGCTTTCGGTGTTCGTGGAGAGCAGCTGGATGACGGCGGAAATCGCAAAACCAGCCAGAACGCCCGCCAATGTCCCCAATGCGCCTGCCTCTGCCAGATAGTTTTCAACGGTCATGGTTACTCCTTGGGAAGTGTAATGTCAAAATATTGTTTCAGCAGGGCGTGGTACTCGTCCCTGTCTTTCAGCGGACGCTCCGTGCGTTGACCGTTCTCCGTGAGGATGAGCCATCCATCCTCCAATGAGACGCGTCCATTGGGTGTGGCGCGGCTGATGATGCTCCCGCGTGTAAAACTGGATTTGGGCGAAGTCTGGTGGTACAGGCATCCCGCCTCGTAATCATCTGGAAATCTGCGGGGGATGAGATCGAAGAAATACTGTCTCTCCCAAGAGCCGTCGTAATTCCTCTGCCAGACGACAAAACCATTCTGGATTTCTTCCAGCCGATAGGCGCGCAGCGCCTGGACTTGTTCGCCTCTTTCCTCGAATTTGAGCGGCTCGCTGAACGAGTCGCCGAATCCCACATCCGCCAGAAAGCGTTCGGACTCACCCGGAACCTGAACCAGCAATGCGAGATGATCGAATTCGATGCCGAGTTCTCCCGCGCCATTGAAGACTCGGGCGTTGAGATACGTTACTTCAAAGCCGATTCGCCTCAACAACCCCGCGAAGAGACCGTTGAGTTCATAGCAAAATCCGCCGCGCTTGTTGACGATGATCTTTTCCCACAACGACCCTTCGTCGAGGCGGATCGGGCGTTTCAGCCCAATGTCCAGGTTTTCGAAAGGGACGTTCTGCAGGTGGGCGATTTGTAACCCGTGCAAAGTATGGGCGTCTGGTTTTACAGGTTCGGTAAACCCTATGCGATCGAGATAAGCGCCTGTTTCCATTGAGCGGGATTATACCCCGCCGTTCCGCAGTGATCGGGATACGAAGTAAAATATGACAAGCGGTAAGACCCTCGTCAATACGGAGTTTAGCAATGTTCAAACGTCCAGCCGATATTTCATCCATCCAGGGGACTTTTCAGGAAATCCGCACGCTCCTCATGGGCGCGACGACAAGCGTCGCAAGGATGGGCGCGGCGGAGGGCGCGAACGTCATCCGTGAGATCAGCCGCATCACCCAATCGCTTACGGACCTGGAGCAGACGATCGTCGCCCAATTGAAAAACAGGGAAGCCCAGCTCGGAGCGTTGATGGGGACCGGGCGGGCGATCAACTCCTCGTTGGGTCTGAAGCGGGTGCTGGAGGAGGTCATGGATACGCTGATCGCCCTGATGCGCGCCGAACGCGGCTTCCTGATGTTGCGCGGGTCCGATGGGCAGTTGTCAGTTCGGATCGCGCGCGGCATTGACCACATCAACCTGGAGGAGGACGCGTTCAAGGTCAGCCGCACGATCGTCGAACGGGCGGCGGTGACCGGGGAAACGATCCTGACCACCAATGCGCAGGAGGACCCGCGTTTCGAGAATCAGATGAGCGTGGCGGCGTTCAAACTTGTCTCGATCCTGTGTGCGCCGTTAAAGATCAAGAACGAATTGATCGGCGTGATCTACGTGGATAATCGCGCCCGTTCAGGCATCTTTCAGGCGCAGGATCAGGAACTGATCACCGCATTTGCAGACCAGGCGGCGGTGGCGATTGACAACGCGCAATTGTTCGATGACCTGCAGGCAAAGAATCGCGAACTGGAGGAGGCGTATCAAGCGACGCTGGAGGGCTGGGTCAGCGCATTGGACATGCGTGACAAGGAGACGGAGGGACACACGCAACGCGTCACGGTATTGACGCAACGTCTTGCAAAGACAATGGGCGTGAACGACGATGCGATTGTGCACATCACGCGCGGCGCCTTGCTGCACGACATTGGCAAGATGGCGATCCCTGACAGCATCCTTTTGAAGCCGGGCGCGTTGACGCCGGAGGAAAGGGAGTTGATGAAGCGACACCCGGTCTACGCCTACGACATGCTCAAGCGCATCGAGTTCCTGCTCCCTGCGATTGACATTCCCTATTGTCATCACGAGAAATGGGACGGCACGGGCTACCCGCGCGGCTTGCGAGGGGAGGAGATTCCCTTTGCGGCGCGCATCTTCCCGGTGGTTGACGTGTGGGACGCGTTGACCTCGGATCGCCCATATCGCAAGGGATTGCCTCACGACGAGGTGCGCGAACGCATCAAAGCCGATGCGGGAAAGCACTTCGACCCGCAGGTGGTGGATGTGTTTTTGCAGATGGAGGATTTGTCGGTCTGATGCGGCTGGCGCGTTGTAAAGAATGTGCAGAACAGCCGCGCCATTTACGGAGAAATAATCTGTCTGATCGTTGGGCGGTGTAAACAAAGGGAAACGACAAGCATGACGAAACCCGCGAGCAACAGAAACGGCGGATCGAGGACGACCCCGGCGATCAATCCGGCAACCAGGATGTAGAGATGCGTTAGTGTGGGTATCCAGAACGTCAGCGCGGGTATGGACGTGAGATGGAACTTTGGGCGATAGGCAGTTACGAGCGCAATCGCAAGAACCATGAGGGTGATTGCCGTCAGGTTGTGATACTCAAAAGGGATTCGGAAGGCGATCAGCGCGTTGGTCCCCAGGACGCCCGAAAGACCGATGACCAGGGCAAAGAGGGGTGAGACCCACGTTCCGATCCAGTCCCTTCGCCGCGCGAAGAGACGCCACCCGAGCGAAAAGAAGAAGATCACCCAGAACCACGCCCAGAAATTCGCGTAGGGCACGCCAAAGTATTGAAAATCCAAACCCTGTCCCCAGTCCCAGAACCCGAAGCGGATGGCAACCGCATCCAGCGCGAGGTCAATATTCAGGGCGAGCAGACCGTCCAGCACGGGACGCGCGAAATACGGCAGATTGCTTCCGTCCGAAAATTGCATCACGCTGTAGAGGATGCATCCCCACGCCACGCCGATGCACAGCGGCACGTCGAGGATCATGATGAGGAATCGTCCATACTCGTACGCGTTCAACTGGCGGATCGTGGCGAGCTCGAGCGACACGCCGAAGAGAATCCCCGCGAACAACCTGAGCAGGTTCCCCGCGCCGTGTTTCCACGCGTGGTGCAGGCAGAGGGCAAGTTGGATGTAGATGATGAGTTCGAAGAGGAGGAAGTAGGGGGAGGGCATGATTACAGTTACGTCCCCAGCCACTTCCCAGCCTCGTGCGGAAGGTTACCTGCAGATCCCTGTCTCGCCGTGCATTGCGGAAGTGACTCAAGAAACAGCCGCCCGTATTGCTTGGTCAACACGCGGCGATCGGGAATGACGACCACGCCTCTATCGAATACGGAATTCTATAATTCATTGTCTATGGTTATGTTGGCGCTTAAGGAACCGCCTTATGTTCTTTTGAATATCCTGCTCGGCGGTTGCCTCCTTGATTTGACCGAATTCGCCGTTCCACATTGAAATATTTTCTTTTCTCAAAAGCAGGGTGTTTTTCTGTAATGCACACGCAAGCCCTAAAAGAATAATACCGTTGATGTCATGGTTATCCAGTAAAAAGATGCACCCGCTTGCATTGCTGATCCCATATCCTTGGGCATTGACATAGTCCCTCCCCATCAGTTCCGTTTCGTCAAAAGGGACTGACTGAAAATCATCGAGAATTTCATTGATCAGGTTTCGATAAATATTCAACGTGGATGAAATGTATAGGTACGTACGCTTTTCATCATAGGCGTTGGAGACATTTGAAAGCGCAGCTTCGAGGACGGATGAATTGCTTTCATCTTTGCTTTCAAGTTTTCTAAGTGACGGCTGGATGACTTTTTCGATTATGGTTTCGTGGAACTCTTTTTCGTTGCTCGAATCGAATTGCAGAATGTTGATTTTTTCGATTGTTCTTGGGAGTTTGGAAAAATTTAATTTTCCCAACTTTTTATCCCACACAATAAAGGCGCGTTTTTTGTGGCCAAGAGACAAGCCGATTTCAAAAAGAACGCCTGGTTTGTATTCATTTAGAATGTGTATTATGGCGGCGGAGCTTTTTATACGGTCTTCAATTATATTGGGGAAAAAACCTTCTCCGCTCGTGTTGATTGAGTAGGCGGTCTCTGTTGACTCAAAGTAGCGCTCACATATGGCTTTGAGGGATTGATTCAAGCCCTTGAAATACTCATCCTCTTCGTTGTAGGGTGATGATACAAAAAAGCCGAATTGGGTTTGTTTTTGCCTGCTTCTTTCATCTATGAGTTTCAGGACTGATTCAATGGTATTGAATCTTTCTCTGTATGCTTCTGTTTGCCACTTTATCTGCGCCTTATCAACTTTTGCATGCCAGGCTCCATAATCAGGAAATGTGACCTCATAAATCCCACCAAACGGCCTGTCGGAAAGCGCCTCTTTTGTCGCCAGAAGTTTTGCCCCGAGCGCTGTTGCAATTCCGTGAATGCCTGCGATTGTTATGACAAAGAAGTCTTCTTTTGAAAAGGGATTCCTGGAGATCGAGAGAATTCCGAAATCGTTATAAGACCTTAATGTAACTGCATGCTTGATGCCGTCTATGGGATCAAAAATACCTGTGCGGTCAAAGTTGTGAATAAACTGCTTCCAGTTCTTGTGCTTCAGATTTAATGCTTTGTATTCTTTGTATAACTGTTTGGATCTTTCTGCAAGACTTTCAATATCTGGATAATCCATTAAGTCTTGCTTGATGATCTCGTCAGGAGTAAGTCCTCTTTCAAAGATTTCTTTGTAAATGAAGAGATCTACGGGATCATACCTGATGTCATTAATAATTTTCTCGTGTTTCGATATGTCTTGAATCGCCGTATCTGGGATGTCAAAATAAAACAGATTTTGACTGTTAATCTGCCTGGTTAGAAAATTTACCGCCGGGGATCCTATGGTGAGAATGTGTGTCTTTCCAAATAGATTTTGAAGTTCTTCCTGGTCAAGTAAAACGAATATTTTGTCGGTGAGGATTCTTACCTTTTTTAATCCGAGATTTAGGAGGTAAGTCAAATCTATATTGCTTAAAGAGTAAGCCAGCAAATCCCCTTTGGACTTCGGTTTGGACTCTCTTCTATCACCAGTGATGACAACAAGAGGTTCGAATTTTTCGGGAAAATCGACCAACGAAATGTTCTTCATTTTCCACTCCATATTGCAATCAAACCTAATTACCGATGCTGGAAGTGCTGGCTGGATGAGCAGTTATTATTATAGGCTTTTTGCGCTTAAACGCAACTGCTTGCATAACAGGTTCTCACTACATCCCCAGCCACTTCCCCGCCTCGCGCGGAAGATTCCCTGCGGGGCCCCTGCCTCGCCGTGAACTGCGGGAGGGATTCAAGGAACAACCGCCCGTATCGCCAGGTCAAAACGCACTTGTCGAGAAATGTTATTCCCATGGATTTAATATTTCAACTTCTGTTCCTGCAAAGTCAGATTCATTTCGAGTGACGAGGATGAGGTCGTGTTCCAACGCTGTTGCCGCGATGAGTGAGTCAATGACAGGCGCTCTCTGTCCGCTGATCTCAAGCCGCGCATTCAGCCTGCCCCATTGAATAAGAATGTTTACGTCAAGTTCAATCAGATTATCCTGAAAGCGAATTAGTAACTCGCTTTCAAGCCAGTCACTTAATTCCTGTCTCCGCTTTGAATTTGGAAGTTTTTCTATGCCTTTGATGATTTCCCCGACCGTGATAACGCTTATGTATACGCCATCTGCATCAACCGTATCTATCCATTCCAGCACGCGAGGATTGGGCTGTTTTGCGACCAATTCCGAAATAACGCAAGTATCCAGAAGATACTTCATAATTTCGCATCCTCCCGAGGAAGGCTTTTGTCGCGTTTCAGGTTGAGGTCAACTTTCGTCAGAGGCGATGCACGGAAAAACTCGGAAAGTTTGATTTGAGACTGTTTCATCCGTGCATATTCCTCGTAAGACATGATAATGACAGTCTTCTTTCCTCGGCGCGTGATAAGTTGAGGTCCATGTTTGAGCGCGCGTTCAATGACTTCACTAAATTTGTTTTTTGCGTCCTGCAGTTGCCAGATTGTGTTCACGAGAACTCTCCTGTCTAGTCTGGCTAGATTATAGTCGCACCATCCTTTGAAGTCAATCGAACAAATTTCACACCCCCAGCCACTTCCCAGCCTCGCGTGGCAGATTCCCGGCGGGTCCCTGTCTTGCCGTGCATGGCGGAAGCGATTCCAAAAATAGCCGCCCGTATTGTTTGGTCAACACGCGGCGGTCGAGAATGGCAACCACGCCGCGGTCGGACTGGGTGCGGATGAGTCGCCCGAATCCCTGGCGGAATTTGAGGATGGCTTCTGGCAGGTAATATTGGTTGAACGGGTCTTCGTATATTTCGGAGCGCGCCGCGATGAGCGGGTCGGTGGGGACATCGAAGGGCAGTTTGGTGATGAAAACGACCGAGAGCGCCTCGCCGGGCACGTCCACACCCTCCCAGAATGACTTGGTTCCCAACAGCACGGCGCGGTCCGTGGCTTTGAAAGATTCGAGCAGTGCGTTTGGCGAAGCGCCATCACCCTGTTCGTAGACGTAAATCTCCTCCCGTGCCAACGGACCCGTGATGGCATGCGAGGTTTTCTTCAATGCCGCATAGGATGTGAACAGCACGAGCATCCGTCCGCCTGTGGCTTTGGCGGTGTTGAGGATGGTTTTGTTGAGAATCTGTTCGTAGCCGTGCTGGTTCGGTTCAGGGATATCGTTGGCGATGTAGAGCAGAGCCGCGCTTTCGTAATCGTACGGCGAGCCGAGTTGCATCTCGTCCGCTTCGTCCGCGCCGAGGGTGTTGCGCAGATATTGGAACTCGCCATGCGCGGTCAATGTGGCGGAAGTGAGGATCACGGATCGCTTCTCGTGCCAAATATGTTTTTCGACCAGCGAGGCAACGCTCAACGGCGCGGCGTTCAGCGACAGGCGATTTTGATTTGGCTGAACCTCGATCCAGTACACCGTGCCGTTAGCCGGTTTGCTGATCATGCCCGTAATATTCGCTTCGGCTTCGGTCAGCCTGCGGAACACGTTGCTGATGTCGCCCATCACGTCTTCGAGTTCGTCGTGCCCGTCCGCGTACAACTCCGCGGCGGCTTTGTAGATGTTCGATAACTCGTTGAGCAGGTTGCGTAACGTCTCGCCGGTCGCGTCCCATGCCATTTCCACTTCGTCCCAGTAGGGCAGCGTCCGTGTGGCGGGCAGGATGCGCGACTGCCAGTTGTAATTCGATTGCGGCTGTCCTTCGCGTTGCAGCCGCGCGAACTCGCCCAATACGTTGAAGAACTCGCGGTTCATCTGTTCGATGCGGAACGTCATGTCGGTGGCGCGGTTGACTTTTTGCTGGAGCAGGCCGAAGTCCGCGGGGCGAAGCGTTTCGTTCGTCTCACCGAGCAGGCGCCCCAGCACGCCGGTGTTCGTCCCGCCGACCTCCTTCATCATGCGATCCATATCGTATTGACTCAATCGAAACGATAACGCGTTCGTTGTTGCGGATTCCAAGTGATGACCTTCGTCAATGATGAGGTGCGAATACTCGGGCAGGACCTTGCTCCCCGTGGCGACGTCGGACAGGAGGAGCGCGTGATTGACGACCAGTACGTGGGCGGATTGCGACGCGGTCTTGGCGCGATGGAAGGGACACGCGCCGCCCGTTCGTTTGATGCACGTTTCGGTGGTGCACGCGTCGTCCTCCGCCGACAGCCGATTCCACACCTCACGCTCGGTCGGACCCGTGAGGTTGATCTCGCTTCGATCTCCGCTCGAGTTGTTTAACTGCCACACCATGACCTTCGCCAGCACGCGCATCTCATCCGCGTTGCGCGGACCGAAGTGCCGCATGTTCTCGAGCCGCCGCGGGCAAAGATAATTCGAGCGACCCTTGAGGACCGAGAAACGAAAGTCGAGGTTGAGCGCCTGACTCAAATTGGGCAGGTCTCGTTGAATGAGTTGATCCTGCAGGTTGATCGTGTTTGTGGAAACGACGACGCGCGTGTTGTTCTGCACGGCAAACAGCGCCGCAGGCACGAGGTATGCAAACGACTTGCCGACGCCCGTCCCCGCCTCGACCATCAAATGATTTCCATGCGAAAGCGCGTCGCTCACCGCGCGGATCATGGCGATCTGTTCGGGTCGTTGCTCGAACGACTCGAAGTATTGCGAAAACGGTCCTCCGTATTCGAGAATCGACGCGACCTCGTCCGCATCGAGCGGAATGGGTCGTTCGGGATCATCGAGCGGCGGATATTTGGAGTCGTCGAAGAACGAGGGGCTTTCCTTTTTTACCTTCTTTGCCTTGATCCCTTCTTTGGAGCGCGAACGCATGATTTCCTGGAAAGCCCAGTTCGCATCCCATTCCAGCACTTCGCCGTGACGGACGATCTCGGCGAGAAGGTCGAGCGGCAGTTCACGCGCGAGTTCGAGCAGTTTATTGAACGCCGCCATCGTGACGCGGGCATCGTCCAGCGCGCGGTGGGTGGCGGGAAGCAGGATGCCGAGTTGTTTGCCGAGCGAACCCAGGTTGTACCGACTGGCGGTTGGCATCAGCACCGCGGCGAGTTCGTAGGTGTCAATGATCTCGTTGTATTGCAATATCCCTGCCTGTTTTTGGATGAAGCCCAGATCGAATCGGACGTTGTGTCCCACCACCGGCGCATCGCCGACGAAGGCTTCGAGTTCGCGGGCGACCTCTCTCAGGCGCGGCGCGTTACGCACCTCCACGTCGCTGATGCCGGTCAGCGCGGTGATGAATTCCGGGATGTGCCGGCCGGGATTGATAAGCGCCGTCCACTCGTCCTCCACGCGATGACCCTTGAACTTCACCGCCCCGATCTCGATGATGGCGTCGCGTTCGTCGTTGAGTCCCGTCGTTTCGATGTCTATGGCTACGATTGAATTCATAAGTAGAACAAGTGTATCATAAATAAAATGAACCGTCATTGCGAGCCCGAAGGGCGAAGCAATCACCGGTCGTGGTGTGGGATTGCTCGCCGAAGGTCGCAATGACGGCATCGAGTCACTCCGACAGCGCGGCTTTTACCGCCGCGAGCTGCATCGGACCGATCGGCTTTTCCTTCGCCTTCTTCCTGAAGAATTCCTTGATCTCCTTGAGTTTCAATGCGGGGACGGGCGCGTCGTCCGCTTCGATTTCGACGTTTTCGTTGGTGAAGACCATCAGCGCCCTGATCTCGGGAATTTCCGATTCGTCCATCTGCTTGGCGAGATATTTTTTAACCGCCTTGATCTCCCCGTCAATTTCGAGATCGGGTCGTCCCAGATTCTCCTGCCCGAAGATGCGCATGTAGGCTTGCAGGAACCCGCCCCCGCTCAAGCGCCAGCGATTCTTTCTGTAGAGCACCTGCCCGCGCTGGTGGTAGGGCATGAGGATCCAGATCCCTGCGGGACCGACGAGCAGGTGCGAGGCGGGCGTCATGTAGTGATAGATCACAAACTCGTTTTGCAGCCCCTTGAGTCCGGCGTCCAGTTTTTCGTCGAGGCGCGGACTGCGACCGTAGCGGTTGCCCATATACATGCCGATCTGTGTCAGCGTAAAGCCGACGAGCAACGCGGCGATGGAGTAAACGAACAAATCTGTCCGTGTGAACGAGATGTACATGCCCAAGCCCAAGACAGCCAGCGCGCCGAGACTCGTCCATTGACCGATCCTGCCGTTGCGTTTGATGAGTTTTTCGTTTTTGATGATTTTCATGAATACCTTTTTTAACCGCGCGAAGGCGCGGAGATTCAAAGAAGAAAAGAAGAAAACTTTGCGTTCTTCGCCTCTTCGCGGTGAGAGTTATTTCCTCAAACTTTCCTCGATGGCGGACTTCATCGCATCCAGCACTTTCGACTCAGCCGCTTCCTTTGCCACGCGCACTGCGTTCTTGATGGCGACGGCATCCGACCTGCCATGACCGATGAAGACGAGTCCGTTCACGCCGAGCAACGGAGCCGCGCCTTCCTCGCTGGGATCGAGCAGTTTGCGGACTTTGCCCATCGCGGGTCTCACAAGCGCGCCGCCGATCAACGCCAGCGGACCTCCGCCCTTGATGGACTCGCGGATCTTCTCGATGATGAGTTTGGCGACCGCCTCCGTTGACTTTAAAAGAACGTTGCCCGTGAAGCCGTCCGTCACGGCGACGTCCACATGCCCGGTGAAAATTTCCTTGCCTTCCACGTTGCCGATGAAATTCAGGTTCGTCTTTTCGAGCAGGAGATACGCGCCCTTGACCAGTTCGCTTCCCTTGCCTGCCTCTTCGCCATTCGAGATCAAACCGACGCGCGGGTTCTTCACGCCGCGCACGCGTTCCGCATAGACGCTTCCCATGATGCCGAACTGCAAAAGATTCTCCGGCTTGCAATCGGGGTTTGCGCCGATATCCAGGATGATGCAATAGCCTGTGGCAGTGGGGAAGGGCGGCGCCAACGCGGGACGATCCACGCCGCGGATGCGGCCCAGCCGAAACAGTGATGTCACCATCGCCGCGCCGGTGTTGCCCGCCGTGACGAACGCGTCCGCTTCGCCGCGTTTGACGAGGTCGAGTCCCACCGCCATCGAGTTCTGCGCCTCCTTGTGACGCGCCTTCATTACGAGGTCTTCGCCTTTGTCGCGCATGGTCAGCATTTCGGGGGCGTGGATCACGCGTACGGGTGGATTCGCTCCATTGGTTGAATCAAGTATCGGCTGAATCCTCGAAGCGTCGCCCGTCAGGATGATCTCCACTCCGTATTCGCGCGCCGC
>JABWAU010000085.1 GCA_013360875.1 Anaerolineales bacterium | reverse complement strand
ATGGAGGATATCCGCAGCGGCTCGATCTTGCACGACATTGGCAAGATCAGCATCCCAGACGAGGTATTACACAAAAAAGGCAAGCTCACCCCTGAGGAGCGCAGGATCATCGAAACCCACCCCGAAACCGCCTACAAGTTACTTTCGCCCATCCCATTCTTGAAAAAAGCGGTGGAAATTCCTTACAGTCACCACGAAAAATGGGATGGGACTGGCTATCCGCAAGGACTTAAAGGGGAGGAAATTCCGTTGTCTGCGCGCATCTTTGCCATTGCCGACGTTTGGGATGCGCTCAGCCATGACCGTCCCTACAACAAGGCATGGGAGCGTGAAAAGATCATCGAGTACTTCAAGGAACAGAGCGGGAAACACTTCGACCCGAAGATCGCCCGGGTATTTCTAGCCATGGTCGAAAAAGGCGAGATATAATCACCCCGAAACCTTCCGAAATCATTTGGAGAACATGAACGGATGCCAGATCAAATTTACGTTGTAGGACATATCAACCCCGATACTGACTCCGTTGCCTCGGCAATGGGTTACGCCTGGCTGCTGCGCGAACGCGATGGCGCCAATACAGTCGCGGCACGCGCCGGGGCGTTGAATCCGCAAACCTCATGGGTGCTGAAAACACTCGGGCTTGAACCTCCCCTGCTATTAACCGACGCTTCGCCGCGGTTTGAATCCGTCATGCACCGGCTCGATAGCATCAGCCCCGAAGCCCAACTCGGCATGGCTTGGACGCTCGCCAGCCGCACAGGCGGCCTGGCACCCATCGTTAACGAGGACGGAACCCCCTACGGTATCATCAACGGTTTGAGCCTCTTCCAATACTTTACCGACATTCTCGGTCCACGCCCCGGCGACGCAACCGTGCGCGAAATGATGTCTGCCCCCTGCAAGGATGCAGCGAACACTTCCGTGCCCAAATTCCAGTCAAACGCCCACATCCGCGATTCGCTCAACCGCATTTTGCGCACCGAGATCGACGACTATTGGGTGGTGGATGAAAACGGACTCTACCTCGGCGTTGCCCGCCAGCGGCACATCCTCAACCCGCCGCGCCTCAAGATCATCCTCGTGGATCACAACGAGCCGCGCCAATCCATCGCCGCGCTCGAAGAAGCCGAACTGCTCGAAATCCTGGATCATCACCGCCTCGGCAACCCGCACACGCACACACCGATCCGATTCACGGTGGACATCGTGGGATCCACCGCGACGCTCGTCTCCGAACAGATTGCGGAGGCGGGACTCTCCGCGCCTCCCGATTTAGCCGGTGCGCTTCTCGCGGGGCTTTTGGCTGATACGCTCATCCTGACCTCTCCCACCACCACGCCGCGCGACAAGGAAGCCGCGCAGAGGCTGGCGCGCTGGGCGTTCGTTGGCGGGAGTCCGCTCAAGGGCGAGACCCTAGAGTCCTATGGCAAAGCCATCCTTTCCGCGGGCGCGGGACTCTCGAATCGCAAACCCGAGGAGATCGTCAGCAACGATGTCAAAGCCTACGAAGCCGGTGGATTCAAACTCGCCATTGCCCAAGCCGAAGTGACCGACCTCGTGCAACTCTCCGAGCACCTCGAACCGATCACAAAGGCACTCAACGAGTTACGAGACAAACGCGGACTCGACTTCGCGATGCTCCTCGTCACCGACGTGGTGCGCGGATCGAGCCGCCTCATCCTCTCCTCCGACGCCCCACCCGTTCTCGACAACCTTCCCTATCCTCCTCTTGCCGATGGCACTCGCGACGCACCAGGCGTGGTATCGAGGAAGAAACAGTTGTTGCCGGTGGTGCTGGGGTTGCTGGAGAGGTAGTTGCTCTAATGCGAATTGAAACGATTTTATGAAAACCATTTACCAGGCTCTCTCCGAATTGGAAAAGAACAACGAAGCCGCGGCGTTATGCACGGTGGTGAAAAGCGAAGGTTCCACGCCGCGGCATGTGGGCAGTAAAATGCTCGTTTATCCCGATGGCAAGTTCATCGGGACAATCGGCGGCGGGGACCTGGAACACCGCGTCCTCGACGAGGCATGGATGGCGATGAGCGACGGTCAACCGCGTGTGGTGTCGTATTCGATGGTGGATCCCAGCCGCGGCGATCCGGGCGTGTGCGGTGGAACTGTGGAGGTGTTCGTGGAACCCATCCTTCCCCCTGCAATGGTCGTCGTCATTGGCGGCGGTCACGTTGGCAAGGCGGTCGTCCATTTGGCGAAGTGGCTGGGATTCCGCGTCGCCGTCAGCGATGACCGCGAGGAATTCTGCAATCCCGAGTCCGTGCCGGGCGCGGATGCGTATTATCCATGCCCGATGGCGGAGTTACCAAATCAACTCAAGGTGACGCGCCAGACTTATTTGGTGGTGACCAGCCGCGGGTCCGGCATTGATGCGGAAGGTTTGCCGAGTCTACTCGAAACGAACGCGGCGTACATCGGCGTCATTGGGTCGAGGCGCAGGTGGCTGACAACAGTCAAGGCGTTGAAGGAGAAGGGCGTGTCCGAGGAGAAGCTCGCGCGCGTCCATTCGCCGATGGGATTGGAGTTGAACGCGGAGACGCCGGAGGAGATCGCGGTCAGCATCATGGCGGAAATCCTGATGCTGCGCGATAAGGGGACGGGAAAGGCGATGAGGATCGAGGAAGGATTGGTGAAGGGAGAAAGAGGGTAGAAGATCACCCTATCTCCACCACCCCACTGCACCTGGGACTGTCCATACAGCCGTAATATTTTTTCCCCAGGTTGGGTCCATTGCGGTGGATGCGGAGGACCATCATCTTCCCACAGACGGGGCACATCGGGACCGAATCAGATTTCTCCGTCGCGCGAAGCGATTCGGTTTCCTTCACCTTCATAATCGCGAGTTGGAACAGTTCCACAAGATCGTTTTCCGAGTATCGTTCGCTCGAGGGGACGTGGACGAGGGGCAGTCCCGCGCTGAGGAAGAGGTCTTCCATGAACTGGTCGGTCTCGCGTGTTTCGTTCTTCGCCACAGGCTTGACCAGTTCGACGCCAATGGCGGGTTTGAATGTATCGGGATCGCAGAGCAGGAAGTCCACATGTTTGCGGAAGATCTTGTTAAAGTAGTGGACGTTCTCGTTCGGGCGGACGATGTAGAAGATGTCGTTGAGCGCAACTTTGGGGCAAACGACGTAATGTTGGCGGACCATCCCCTGCAGGGTGCGGAACAACGCCAGTTCGGGAGTGGACAGGAAGTTTTCGCGCAGACGATATGGCAGGCGTTGGTCGAGCGGTTTGACGGGGAGGGTTTTTCGGTCTGGCATGTGGGTATCCCATCCGATTATAGATGAATGGCGCAGACTTCGGAAGTCTTTACAGGTTTCCGAGGTTTTTATTTAACAAGGACATCTCTTCTTCTTCCGTCCTCACTTCTCCGTCCAGCCAGGCGGCGCGGAGGCGGCGGAGGATTTCGGCGTATTTCGGGCCGGGTTCGAGACCGCGCATTTTCAGGTCGTCGCCGGTGGTTTTCGGTTTTACGCGCTGCCATGTGGCGAGATAGTCATGCAAAGCCGGTTCGTTCTTCGCGAGGTACACGGCATAGACAGCCAGGGACGGCATTTCATCGAGATGGAAGGTCCATTGGCTGGGTTTCCAGTCCTTGAAGGAGGGTAAATCCCGGTTCAAGGCGGAAGCGGCGCGCGCGGATTTTGTCAACAAGACCGGGAAGGCGAGCCGTTCGGAGATCGCATCAATTTTATCGGGGGTAATCGGCATCAGCCAGACCGTCCAGCCGAGCGATTGGGGGAATGAAAGGATAGCGGGAACGGGGAACTCCCCGTACTCGGGATCGGGGTCTTCGAGGGGTGGCAATCGGGGATCGGCGTCTGTCAATGCGGGATGGACGGGTTCGAGCAGTTCCAGTTCGCCGAGTCGTTTCAAGATCGCGGACGGATTCGTTTCCTCGAAGATCAGGTCGAACTCGTGGCGCAGGCGTTCGCCGCTCAAGCCGGAAAGGACGGCGCGCGCTTCGTCGTTGATCAGGGTCAAAGTTTCGGGGATGATTCGAAATCCATAACGGGATTCATACCGAAGCGCGCGAAAGAGGCGGGTGGGATCGTCCAGAAAGGATTTTGGGTGCAGGACCCGGATCCATTTGTCCTCCAGGTCTTTTCGCCCGTTAAGCGGATCGAACAACTCCCCGAAGTGCTCCCCGTCCAGACGGATCGCCATGGCGTTGATGGTGAAATCACGACGGCGCAGGTCATCTTCAATGGTGGAACGTTTTACGGTCGGTAGTGCGCCGGGGAACGAATACGTCTCGGAGCGGGCAGAGACCAGATCGAAAGAGAGCGAAGGGTACGCCAGATGAAGAGCCGGGAAGTTCAGCCGCCTGAGCGTGTTTTCGCTCATGGACCACGTGGCGCTCCCAAACCTGGAATGGATCATCACCCTGCCGCCGAACTTTCTTACGATATGCTCCGCGAACCTTGCGCTGTCCCCCTCCACCACCAGATCGAATTCCCTCACGGGACGCCCCAAAAGGATGTCCCGAACAACCCCGCCAACCAGATAAAGCGGCACCTTCAACGTGGACGCCTGAAACGCCAGAAGGTGGAGCAATTTCACCCGCGACCCGTCCAGCGATTTTTCGAGCAGGTCGGAATAATTTCCATCCATATTGATATTGTAGCAGAGAAAATCGTGTATAATCGGCGCATCATCCATAGGATTGCTTGCCTTATGTTGAACCCGTTGCCGTCCCCTGCGAGTGAGCATACGCCTTCCCGGTCTGGTTAGGTTCGGTTCATCACGTTAACGAGCGGCTCCCAGACTCTGGCGGGCCGTTTTTTGTTTCATCGCGGAGATGAAAGTGGAAAGTGAATAGACATGGATATTAGACAACTCACCGATGAAATGCACCGCCTCGTCGAATCGAAAGGCTGGTACGCCAACAATAGCAAGCGTCCGCAGACGCCGCGCAACCTGGCGGTATCTCTCGCCATAGAGGCGGCTGAGATACTGGAACACTTCCAATTCACCGACGAGATCAAGGACAGGGACGAATTGGGCAGCGAACTCGCAGACGTGACCTTGTACCTTTTGCAATTGGCGTCCGTTTCAGGGATTGACCTGGAGCGGGCGGTGTTGAAGAAACTCGAAGTGAACAAGTCCCGCGCCTGGGATACTGATCACTGATAACTGGTTACTGAAATTATGAACATCTCTGTATTTGGTGGTTCACAACCGAAGGAAGGCGATGCCGCCTACGAGGAAGCGCTGCTCCTGGGGCGGCTGCTGGCGCAACGCGGACACACCGTGCTAACCGGCGGCTATATCGGCACGATGGAGGCGGTCTCGCGCGGCGCCTATGAGGCGGGCGGACACGTTGTCGGCGTGACGTGCGAGGAGATCGAGAAATGGCGTAACGTCGGCGCGAATCGCTGGGTGAAGGAGGAACGGAAGAAGAAAACGCTCCTCGAGCGGCTGCAGGCTTTGATCGAGGATTGCGACGCGGCGATTGCGCTTCCCGGCGGTCCCGGCACGTTGACCGAAATCGCCCTCACTTGGAATCTGATGATCATTGGGACGCTGCACCGGAGGCCGTTGATCCTGGTCGGGGACGGCTGGCAGTCCGTCTTCGATCAGGTTTTCACACGATTGGATGAGTATACTCCCGCAGGGCAACGCGAGTTGTTGTCCTTTGCGAAGGACGTGAAAACTGCCGTAGAGAAGTTGGAAAGTAGAAAGTAGAAGGTTGGAAGGTTGAAACCTGAAAACCTGTAACCCTGAACATATTTGAGGAAAAAATGGCTGAAGATAACGTTTCGACAAGCTCAATGCAGCGCCTACCCACCCGCGCGGAAGACTTTGCAGAATGGTACAACAAACTCGTCCTGAAAGCGGACATGGCGGACTACTCCCCCGTGCGCGGCTGCATGGTCGTCAAACCCTACGGCTGGACGCTCTGGGAAAACATGCAAGCCGGACTCGACCGACGCTTCAAGGAGACGGGTCACGTCAACGCGGCGTTCCCCATGCTCATCCCCATGTCGTTCTTCGAAAAGGAAAAGGAACACGTGGAGGGCTTCGCTCCCGAACTGGCGGTCGTCACTCACGGCGGCGGCGAAAAACTCGAAGAGCCTTTGGTCGTGCGTCCCACCTCCGAGACCATCATCGGATACATGTATTCCAAATGGATCAAATCCTGGCGCGACCTGCCTGTGCTGATCAACCAATGGGGTTCGGTGTTGCGCTGGGAACTGCGCACGAAACTATTCCTCCGCACCGCCGAATTCTACTGGCAGGAAGGTCACACCGCGCACGCATCGGCGGAGGAAGCAAAGGAAGAAACCTTCCGCATGTTGGACGTGTACGCAGATTTCGCGATCAACGACTGCGCCGTCCCCGTCATCAAGGGCGTCAAGACCGAAAGCGAAAAATTCGCCGGTGCGGTGATGTCCACCACCATCGAGGCGATGATGCAGGACAAGCGCGCGCTCCAATCCGGCACGTCGCATTATTTCGGTCAGAACTTCGCGAAAGCGTTCGAGATCCAATTTCTGAACAAGGAAAACAAACTCGAATACTGTTACACCACCTCGTGGGGTCTGTCCACGCGCATGATCGGCGCGATCATTATGACGCACGGCGACGACCAGGGCATGGTCATGCCTCCCAAGATCGCGCCCATTCAGGTTGTCATCGTCCCCATCTACAAGAGCGGCGCCGAAAAAAGCAAAGTGATGGAAGTTGCAGATCGAGTCTTCGCTGAGTTAAAAGCCGCGGGTATTCGCATCAAAATGGACGACCGCGAAGGCGTCACGCCCGGATTCAAATTCAACGATTGGGAGATGCGCGGCGTCCCTGTGCGAATCGAGATCGGACCCAGGGATGTGGAAAAAGGCTCGGTCGCGCTGGCAAGACGGGACGTGGCGGGACGCGAGGGCAAATCCTTCGTCTCGCAAACGGGTCTCCCCTCGACCGTGAGCGGACTCCTGTCCGAGATTCATGATTCCCTCCTCAAACGCGCCACAGCCTTCCGCGACGCCAACATCCACGACCCCCAGACCTACGACGAACTCAAGCAGGTCGTTGCCGATGGCTGGGCGTTCTCCTACTGGTGCGGCAGCAAGGAATGCGAAGCGAAAATCAAAGAAGACACCAAAGCCACCGCCCGTTGCATCCCTCTTGAAGGACAGCCCGCGAACAAAGGCAGGTGCATCGTCTGCGGAAACGAAGCCGAGAAGAAAGTGCTGTTCGGCAGAGCGTATTAAAAACCAGTGAGCAGTGATCGGTCATCAGTGACTGGTCACTGCACACTATCCACCGAACCCATGCCCGCCATAGACCTCGCCCGCCTCAAAAAACAAACCGCGCGCCTGGCAGACCTCTTCGACCAGCCGGGCGAATTCCTGCGCGAACACCGCGAGATACTGGACTATTACGTCAATCGCTCGCTGCGGAGCCAGGGCGTGGCGCCTTCGTCCGTTCTTCCAACCTATCGAACACCGGCTGTCGTCCTTCGCCAGATCGAGACCGAACTGGGTCCTTTGGCAGAAGGAAGACCCATCCAGGCGCTCGAACTTGCCGACGCGCTCTGGGATGAAGGCTGGCTCGAAACTCGCCTGCTTGCCGCGTTTCTATTGGGACGCATTCCTCCTCAAGAAGAAAGATTGCTCGCCCGCCTCACTGCATGGACTCAAGCCGTGCGCGACCCAAGCGTCCGCGCCGCACTGCTCACCACCAGCCTCACGCGCCTCCGCAGCGAAACGCCGGACTTATTCCTCGTCCTGGTCAAGGAATGGATGCACCCGGCGCGCCAACGGCTATGGTCGAACGGCATCCAGGCACTCGTCCCCCTCATCAACACCCCCGATTTCGACAACCTGCCCCCCATCTTCGAAATCGTCGAACCCATCTTCAAAGCCTCGCCCGCCGCGTTACAATTCGATTTGCAAGAACTGATCACAGCCCTCTACAAAGCCTCCCCCGAGGAGACCGTGTTCTTCCTCCAACAGATCGTGAAGAAGACGAAAAGCCCGCTCCCGGCGGTATCATTGAGGCGCATGTCGCCGGAACTGCCAAAGGAACTGCAAACCAGCCTGCGCGAGGTTTTGCAGAGCCGTAAATAACCGAGGAGAAGCCATGGATTTGATCGCATTGCAAATCGCGGCGGGAATCGTGATCCTACTATTGGGACGCGAACTCAGTTTTCTCTTCTCCGCCGCAATGGCGGCGTTCATCGGCGTCCGCCTTACCCCCCTTCTTCCAGCCACCTTGCCATCCTGGGGAGATACAGCCTTCCTCGCCGCGCTGGCGATCCTTGCCGCCGCGCTCACCCTGTCTGATAAACGCGTGGGACATTACGTCTGCGGCTTTCTGGTCGGCGGATACGTGTTCAGCGAGTTCTTCGCGCCGGGCAGCCTCAGCATCCCCATCCTGCCCTTCTTTGTCGGGAGCGTGCTGGGGGCGTTGATCCTCGGTCTGCTGGGCGATTGGGCGATGATCGTCGTAGCCTGCCTAATCGGCGCCTATCTCATTTACGGCGTCCTGCCTCTTTTCGGCATCGCCAAAACGCTTGCCATTGCGGGCATCTTCATCATCGGCGCGCTGGCGCAGGTTGTCATCTTCCAGGCGCAAAAACACTCGGAAAGATAGAACGTGGACACAAGCCGCCTCATCTACCTTCACGGCCTCGAAAGCGACAGCAACAGCGGCAAAGCGCGCCAATTCCGCGAATGGTTTCCCGGAATGCTCACGCCCGATTTCAAAGGCTCGTTCGAGGAACGGATGCGTCAACTCGAACCGATCCTTGCGGACAAATCGGATTGGAGGATCATCGGCTCGTCCTTCGGCGGACTCATGGGAACGGTCCATACGTTGAATCATGCAACTCAAGTTCGCAAACTGATCCTGCTTGCCCCGGCTTTGACCCTCCCTCCCCTCGCTTCCCGTTCCGACCTCGAACCTGTTTCTGTTCCAACGATCCTCATCCACGGGACGCGGGATGAGGTGGTTCCCCTCGAACCGATCCGCGAGATCGCGCAAAGACTCTTCACGAACCTGACTTACCACATCGTCGAAGACGATCACCGTTTGCACAAGACCCTCCATGAAATGGATTGGGAAACAATGCTCGCATGATTTTTAACCCAGCCAGCGCCGCGTGGTTCCACAATGCGCGGGATGGCGACACTTGCTGGCGTATATGCTGAAGCATGCTTCAGGAATCCACAGGACAGGCATGAACCAACAAAACTTCTGGCTGACGACCGCCCAAATGCCCGCAGACTCGAACACCATCATACCCTTTCCCGAAAACGTGGATGTTGCGGTCATCGGCGCGGGATATACAGGTTTGAGCGCGGCATATACGCTGGCAAAGCGCAACATGAATGTTGCAGTACTGGAGGCTGAATCCATTGGCTGGGGGGCGAGTTCGCGCAACGGCGGCATGGCGCTGACCGGGCTCAAACTCCCCATGCAGATCGTCCTCAAAAGATACGGGCGGGACCTGGCGAGACAGTTATTCCAATGTTCGCTGGATTCGGTGGATACGGTGGAACAGATCGTCAAAGAGGAAAAAATTGACTGCGGTTTTGGTCGCACCGGTCACTTGCTCGTGGCAAACAAACCCGGACATTACGCCGCGCTCGAAAAGGAAGTCGAATTCATGGCGCAGGAATTCAACCATAACGTGAGACTCGTCCCGCCGCGCGAATTGAAGGATGAGGTCGGTTCGGTTGCCTATCACGGCGGTCTGGTGGACGAGGTCAGCGGGGGGTTGAACCCGGCGCAGTACGTGGCAGGTTTGGCGCGCGCCGCGGAAAAAGCCGGGGCGAGACTCCACTCCCGGGCGCGAGTCAACAGGCTAAGGCGTGAGGGGAAGCGTTTTATCGTCGAAACGATTAGAGGCTCGTTGAGCGCGGAGTCCGTTCTCGTGGCGACAGCCGGTTACACATCGAACGTCACGAAGAAATTGCAGAGGAAAATCATCCCCATCGGGTCGTTCATCATTGCGACCGAAAGGCTTTCGGACAAACTCGCGCGTGAACTCAGCCCGAAGAACCGCATGATCTTCGATTACAAACATTACCTGAATTATTTCAGGTTGTGGGACAACCGCCTGATCTTTGGCGGGCGAGCGGCGTTCTTTCCCGAAAAGGAAAATACGATTGCACGCAGCGCGGAGATCCTGCGGCGCGAGATGATCCAGGTGTACCCGCAGTTGAAGGATGTGAAGGTGGAATACGTCTGGGGCGGCACTTTGGATTTTGCCTTCGACATGATGACGCATGTCGGCAACGAAGAGGGAATGTATTATGCGCTTGGGTACGCAGGGCATGGTGTGGCAATGGGGACTTATCTGGGAAAGACAGTTGCCGAGGCGATGATAAAAGGGAATCTCAACCAGCATCCGTTCGCGCAGTTCAAATTTCCCGGCGCGCCGCTGGGGTTGTACAACGGCTTCCCGTGGTTCCTGCCCCTCGCAGGCGCGTGGTATAAGTTTTTGGATTGGATAGAATAGGAGCAGGCGGCAACCATTTCGCATCCCGACGCTTCGCTTTGGGGATATTCCATAAAGGTGATCATCACCTTATCAATATACGGGTGTTTAGATACAAAATTTGAGTATTTCGCCAAAATAACCTATAATTCCACCTGCCAAAGGAGAAACAAGGAGCATGGACATCAGCACCTTCTATGCCGTCACATCCGCGACCTGCTTTGCGCTGGTTGGTCTGTGGTGGTCGGTGGTGAAGGATAAACCGGAGTGGCATACAGACGAAGCAAAAAGACGCCTGGCGGGAGGCGTGTACGCTTCGTTTTTGATTCCCGGTGTGATGAGTCTCGCCGCGCAGATCGGGGTGGAGAGTTCATTGATCTGGCGCGGGGTCTTCGTCATCGCGGCGGGGGCGGGATTTTCCTTTTCCAGTAAATTGATCAATCTGACGCGCGAAGCAAACCCGAATGGTGCGTTCAGCAGGAATAGTTGGGTGGTTCCCGTTTTATACGGTTTTGTTCTGTTCTTTGCGATCTTTTCAGGGGTGCCTCAGTTCGTCGGGCTGCATCCGCTTCAATTGGAGGGTCTCCTGCTTTGCGGCTTGATCCTGTGCGCTCATGGGATGGCGTGGGAGTTTTCGACAGCCGCGTAACACGTAAATAGAAATTCGCCGGCAAGCTGGCTTACTCCAAAATACAAACCCACCAAAGGAGAGTAATATGACGGCAAAAAAACAAAAGGAAATGGAAGGCGAAGTTTATTACCCTTCCGAACAGGTCGTCGCGCAGGCGCGGCTCAAGGATTGGGACGCGCTGGCTGAGAAAGCCCATAAAGACCTGCAAGGATTCTGGGCGGCAGAGGCGGAGGAACTGGAGTGGTTCAAAAAGTGGGACAAGGTGCTGGACGACTCGGGCAAGCCGTTCTTCAAATGGTTCACCGGAGCAAAGGTGAACATCGTCCACAACTGCATTGACCGCCACCTTCATTCCCATCGCAAGAACAAACTGGCGCTGATATGGGAATCCGAAGACGGCAAACAGGAACGTACGTTCTCCTATCACGCGCTCAACCGTGAGGTCTCGCGCTTTGCGAACATCATCAAAGCCATGGGCATCCAGAGAGGCGACCGCGTCACCATCTACATGGGGCGCATCCCTGAGATCGCCTTCGCCATGCTGGCGTGCGCCAAGATCGGCGCGATCCATTCCGTGGTGTTCGGCGGTTTCTCCGTGGACTCGTTACAGGGTCGCATCGAAGACAGCCAGTCGAAACTCGTCATCACCGCGGACGGGAGCAACCAGAACGGCAAGATCTTCGAACTCAAACGCACGCTGGACGAGGCACTCAAGAAATGCCCGTCGGTGGAGAACGTGATCGTCGTCAAGCGCACCGGGCACGAGGTCCCGATGGAGGCGGGGCGCGATCACTGGTATCACGACATGCTGGCGCTTCCCATCGCCAACGGCAAATGTCCCACCGAAGTGATGGACGCGGAGGATCCGCTCTACATCCTGTATACGTCCGGTTCCACCGGCAAACCCAAGGCTGTCCTGCACGTGCATGGCGGCTACATGGTCGGCATCTACAGCACGCTCAAATATGTCTTCGACATTCAGGATGAAGACCGCTGGTGGTGCGCGGCGGACCCGGGCTGGGTGACGGGACATTCCTATATCGTTTACGGTCCCCTGCTCATGGGCGCGACCTCCTTCATGTTCGAGGGCGGACCGATGTATCCGTACCCGAACCGCTGGTGGCAATGCGTCGAACGTTATGGGATCACCATCCTCTACACCGCGCCCACCGCCATCCGCGGGCTCATGCGCTTCGGTGAAGCCTGGCCCAACAAACACGATCTTTCCTCCCTGCGCCTGCTCGGTACTGTCGGTGAGCCGATCAACCCCGAAGCATGGAGATGGTATTACCGCGTGATCGGTAAGGAGAAATGCCCGATCATGGATACCTGGTGGCAGACCGAGACCGGCATGTTCATGATCACGCCGACACCGACGGTTCCGCTCAAACCCGGCTCGGGCACGCGTCCCTTCTTTGGACAGGAGGCTGAGATCGTGGACGAAGAGGGGAATCCTGCGCCTGACGACACCGAGGGCTACCTGGTGATGAAGAATCCCTGGCCCGCCATGTTGCGGACGATCTACGGCGACCCGGATCGGTACGTGAATCAATATTGGAGCAAATATCCCGGCAGGTACCTCACCGGCGATTCCGCCAAACGCGACAAGGACGGTTACTTCTGGATCATCGGCCGCGTGGACGATGTGATCAAGGTCAGCGGTCACAGGCTGGGGACGGCGGAGGTCGAATCGGCGCTGGTCAGCCATCCCGCAGTGGCGGAAGCGGCGGCGATTGGACTCCCGCATGAGGTCAAGGGACAAGGTATCCATTGCTTCGTGCTTTTGCGGGCTGGGTTTACCGGCACGCCGGAATTAGCCGAGGAACTGCGCCAGCACGTCGCCACACACATGGGACCCATCGCCCGCCCTGAAGAAGTGAAATTTGTGGATAAACTCCCCAAGACGCGTTCCGGCAAGATCATGCGGCGTGTGTTGAAGGCGCGCGCGCAGGGATTGCCGGAGGGGGATGTGAGTACGCTGGAGGAATAAGGCTGTTGCGTATTGCGTAAAGAAGAAAGAGGAAGGAAGAAAGACCTCCGATCCGATATCGGAGGTCTTGTTGTTCAAGAATATTTATTCACCCGCCTCTGCAAGAATGGTTTTCACGAGATGTTCATTGATGTAAAACCCGGCGTCACTCTGTAACCGTTCCAGGGATTCCTTCACCGAGGTAATTTGACCAGTTTGTTTCGCCCGAAGTAAAACTCCAAGCACGCCTATCGTTGATAGTCCCACAGCCTTCGCCGCAGCCCTGCCATCCCGTTCATCAATCAGAATAGCCTCCACACCCATTTCAAGCGCCAAGGCTATGGCTTCGGCTTCGCCATCGTCAAGTTCACGTTTCAAAACGCGTGCCATTTGTTCATTTTGCAGATCCACTTTGCGGAGCCAGCCATCTTTGATCGCTTGTCGAATATAACCGGTTCCGGGAAAGTCCGAATCCGTTTTTAGCTCATCGAGAACCGCGGGCGGAAAAACGACCTCCCCAAACTGATGGTGCAGTAATTCCAATTGACCGATCACCGCAAGATTCAGAACGGGAGAAGTGTTACTGACGACTAGCATATTCCAGATCGTCCTTCAAATCCTCTTCTGTATAGTGTCGGGGAATTCCACGTTGTCCAAGCAGGAGTCCGAAATCGTACTTGCTCAAACCGCACAACTGTCGCGCTTTTCCAAAGGATAATATGCCTTGGGCATACAACGAAACTGCCAACTCGATCAAAACGCGATGTTCCTGTTCGTGCCGCGGCAGACGCATGGCTTGCGCTACTGAATCGGGAATTTCCAGGTGTAAAGCCATAATTTGCTCCTGCACGTATTATAAACGTATTCGCATATCGGAGGGTGGGAAGTATAATTACATCCATGGCAACCAAAAAAGACCGGGAATACGAAGAGGAAATCCTCCAATGGCGGGCGATGAAGTACGACGAACTTGTCCGTGAGAACGGCTGGCTGGCGCTGGCGGGCTTATATTGGCTGAACGAAGGCAGGAACCTGATCGGCTCGAACCCGATGTGCGAGGTCATTTTGCCGGAGCGCGCGCCCACGTTTATCGGCGTGGCTGAACTCAGAGGCGATGCCGTCCGTTTTACGGCAGCGGAGGGGGTGCGGGTGAAGGTCAACGGCCGCTTGGCGCAGAAGGCAATCCTAAAGTCCAGCAAGGACCCGAAGCCCAGTTTCATCACGTGGAACGAGACGCTGCGGATGGTCGTCCACGAACACGCGGGGAAACGCGCCATCCGCATCTGGGACAATGAACGACCGCAGCGCTTCTCGCTCCCGCCCCTGAAATGGTTCCCCATCAATAAGCGTTTCCGCTTCCCTGCGCGGTATACGCGTTATAAGAACTCCCACACCATGGAGCATCCCGACACATTCGGCGAAATGGTCGAGGATCGCATTGACGGGTACGTTTCTTTTCGGTTCGAAGGGACGACCTATAAACTCGACGCAAGCGAAACGAAGAGCGGCAAACTCTTCATCAAGTTCCGGGACGAGACCAGTAAAAGGGAATCCTATCCTCCAACCAGGTACTGTTACACCGAACCGGTGAAGGACGGACGAGTCACTCTGGACTTCAACCACGCCTACAGCCCACCCTGCGCCTTTACGGAATACGCCACCTGCATCTTTGCGCCGCCGCAGAACACCCTGCCCTTTCGCGTGGAGGCGGGAGAAATGTATCGGGGATAATGCCTTCGCCCCGGTCCTCCCTCAGGCGGGGAACAGTAACAAAATTGCAAACTTCCAATACGACCATAGAGATATAATTCCTTTCATGGCAGACAAAGATTACACGGACACAATTGAGAAATGGCGGAAGGAAATGGACACCAACCTGCGCCGCGAAAACGGCTGGCTGGCGCTGGCGGGTTTGTTCTGGCTTCGCAAGGGTGAGAACGCCATCGGTTCGGACCCCGATTGCGACATTCGGCTTCCCGCCCGCGCGCCGAAACGGCTCGGCGTTTTTGAATTCGACGGCAACAATGTGACGCTCGACGTCGAGTCCGATTTGCTGGTCGAGGTCAACGGTATGGCGACGAAAACCGCCCTGCTGGACGCAGATCAGGAGGACGTGCCGAGTTTCATTACGTTCAATGACATGCGCATGGTCGTTGTGCGCCGCTCCAAGGGCGTCGGCATTCGCTTGTGGGATAACACCCGGCAGGAACGCTTCACTTTCCCGACCCGCGAATGGTTCCCGGTCAAAGAGGAATTTCGCATCCCCGCCACTTATACCCGCTACGACACCCCGCGCGTGGTGAAAATGCCCGACATCCTTGGCGCCATTCTCGACGAACGCATGGAGGGCTACCTCACCTTCGAGTTGAACGGGCGGACACATGAACTGGTCGTCAGCGAACTGCCCGACCATCGCCTGTGGATCCAGTTCATGGACCTGACCAACGGTCACACGACCTATCCTTCGGGGCGGTATCACTATACCGACGCGCACGAAGACGGCAAAGTGTTTATTGACTTCAACAAGGCATACAGTCCGCCCTGCGCCTTCACCGACTACGCCACCTGCACCTTCTCGCCACAGGAGAATCATCTACAGATCGCCATCGAGGCGGGAGAGATTTACCCCGAACACCAGCGTAAACTTCATCAGATGTAGAAAAAAGCGACGCCTCACGCGTCGCTTTTGATTTATCCACCCGCCGATTTTAGGAACGCCTCCGGCACCCAGAAGCCCCCAAGCCCCCAAAATCCCAATGCAAGTGAAACGATCAACAGAATAACCCCACACCAGATGAGGATTCGATCCCGTGTACGACGTTCCAGCACGTCAATCCACGTGCGCGGACCCACGCCGAAGGCGCGCAGATCCATCGCGTCGATGATGTCCTCGCTGGCAATGATGGCATGGATCGTCACCGGCACGAAGATCGGTCCCATCTTGCGGACCTGTTCGATCAACCCGCCGCTGAGTTTTTCCAGTTCGTAGCCGCGCGCCCGCTGGGCATCCACGGTCAGTTGGAAATCACGCGCAAAGGTCGGGATGAAGCGCATGGTCAAATCCATGGCGTAGGCGAATTTGTCGGAGAGGCCCAGTCCCTTGAAGGTAATCCCGTACAGGCGGGGGTCGAGCGAATAAGGGATCAGGATGGTCATAATCGCCAGACTCGATACCCGTACGAACTGGCTGAGGGCATAGAAAATCCGCTCAATGGTGATATCCAGCGACGGGGTCCAGCCCAGGATCGAGAAGGAAGCCCTGAATTGGCGAATGAGATGCTCCTCCTGATAATGCTCCTCGAGCCCCCCGCGCCCGGTCAGAAACGTCAGGATCGCAAAGAAGAATACAAAGCCGAGAATGAAGAAAAACGCCCTGCGGATCTCATGCCATTTAACGCCCGACGTGAAAAGAACAAAGAGGGCAAAAACGAAGAATGGCAGCAAATAACGGACATCCCAAAAGGTGATGTCCCCGAACAGGTAACAGGCGTAGAAAATGAGCCACGCGCGTGGATCGAACCATTGGATGAAGGACTTTTCGCGTTTGCGATAACGCCAGGCGACCAGCATAATTTCTCTCCGTCATTGCGAGGGCGAAGCCCGAAGCAATCTTCACCGAAGCCGGGGATTGCTTCGTCGTCGCCCCATCGGGGCTTCTCCTCGCAATGACGTACTGATTATCAGTACTTCACGAAAGCGCGTACTTGGCGTTCTCTAACGACAGGTTTGCGCTAGAGAGCGCAGACCTACGCAGGATTTTCGTGATCTACTGATT
>JABWAU010000197.1 GCA_013360875.1 Anaerolineales bacterium | reverse complement strand
GTGGATGTTCTCGCAATTCTACGGCGTGCCATCGAAGGAGGCGAACGAACGCATTATTGCCCTGCTCGAAATGGTCGGCTTGAAAGACAGGATGAACACAAAATCGGCGGAACTCTCGACGGGTCTGCGCCAGAAGATGAACATCGTGCGCGGATTCCTGACCGACCCCGAAGTTTTATTCCTCGACGAACCCACCCTCGGACTCGACGTGGGCGCGATGCGCGACGTGCGCCGCTTCATCCTCGACTGGTTGAAGGCGGATAAGGAACGCACACTCCTACTCACCACTCACTACATGGCGGAAGCCGAGGAGTTATGCGACCGCGTCGCCATCATCAACAAGGGCAAGGTCCTGGCGTGCGACAGGCCGTCCGCGTTGAAGCAGGGACTGCAGAAGGATGCCCTGTTCGAGATCGAAGTGAGTCCGCTCAACGGGTTGACCCAGCAAATGATGCTGGACCAGCCCGAGGTCACGAAAGCGGCGGTGCAACAGACAGAGAAAGGCGCGAAGCTGAGTCTCAGCCTGGTCGAAGAATCCGCTCTGGCGCGGGTCATCAACCTATTCACGCAAAAGGATGTAAAGGTGATGAGCCTGAGCAAGCACGAACCGACGCTCGAAGATGTGTTCGTGGACTTGGTGGGGCGCAGCATGGCGGAGGAGGAATCGAATGGACGCAGTGAGTAGTAAATACTCGCATAAGGACACAGGCTGGCGGTTGTTTCTGAAGACCATCATTGCGCGGGCGTATCCGCGCTTGATCGGTCAGCAGCGCGAAGTTTCGTGGATGGTGTTCGAGGTCGTCATGCCGATGCTGGCGGTGATCGCATATGTGTTCGTCTACCGCGCCATGAACGCGCCGGAGGAATACATCGGTTTCGTGGTGATGGGCGGCGCGATGACGGCGTTCTGGATGAACGTGCTGTGGAGCATGTCCAGCCAGTTGTATTGGGAGAAGGAACAGGGCAACCTCGCGTTGTACATCATTGCGCCGAATTCGATGATGGCGATCCTGCTCGGCATGGCGTTGGGCGGGATGCTGGCGACCTGTTTGCGCGCAGTGGCGGTGACCCTGCTGGGAATCTGGATGTTCGGCGTTTCGTTCAGTGTGACGAGTTACCTCCAGTTGTTTCTCGTATTTGTGCTGGCGATGATCGCGTTATACGGCATGGGCATGATGATGGCTTCCGCGTTTTTACTTTTTGGGCGCGAAGCCTGGCACGTGGCGAACCTGGCGCAGGAACCGATCTTCCTCGCCTCGGGCTTTTACTTCCCGATCAAGTCGCTTCCGTTTTGGGTGGCGGCTGGGGCGTCGGTCATCCCGCTCACCCTCGGCATGGATGCGATGCGTCAACTGCTTTTCCCAACCGGCTTTCAGTTCGGCTTCATGAGCGTCGTCTGGGAGATCGGAATCCTCGCCGTGTTGTCGGTCGTCTTTCTTTTTACGGCAAAGGTTCTGCTGGCGCACGTCGAGCGTCTGGCGGTGCGCGAGGGCAGGATCACGGAGAGTCGTCGTTAATGTCATTGCGAGGGCGGTGTTCTTCCGCCCGAAGCAATCCCCACATCATAGGGAGATTGCTCCGTCGCTTCGCTCCTCGCAATGACATGATGGAGATATTATGCAAACTTCAACTTCATGGCGTTCGTTCCGCATGGCGGCTTGGCTGGGATGGCTGATCGAGTCCAACTGGACCGATCCCTTTCTCTTCGCGGTGTATTCCATCGTCAAGCCGCTCTCGGGCGCGGCGATCCTGGTGGTCATGTACGGCATCATCTCGCAGGGAAATTATGACAGCGCGCTGTTCCCCTATATCTACCTCGGCAACGCTTTCTACATCTACGTCGGCGCGGTGATGACGGGAGTCTCGTGGGCGGTGGTGGACGACCGCGAACATTACCGCACGCTGAAATACATGTACATCGCGCCCATTCAAATCCCGCTCTACCTGCTCGGGCGCGGCGTGGCGCGCTTCATCACCGGTTCGATTGCGGTGCTTATCACTATCGGCGCGGGAATCCTGTTCCTGAATCTGAGGATCGATTTTGCGAATGTGGACTGGCCCTTGTTCTTTACGACGCTCATCATCGGCGTGGTGATGCTGGCACTCCTAGGCTTGCTCCTGGCGGGGGTCACATTGACGCTTGCCCGCCACGAAGGATTCATCGGCGAGGCGACAGCGGGAGCCTTGTACATTTTCAGCGGCGCGGTTTTTCCACTCGATATCCTCCCCGCGTGGATGCGTCCCATCGGTTACTTCATGCCGACCACCTATTGGCTGGAATTATTGCGCCGGTCGCTGGTGGGGAATGTGGCGCAGGCATTTCCCACACTATCGAACTTCAGCAACCTGCAACTCCTCGGCGTGCTGGTTGCGTTGAGCGTCTTTTTCGGCGTGGTCAGCGTCTTCGTCTTTCGCCGCTGCGACGCCATCGCCCGCGAAAGAGGCTTGATCGATAGAACGACGAATTATTAAGCGCAACGCGCATCAATTGATTTCATTCATGACAACCCCGCAAAATAGCAGGGTTGTCATGAACACTCACATCATTGTCACGGCAGAGACTCTTTTTGATACCATCCTGCAACAAGACACATCGGGGGAGGAGCGAACCATGCTCCACTAATTTTCCAGAAGATGCAAGCCTGTCACGGCATCGATCACATGAATGACACCTGCGCCGGTATCGATATCCATCTCGATCACGTTTGCGCCTGCATACTTGTAGCCACCGTCCACGCTTTCGATGACGATTTTTTGCGTTGTCAACATCGTGGGCCAGGTGGGCAGCACGCCAAAATCATTCGAGAGCAGACGGCGGTCCATCAGGTGATGCGTAAGCAAATACTCCGCCAGCGCTTTATCTATTGCCAGCCGCTCAATCGTCTCAGCAGGCAATGTCGAGAAGGCATCATCGGTGGGCGCGAATAAAGTCAGTTTGCGTTCGGGATTTTGCAGCCAGGGCCAGGGCACGGTCTCTGCGCCTTTTGCCTGATCGAAGAGCCGCAAGACGGTGGTGAATCTGCCATCAGCCTCCAGAGCGGCTGCCAGGGAACCTTCGGGGTAGGTCTGCATTGCCTCCGAATCTTGCAGCGTCCGAAGGACGTAAACAACAGACCTGTCTTTTGCCCCGACAAAGATATGATCTTCTGAATCCAAGGCGGCGATAATAGGCACCAGGATTTGAATTTGGTCAGTGGTGGTCATGTTGAACCTGCCGAGGAAATTGCCTTCCGTGTCGAAGATTTGCAGGCGCCCCGATTGGTCGCCGA
>JABWAU010000196.1 GCA_013360875.1 Anaerolineales bacterium | reverse complement strand
TGTTCCGGGAGTCATGGTTTTCTCCTTGTGTTGGCTTGTCACCTACAAGGATACCAAGACTCCTTCTAACTTTTTACACAATTTTCGTTATACCACCGAAAGTAACCTCGGGGGTGTTTGCTAGAGGCGTAACCTCCGCCCAATGAAGTAACAATACTATCAAAATTTATATCGTCCCTTATGAAATCTATAAATCCAAGGTAATCGGACAACAAATCTTCTGCAGCAAAGCTACTACAATACCCATCAAATACCGGCACAAGTACTGCTTCAAGGGCTTGATTGCGACACCTAGGATCCAGTCCTTGGAAATTCTCGTATCGTATTTGAAAATCCATAAAAATTCCAAGTGCCACTCGGTTTATTATTTGATAACCATCGGGAAAGCCATCTTTTGGAATGGAAGTCCGGTAAACCAAAGAGTATGGGATTGGTCCAAAAAGGTCTTGGTTTATGTCTAAAGGTTCATCATCTTTGCCCCAGCGCTCCCTGTTACTCAACTTATTTATCAAATCTCTGGCGTGATTCCGCCCTCCACGATAATGGTTCATATCAATCAGCCCCCCTTTATTAAGAATACAATATCGTCCTCCTCCTTGCATTTGGCATGGTTTTAATCCAGTAGAATCGATTAAATTCACCGGATTCCCCTCAACATACATCCACCGGTTCAGGGACAGTGGGCTCTTCGCATCTCCGCCCCAAGTATCCCTTGATATAAACCTTGCATCCGCCGGGTTATAGTACCTGGCGCGTAAATAAATCAGCCCATTTGCATCCGTAGTCTCGCCCGTGAAGCCGTAGGGAGTGGACGATGTCCCGGCGGTGTAGGTCATTGCATTCTCCCAGCAGATTCAAGGTAAACCTGGAATCATAGCCTTGCGCAATAATGAGTTGTGCTACTCTCAGTTAAATTCGCCTTTTTGGTCTGAAGAATAGACGAAAGGCAATAACCCTATTCCGACTTCCTTATTAAGAAAGTTGTGCCAGGAACTTCACTTACATATTGTTCGAGGTCGCTCGCCAAATCGTCAAGGACCGAATCAGATGCGGGAGAATGAGTGGTTACATCGAAAAACACAATGTGGCGCTCGTTTATCGACATCATTCGCTCCATATCATTAATGCTCTCTCTGCCTCGCGGGTATGTTGTCTCGGGAAGCGATACCTTTAGCTTTCCATACGGAGAAAACTTTTCGCCAGGGAAATCTTACCATCGGCACAAACATTTCGATACGTTGCCATTGGAATAATAAAACAACATCCCGCAGTTACCTCCTCGCGGGATGTTGTCCTTCTTTCTCCTTACGGCACGAAGACCGAATACTCCGAAACGTAATCACCCGCCGGGTAATCGCCCATCCCGTCGTTGATCGGGGACTTGAAGGCGGCGGCAGTCGTCAGGTGATGTTCGCCGGGTTTCCAATCCGAAAGCGCGGTATAGATCACGCGGCATTGATTCCCGCCGGAGGGGATGTCGGCGATGACGAACTTATCGAGCGGGACCGCCTCCCCATTCAACTCGAAGTTAACTTCGATCTGGCTGAAATTCTGGTCGAGAATCTCCTGTGTGGTTGTGCACCAGAAGTAACCCCAGATCAACGTCTCGGACTTCGCCAGCGGAACCGTATAGGTAAAAATGCCCGGTTGGGCAACCTCTTCGGGAGCGTATTGCTCGCGCGCCTTATCCTCGAGGAACGCAGCGCCTGCCGATAAAGCATTCTCCGCCTCGCTCTGCGAAGCGATCTTCGGCGGCGCGGAGGGAGTCACGCCCGCGCCTTTCGGCTGACTGATGACTTTCACCGCTGCCTCAAGAATCACATCCTCGCCGTTTAATTCGCGCTGGATGGATTCAACAGTGACCGGCACGCGCACGTCCGGAGCGACTCCCCCGCCCTCGATGTGAATGTTCCCCTCCGCATCCATCTGCCGCGAGACCGTCATCTGCACATAGGTATTTTCCGGCATCAGGAAGGCTTCCACGCCGCCGCCGCCGCCCGAGGTGGGATACTGCCCCACGATAATGGCGCGGTCGTCGATGGTCATGTCATAGGAGAAAAACTCGCAGGCGCTGACGCACGCGGGTCCCACCATCACCACAACCGGGCCTTTGTACTGCAAATCTTCGCGCGGTGGATGCATCAACGCTTCGTAGTCCGGGTCGGTAAAGAATTCGCCAGTCGCTTCATCGTACGACGCGCCGGTGCCGGTCCTGGTCTCTTTTTCGAAGAAATATGCCGCCATCTGGTCCGCCAGCCATCCGTCCCCGCCGCCGTTGTGGCGCATATCGATGATCACACCGGGGATTTCATTCTCGTTGAAGTACTGCATGGCATATTCCCATGCCTGTATGGTCAAAATCGAGTTGTCTGAAAAACTGCTGATCTTGATGTAGCCATATCCGCTCGGGAGGATTTCGAACTCCACCGGCAGAGAGACTTGCGGTTGACCGTATGCAAACGAGGTCACACTGAAACTGTCGCGTTCCGAAACCACGGTGAGGGTCCCGGTTTTTTCCGTCCCGCCCGGGTTTACGAACGTCACTTCCACCTGTCCCTTTTCGAGCCGGAAGCGCGTCGCATAACGCAGTTGCTGCAGCCGTTTGATCTCGGGATTGCTGAACGGCGAAGACCAAGGCACTATAGCCGAAACAAATTCATCGACGGGCGTTCCGTCCAAAGAAACGATCTCCGCGCCGAATTCGATTCCCGCCTCATCCGCCGGGCTGTTCGGCGTCACATACCGGGCAAAGATCATTCCATCACTGGTTTCGCCCAACGCAAGCCCGATGCCCCCAGCAGTATCGGCGGCAAAGTCGTCGTTGATCGCCGTCGTATCCATGCCGACGTGTACATCGGGAATCGACCAGAGGAAATCGCGCAACGCCAGAGCATAAGCATGCGCGTCTTTTGCCTTTTCCGCCTCTTCAAACCGCGGACGGAATTCCTCCTCCCGCTCGTCCCAATCGATATTCTTGAATTCGGTAAATGCGTATTCCCTGCGGAACTTGTCCAGCATCGCATCGAACGCCTCGGTGTAGGACATCTGCGTGAAATCGTCGAGCGCCGTTTCTTCGGGTTCGTAAAGGTCGAGCGTCGGGTTCTCTGAACGGTCGATGACGAACGGAGACTGATCCATATCGATCACAGACCAGCCCGCGGGCAGGTCCATGAGCGGGTCGTCGTCGGTGAATAATTTTTCGTCCGCGCCAAAATCGGAGGGAAACTGCTGATTTTCATCTGGCGCATAGACGAGATACTGCCCGCCATA
>JABWAU010000084.1 GCA_013360875.1 Anaerolineales bacterium | reverse complement strand
TGTCCTTCCATGAGTTCATGCTGTTAGTTGTCCAGTCGCCATAGATGCGGCGGACAGTGACCTGTCCGTGCTTGCCTGCCTCCACCAGCATTTCTGGGAGCAGGGAGGATTGCGCGTTATCGCCGTCAATCAGGATGGCGATCTTGTTTCGAAGGGTGGGTAGGTTTTCGTTAGCCATGGGGCGATTATACTCTCACAGATACCATGTATCATGGTTTGAGCGGAACGGGCGTTTTCAATCCGTCCGGTGAGGGGACGAAGATGCCCAGGTCCCGGCAGGAACCGACGCCTTCGCGCGGGAAAAGTCCCTGGTCGCTGGATGCCTCCACCTGGATGGGAGACTCAGCTTTGTAGGTGCTGTCTACCGTCATTTTGAGGGTGACTTCGTAACCAACCGGGATGGAGGGGACCTCCTGGATTTTATCGGGATGTTCCCTGCCTTCGTCGAGCGCGTAGAGTGTTGCGATCAAATTGGTCAGTTCCACGTTGCCGACATTTTTCAAGGTGACGTAGGCGTTCGTCACTTCGCCCATGCCGTGCGTGATGTCAATGCTGGTGTTGCATCCCAGGATGACGATGCGAAGCGCCGGTTCGTTCGCAACGGGGGTCGGCGTGAACGTATTGACCGGGGTCTGGCTTGGCGTGGGGGAGGGCATGTTCGTGGTGGTAGGGAGGAAGGTGGGGGAGAGGGTCGCCGTTGCGATGGCGGGGGTCATCGTCGCTCCGATGACGACCGGCGTGGGGCTGTAAATGGACGGCGTGCGCGACGGCAGGATGAACGGTGTGGGAGGGTTGTAGGGTAACGGTTGCACCCCCCAGCCGTTGCAGGATGCCAGAAAGAATGCAATTGGAATAACCAGGATGATATTTTTCATTTCTTCTCCTCCGCCTCATTGTAGCCGCTTGGTTTGATCGGGCAAAGTCCCCCGTTTATGTGAAATGATGCCATCCTTTCGCTCACGCGCGATCCGCCCAGGTCGCCTGACCCGCGTGTCGTCGAAGCCGCAGGCGGAACTGAGCGATGCGCGGGTCCATTTTGCATTTGGTGATTACCCACAATGCGTAGAAAGCGTTCTCCCCTGGGCACCGCCCGCCAGGGCAGGTGTAACGCTGACGAGGCGCATTAGAGACTGCGCCCTACGCGCGAGATGTGGGTAAACACCGATTTTGCATATATTGCGCGGCGTAAGAGCCGTGGTGTAAAATCCCATTGTTCAGGATGTATAGGCGGCAGGGCGTTTCTTCTTATCCATAGTTCCTTCTGATCTCCGAACCGTTTTATTTTTAGAGAAAGAGGCAGTCATGCAAAACCAAGACCAACATTCGTCGCACGACCATTCCTCACACGACAAGCCGAAAGCGAACGACCGCAACGCACATGCCGCGACGGATCATTCCATGCAGGATATGACGGATCACAGCGCGCATGCAACAAATCAACAGGTACACAGGGAAACAGGTACACACGTCAGCGGCCCGAAGGCGGAGCGCGCCGCCAACGCAAGGCACGACGAACACGCGCAACACGCAACACTTGATATGCAACACGGAGCAAAGGATCACTCCGCCCATGCCGGTCACGGCACGGATCACACCGGGCACGAGGAGATGTTCCGCGTCCGCTTTTGGTGGAGTCTGTTATTGAGCATTCCCGTTTTGCTGTACAGCGAAATGATCCAGATGTGGCTGGGCTTCACGCCGCCCGCGATTCCATTTGCCGGATGGATTCCCTTCGTCTTCTCGGTCGTCATCTTTGCCTATGGCGGATTACCCTTCCTTAACATGGCAGTCCCCGAACTGAAAGACCGCAAACCCGGCATGATGACGCTCATCTCGCTGGCAATTTCGGTCGCGTTCATTTACAGCGTCGCGGCGCAATTCATCAATTTGGGCGAAGGCTTCTTCTGGGAACTCGTCACGCTCATTGACATCATGCTGCTCGGTCACTGGCTGGAGATGCGTTCGGTGCGTCAAGCCTCGGGCGCGCTCAACGAACTCGCCAAACTCATGCCCGATACGGCGGAACGCATCCATCACGGCGACATGACCGAGACCGTCCCTGTCTCCGCCCTCAAGCACGGCGACCTCGTCCTCGTCCGCCCTGGCGCGAGTGTCCCCGCGGATGGCGAAGTGGTGGATGGTCATTCCGATGTTAACGAAGCCATGATCACAGGCGAATCGGTTCCCGTTCATAAGATGGCGGGAGCGAAGGTCATCGCCGGCACGATCAACGGCGATGGCAGTCTGCGCGTGCGAGTCACTGCGACCGGAAATGAAACTGCCCTCGCTGGCATCATGCGTCTCGTTGAGCAGGCGCAGCAATCCAAATCCAAAACGCAGGTTCTCGCTGATAAAGCCGCGGGCTGGCTCTTTTACATCGCCCTCGCCGCCGCGCTCGTCACCGGCATTGCGTGGACGATTGCCGATGCGTTCAATCTCGAAGTCCTCACCCGCGTCGTCACCGTTCTTGTCATCGCCTGTCCGCACGCGCTCGGTCTTGCGATTCCGCTCGTGGTTGCCATTACCACTGCGATGGGTGCGCGCAACGGCATCCTTGTCCGGGATCGGCTCGCGCTCGAAGCCGCGCGTGAAATTGACGTGGTCATCTTCGACAAAACCGGCACTCTGACTCAAGGTCAATTCGGCGTGGTGGATATTGCGACAGCGGATGGCTGGGACTCCGACCGCGCGCTGAGTCTTGCCGCCGCGCTCGAATCGGACTCCGAGCATTTGATTGCGCAAGCCATCCGCCGCTTCGCGCGTGACCGAAAACTGACTCTGCCTTCGATTCGCGATTTCTCCGCCCTGAAGGGACGCGGCGTGCAAGCCTCTGTGGACGGCGGGACGTATTACGTCGGCGGACCGCGCCTGCTCGAAATGCTGTCGCTAACGCTCGAAGGAAATATCAAAACCTTTACCGAATCCGCAAATAACAATTCTCAAACTGTTGTTTATCTGGTACAGAGTTCGACGTTAGAGAACGTCTCCTACGCGCACGGAGGTTCACACGCGCATAATGAGCGCTCTCTAGCGCGGAATTCGGGTCAAAACAAAATCATCGCTGCAATTTCGATTGCAGATGTCATCCGTCCCGAAAGCAAGCGAGCGATTGATGAATTGCACAAAATGGGAATCGAGGTCGCCATGCTCACAGGCGACAGTCAGGCCGTGGCGAAGGCGGTGGCAAATCAATTGGGCATCGAACGCGTCTTTGCAGAAGTGCTGCCCGAACACAAAGACCAGAAAGTTGTCGAATTGCAGAAACTTGGAAAACGCGTGGCAATGGTCGGCGACGGCGTGAACGATGCGCCCGCCCTCACCCGCGCCGATGTGGGCATCGCCATCGGCGGCGGCACGGACGTGGCAATCGAATCGGCAGGCATCGTCCTCGTCCACAGCAACCCGCTGGACGTGGTCAAGATCTTCAAACTCAGCCGCGCCAGTTACAACAAGATGATCCAGAACCTATGGTGGGCGGCGGGCTATAACATCGTCGCCATCCCGCTCGCGGCGGGTGTGTTGGTCAACTGGGGCATCCTGCTCTCGCCCGCGATTGGTGCGTTGTTCATGTCGCTGAGCACCATCATCGTTGCCATCAATGCTCAGTTGCTAAAAAGGATAACAGTATAGAGCCCGCCTCACGCAAAGTGGATCGTGCGGGCAGCGTCGTAACACGCTTCGCGGCGTTATCCCGGTCGTTTGCAGGATAACGCCGCGAGCATAATAAATTTTGCGGCGCGAACGTTGACGATTTATGACGAATCTGCCCGCGCATTAACTTTTCGCGAACGGCAATGTAAACGTGAATGTGCTTCCCTTCCCTTCGCCCTCCGATTCGACCCAAATTCGTCCGCCTTGCGCTTCGACGAGGGCGCGCGCGATCGTCAAGCCAATGCCGCTCCCGCCGCCGTTCGCGCGCGAGCGGGATTTGTCCACGCGGTAAAAGCGGTCGAAGATGTGGGGGAGATGTTCGGGAGGAATTCCAATGCCCGTATCGCGGACGGAGATTTGAATTTCATCATTGACGCGTTTTGCGGAGATCGTCACCCTGCCGCCTTCGGGCGTGTATTGTAGCGCGTTGCCCGTGAGATTGGTCAGGATCTGAATGGCGCGGTCTTCGTCGGCGAGGAGAGGCGGAAGGTCGGGAGTCAGTTCGAGGTCCAGAATGATGCGTTTGGATTCGGCTCGAGGCGCGAGTCGTTTGATCACCGTTCGCGCGAGGGAGGCGACATCCAATGGGCGGAAATCCAGTTGATAGGCGCGGTCTTCGACGCGGCTGAGTTCCTGCAAGTCATCCACGAGACGGTTGAGACGATCCGCTTCGAGATGAATCTGTTGATAGGTTTCGTTGTTCGCGGGCAGGACGCCGTCCATCAAGCCCTCCATCGAACCTTTGATGGCGGTGAGGGGCGTGCGGAGTTCGTGGCTGACGTCGCCTATGAGACGCCGCCGCATGGTTTCGACCTGGGCGAGTTTTTCCGCCATTTGATTGAAGCGCATCGCAAGTTGGGCGAGTTCGTCCGCGCCGATCACCTGCACGCGTTCATCGTAGCGACCCTCGGCGATGCGTTGCGTGGCGCGAGACATGGCAAGCACGGGCGCGACGACGCTTCGACTGAAAAGATAACTGAGCGCAAGCGCCGCGAGCGTCGCCGCCAGCGCGGCGTAAGCAAGCGCCTCGTTGAAACTGGCGCGGAAATCAACGTACAGTTGCGATGTCGAATCCGCCCCGCCCATCATGCCGTTCATCATCGTCCCCATGCCCATCATGTGCCGATTGAACGCGCCCGGCAAAATGAACTGGCTGGCAACGGCGAGAACCGTCACGCCCAAAACGATGATGACCAGATAGGAGAAAAAGATCTTTGCGCCCAAATGTCGGCGGAAATAATCAACCATAATTCCTCGTTTACAAAGATTCGTCCTCAAAGCGATAGCCCACGCCGCGCACGGTGACGATCAGATCGTCGCGCCCGAGTTTCTGGCGGATGTGTCCGAGATGCACGTCCACCACGCGGATTTCGCCAAAGTATTCGCCGCCCCACACTTTTTCGAGCAACTGCTCGCGCGACAGCACGCGTCCGCGATTTTCAGCCAGCGCTTTGAGCAGATCGAATTCGATGGCGGTCAACTCGACCGGATTATCGTCCACGCTGACCTTGCGCGCGCCCGCATCAATATGGACGTGTTTGAAGGACAGCACGCTTCTCGCTTCGCGGATGCCCGAGCCTGCCCCCGCTTCGATGCGCCTCAACGCCGCCTTGACCCTTGCCACCAACTCGCGCGGGCTGAACGGCTTGGTCACGTAATCGTCCGCGCCCACCGAAAGCCCCACGATTTTGTCGGTCTCTTCGGTCTTTGCCGTGAGCATGATGACGTACACGTCCGATTCGCGGCGCAGGCGTGAAAGCAGTTCGATGCCGTCCATGCCGGGGAGCATGACGTCCAGGATGATGAGGTCGGGTTTGAAGGCGCGCGCGGCTTTGAGGCCCGCGTTGCCGTCGGCGGCTGTGTAAACTTCGTAGCCCTCGGGCTCGAGATACGCGCCGACCAGTTTGGTGATGGAAGGTTCGTCGTCAATGACCAGGATTTTTGTCATGATGCGATTTTACCTGCATTTTCAATACGCCGTCCCGAAGGATTTGAGTGACGCAACGACATTTTTCACAAAAAACCTTCGGGACGCTTTACGCAAGACGAAACGGCGGTGGATTAATCGTACTCAGCCTCTTCGAGAAATGTTCCATGCCAGGTGTGGACGAAGACCTGTCCATTGTAGCCGTTGACACTCAACATGCCGACGATCTTGCCATCCTTTTCGAAATCGAGAGTGTAATAGCCGTAAAATTGCATGGGATGTTCGGTGGTTGCGCCTGCGATGTTGGCATCGAGATATTTTTGGGCATACTCAATCGCTTGTTCAGGTGTGACGGTCATTTCAGTAGTGACATCGAGAGGAGTGGCGCTCTTCCAGCCATAGCCTTTCATCATCCCACCGCCCCTCATGCCGTAGCCACGACCATTCATCATATATTGGTGGTTGAGCCCGCTGTATTTCAGATTCCACATCATGTTGGGGCCGTGTTCAGGATAGGCGATTTGTGAAACAGGGTCCACAAGCAATTCGAAGGCGCCAATGCCTGTGCTGGCTTCCCTGACGATTACATAGCCGTTGTTGTCGAAGATCATGATCTCGGCGATTTCCAGGTCGGAGTTATCGAGATTTGCCAGATATTTCTCGGCGGCGGCTTTCGCCTGGTCAATCGTCAAAGGCGTGACATTGGCGGAGTTGTATCCGTAGCCGCCCATCATCCTCGACCCGTTCATCATTCCGCCGGACCAGCGTCCGTTCATCATGCTGGGACCATATCCATTTTCGCTATTCCAGCCGAACATCATGGATGGACCGAATGCGTTCGCACGGGCATACATGCTCCCCGCGAAGAAGATGACCGCCGCCAGCGCGAGGACCGCCAGGACGGTTAGGGTGGTGGTTAAAGTTTTGTTCATTTCTGTGGTCTCCTGTTCATTTCACAATTTCGTGTGTTGTATGATGACCACAGTGTACTTTTACGGGTTGAAGCGGGCGTAAAGCGATTGTGAAGATTCGTTAAAGATTCTTTTGGCGTTCCCGCATGGAAAATAAAAAGAGCCGAAGGTCTCTTGCCTTCGGCTCCCTGTATTCGATTGTTGCAGGCGGTTATGCGTTTGGCTGGCTCCTGTAAAATTTCCTTACGTGCGCGATCATTTGCTTCTTCGTCATCTTGTCGGCGGTCTCCACCCTGACGAGCCGCTTTTGCATGGCTTTGTATTTCCCGAGCGCCTTCTCGAACTCGATCTTTGCCTCGCCGGGTCCCATGATAAAGAACGAGTCGACATCCCTGAGGGCGGCAATGACCTGCCGGTAGAATTTGTTCAGTTGCGTTTTGTAGCGGTCGTTGTGGCGGAGTTCCATGTCTCCTTTTTGGTTTTGCTTGCCCCCAAGTTGTGTGCCGCCCGAAAAATGGGCGGGTGGCGCGATGTTGGAGGGAATCACGTCCACCCTGCCTTCCTTATACCAGATGACGTACGCCTGTTTATGGTCAATCCACAATCCGATGTGACGATCCATAGGGTCTCCTTATCTGAAAGTTGATTGTTAACGTACAGGGCGCTTCCCCTGAATTATTTATAGCACTTTCGCCCCCAAAACGCAATCGTGCCTTTGCGCTATTCGTTTTTCTCCACCACCACGGTCGCCTCGGTCAATAACGCGGCGATGGCTCCGATGGCGGCGAGTTGCGGCGCGATCAACGCGCCGACCACGCCAAAGGTCAACGGAATTTCGAAAACGGTCTTCCCGTCCTTGTCCTTGATGATCACCCGCCGAATGTTTCCCTCTTTGATCAGGTTCTTGATTTTGGTGAGCAGTTCCTCGCCGTCCACGCGGAATTCCTCGGTGCGAAATTTTTCCTCGGGCATTTCATCCTCCAAAATGAAAGTGATTCCATGTTTTCTTACGTTATTCGACGGCGGAGGTTGCCTTCACGTTCCAAACCACTTTTCGTCGAGCGGCGCCCACTCGTCGCTCTGGTCGGCGCGCGCCTCCCAGTTTTCCTTTCCGCTCCACGCTTCGATCTGAATCGCATAGACGGACGTGGCGCGTAATTCCTTGTCCGTGATCCCGCGATATTCCTTCCCGGCGGTCATATCGGGGAAATACTTTCCGATGAGCCCATACAGCAATCGCCGCGCCTCTTCTGGATCGGCGACGACCCGCGCCGTGCCGAAGACCATCACACTGCGATATTGAAGCGAAAACTCGAGCGCGACGTTCGACGGCAGGAACCTTCCCAACTCGCTCGCCTCGAGACTTACCTTTGGGTTGCTCTCGATATTCGACCTGATCCTCCCCGCGATATTGGAATGAAAGGCGATCTGATGATTCTCCTCGTCGTACCAGAACGTGGTCGGGGTGACGAACGGCTGCCCGTCCGCAGAGGTGGCGATGTGTCCGATTTGGGCAAGTTTCAAGAATGCCCGGATCCAGTCGTCGTCACGCGCGAGGTGCGGGCGGCGTTGAAAGGCGGTGGGAGGTTGGTTGGTGTACTCGCGGGGCATGTCACATCACGTCAATAACTTCTTGTAGATTTTCAATTGGACCCACGCCGCCAGTCCGCCCATAAGCGCGCAGACGATCCACGTCGCCAGGTTCGCGGGACCGAATGCCTGTTGGAAGAAGTACGCCGCCGCGCCGAACATCAGCCCGCCGATGATCGCCACTTCCAATGCCCGGTAATAGGAGACGCTCCCCCGTTTGTATTTGCGCGGAAGCGTTTGAGTTGTCCAGCGGAACGCGCTGGCGAGTTCTGGGCTCTGGCTTACGGCAAAGTCCTTGATCTGGTTCATCGCCAGCATGGATTCGTGCCATGCGGAACGCAACTGCGCCAGTTGCATGACAGTGGACGCGCCGAAGACCGTCAGCAGGGCGAAGATCCCGCTGAACATCAGGTTGACGGTCTGCGTGAATTTATCGGGGTCGAAAAGCTGGGTGCTGAACAGCGCGGCGATCAACGACCCGACGGCGATCAGGTAAAAGGACGAGACCCGGGCGCGGTCTTCGTTTGCCTGCGCGGCGGTCTGCGCGATGTAATTGAATTCCGCGGCGAGCAATTCATCCAGTTCGACGGGAGGGGAATGTTCTTCCTTCATGTTTCGACCTTCCATATGGTTATACGTCGAACGCCCATTCGCCCTGGCGCATGACCGGTTCGCGCGCGCCGTCCTCCCTGATGCCATCAATGTCCATTTGCGGGGAACCGATCATGAAATCCACGTGGCTGAGGCTGACGTTACCCCCGGCGGAGATAAATTCCTCGTCGGTCAGTTCCTCGCCTCCGGTGAGGGTGAAGCGATAGGCGCGTCCGATGGCGATGTGACAGGAGGCGTTCTCGTCGAAAAGCGTGTTGTAGAAGAGGTGTCCGCGTTTGGCGATGGGCGAACTGGCAGGGACGAGCGCGACCTCGCCGAGTCGCCTCGAACCTTCGTCGGTATCCACGAGTTTTTGCAGGATGGTCTCGTTCTTTTTTGCGTTCACCTTGACGATCCGACCGTTCTCGAAGGTCACGCTGAAGTCTTCGATCAGCGCGCCGCCGTAACTGAGCGGAAAGGTCGCCGCGACCGTGCCTTCCGCGCGATGGCGGTCGGGCAGGGTGAACACCTCCTCGGTGGGCATGTTGGCGGTGAAGATCACGCCGTTCTCTGCGAGGGATTGGGCGCTGATCCATTTGTGTCCCCGGGGCAGGCCGAGGGTGAAGTCCGTGCCGGCTCCCTTGTAGTGCAATCCCGTGTATTTTTTCGCCTGCAGGTAGGCGGACCGCCTCTTCATATTCTGGATGTGTTCCTGCCACGCGGCAATGGGATCGGGTTGGTTGATGCGGGTCGTCTCGAAGATGGCTTCCCAGAGTTTTGCTTCGGCTTCCTCGGGCGCCAGATCGGGGAATACCTTCGCCGCCCAGGCTGGGGCGACGGACGCCACGACGCACCAATTGATGGCGTTGCGGCTGATCTCCGCGCTGATCGAAGCGTAGTTTTGCAGATGGGTTTTTTGCATGACGGCTACGCGTTCCGCATCCAGACCAAGGTAGGCGTCGGGGTCGTTGGCGTAGATGGACAATACCGCATCCCCGTTCCCGATCATGTCCAATACGGCATTCACGTAGAATTTGGGGTATTCGTCGAACGAATCGGCGGGCGCGTTTTTCAGGCGGATGCGATGCGTCTCCTCGTCGCCCCAGATCACCTCCACGTACCTTGCGCCAGCCGCATAAGCGGCTTTTGTCACTTCGTGGACGAGAGGGCGCGCCGCGAACGGGACGCCGCGCGCGGTGGCATTGTGGATGATAAGACGCTGCCCCTTCCGCAGGTTTAGCCCGACTCTTACGATGGCTTCCGCGTACTTTTTGAGAAGTTCCTGGTGCGATGCGGGTGAAGACATGGAGTACCCTCGACGTGTTTTTCCCTATTGTACTTCATCGCGAGACGGGAGGTAGAAATGCCGTTCACCCACAGGCAGTAAAATTCCTGCGCCGAAATGGGATGTTCGGTGTTATGCTTTGAGGAAATTCCCATCACCCCTGCAGGAGTCGAAGATGCTCACTATCGAAAAAATTGACACCGATAACAAAAGCCAGGCAAAACGGTTCGTGGAACTGCCTCACCGCCTGTACAGGGATTGTCCGCAATGGGTGCCGTTGCTAAATATTGACGCCTACACCTACCTCAACCGCAGGAAACATCCCTTCCACGAACATTCGGACGTGGATTTCTTCCTGGCGGCGCGCGATGGGCGGGATGTGGGACGCATCGCCGCGATCGAGAACAAGCCTTTCAATGAATATCACAAGACACGGAAGGCGAACTTCTATTTCTTCGATTGCGAAAACGACCTGGAAGCCGCCACCGCGTTGTTCGAAACGGTCTTCGATTGGGCAAAAGGGCGCGGGCTGGACGAGGTCGTCGGTCCAAAGGGCATGGGTCCGCTCGATGGGTACGGCATCCTGATCCTCGGTCACGAACACCGTAACACCATGACCATGCTGAATTACAACCACCCATACTATCAAAAACTTGTCGAGGCGCTGGGTTTCGAAAAGGAGGTGGATTTCGTTTCTTGTTTTCTGCCTGCCGACAAGTTCCAGGTCCCCGAACGCGTGGAGCGCATCACGCAGCGCGTCATGCAGCGCGGCGGGCTGCACGTGAAGCGCTTCAGGAATAAAAGGGAACTCATCGCCTGGGCGCCGCGCATCGGCAAGGCATACAACGAAGCCTTCGTCCAGAACTGGGAGTATTATCCGCTTTCGCAGCGCGAAATTGATTTTGTCGTGGATAACATCATGACCATCGCCGACCATCGCCTCATCAAGATCATCGTGCACGGCGAGAACGCGGACGTGGTCGGATTCCTCTTCGCCTTTCACGACGTTTCCGCGGCGCTTCAACGCTCGAGGGGACGGCTGTTCCCGTTCGGACTCGTTGACATTCTCCTCGAACTCAAACGGACGGACAAGGTCGCGGTCAACGGCATGGGAATCCTACCCGAATTCCAGGGACTGGGCGGGAACGCCATCCTTTACGCGGAAATGGGACATACGCTTTTGGATTTCAAACAGTTCAAGCATGTGGAAATGAGCCAGGTCGCGGAGACCACCGAACAAATGCGCGCGGATTTAAAAAACCTGAACGGGGTGGAGTATAAGAATCATCGGGTGTATAGGAAGTGGATCGGGAAGGGGTAGAAGGTGAAGAGGTTGGAGAGAAGACAGGTAAACAGATAGACGTTAGGTCTGGATTTCCTGTCTACCTTCTACCGCCCACCTGTCCACTTGTACTTCTACGGGATCGTCATTCTTACTTCCGTGCCAGCCATGGTTTCCTCCCTGCTTATGGGCAGGGTGACATGGAAGTGACTGCCGGGGAAATTGATTTCGTCGTAACCTTCGCTCTCCACCCAAATGCGCCCGCCGTGGGCTTCGACGATGCCCTTCGAGAGCGCGAGCCCAAGACCTGTGCCGCTTCCCTTGAAGCGCGTCTTGCTGGTGGAATGTTTCGAAAGTTCGCCCGGCTGGTAGAACTTGCTGAAGATGATGTCGCGCGCCTCGGGATCCACGCCCACGCCGGTATCGCTGACGACGATCTCGACGCCGCCGTTGGGCAACTCCCCATCCTGCGCGTGGATCGCCCCGGCGGCGACGCGGATCTTTCCATTGTCGGGCGTGAATTTGATGGCGTTGTTCAACAAGTGCTGGAATAGTTTTTCCAGCAGGTTCGGGTCCGCCTTGAGCATGGGCAGGGGAGGGATTTCGAGGCTCAACGTTTGCCGGCGTTCGCGGATGGTCTTTTCGAGCTTGTGAGCCACTTCCTTGATGATGATACCCGTGTCCACCGGCGCCAGGTGGAGGTGCATGGTGCGGGTGTCAATCTGCGCGAGGTCGAACATGGATTCGACGATCTCGTGCAGGCGTTTCGTTCCCTTCGAGATGCCCTTCAACATCTCGTGCGCCGCCTCGGGCAGGGACCGGTCTTCGATCAGCATTTCGGTGTAGCCGATCATGGTCGTAAGCGGCGTGCGGAGTTCGTGCGAAGCGATGCTGATGAAATCGGATTTGGTCTGGTCGAGACGTTCGAGATCGCTCTTGGCTTTATCGAGGTCGCGGTATGCCTGGCGCAGTTCGGTGTTGAGTTGGATGAGGTTTTCGACGAGGCGCGCGTTCTCGAGCGCGACGGCAGTCTGGTTGGCGAGGGTGGCGAGGGTGACGAGGTCCTCGTCGGTGTAGCGGTTGCCGCTGATCTTCGCGCCGAGGGCGAGCAGGCCGATCCATTCGCGTTTGGAGAAGATGGGCAGGTACACTTCGGCTTCGAGCCGCGTGAACCACTCCCGCTCGGGGGCAGAGACAGACCGGTAGGCTGGGAGCAGGTCCAGGTCATATTGAAGAAGCGGACTTTGGTTTTGCAGGAAGTGTTTGACGATGGGACTGTCGTCCGTGAGCGGCAGGATCTTGATCTGTCTTTCCCCCGGGTTTCTCACCGCGCGGATGTTGTAGGTTTTGGTCCCGTCCCCGCCGTGTTCCATATCCACGAGGAAGAGGAAGCCGCGCGTGATGTCCATCGCGTCAATGATGAGACCGACCGCCACGTTGGCAAGTTTCTGCATGTCGAGGATATTGCTGATCTGCTGGCTGTAGGCGTGCAGCGTCTTCGTGGCTTGTATCTGACCCAGGTTGTACCATCTGTCCACCGTCCTGCGGACAAGGGTGAGCAGCGGCGTGAAGATGAAGGACAGCAGGAGCGCGATGCCCGCACCGACGAGGAGCGGGTTGAAATTGGGCAGAGCCTTGAACACGGTTTGCGAGGCGGATAAGCCGGTGACGTAGAACGCGACGATGATGACGGTGGTGATGACGTAGGTCAACACGCGGCGCGCGATCATGCGCAGATCCGGCGGGTTATGCGTGGCGATGATGTAAGCCGCCAGGAACGCGGCGAACAATCGCAGGAGGTTGCCGGGCGCCTGCCTGCCGACGATCAGTAGGATGTCGTTGATGAGAATGAACAGGAATACAGGCGTCCAGTAATTCAGGCGATTGCGAAGGAGCGGCTGCCGCGAACGCGCATACGAGGAGCGTACCGTGACCAGCGCGCCGACCGTAAATACGAACCAGCCCAACGCCGAAAGCGCCGGCGCAAAGCGGTCGCGCGTGAGCGTCACGGTTCCGTTCGTCCAGATCACCTCGCCGAGACCGAAGGCATTCGAAAGGATTGCCGCGATGCCCAATCCCCAAAGCGCCTCGATCGCCAGCCACGTCCAAATTTCGCGACGGGTGAATTCGAGCGCGGCGAGCAGCATGATCATCGCGAGCAGCAACGCCCCGTAGAGTTGAACGTCGTGCGCGAATAATGGATCCGTCCTCCATTGCCCGCTGCGCGCCAGAGCGTCGCCGATTCCCAGGAGCATCGCGATCACCGCATACGCGCCCAACAAAGCGGCGGCAGTTTCCTGACCTTCGTGCCTTCTCAGCGCCGAAATTAGCACAGGCAGGTACAATGCCGCCACCACACAGAGCATTATCAAGATGAGCACCTGCTGGGACATCGGCGCGAAGTATAACCCAATTCGATGAATATTGGATTATCATTGATAACATGCGCATCACAAAGACCTCCCGCGATACCTATCAATTCGATTCGGATTTCTTTCATCCCGATGGAGGCGTTTCCTTCGACAGTTTTGCCGACGCCCGGAATTTTGCCGCCCAAATGACGGCGCGTCGCGCGCAGCCTGTGCCTGCCTCCGATCTATATGCCTTGTCTTTGATTGACGAGGCTCTGCGTTTGCTCGTGAGGCGTTTTGCCCCGTCCGCAATATTGCGCGATGCGGCGACGGCGGTCAACGAGGGCGTCGGTTCGGAGGGACTCGAAACCACGGAAAGAAAATTCATCGCCGAGTATCCGCCCGAACCCGTCTATCGCGGCGAGGAAAAGGTCGAGGAGTATCTCGCGAAACTGACGAACGGACGCGTGAAGACGGTCGAAGAATTGATCTACGTGTTCACGCACAACGCGAATCCCGCCATCCATCCCCTGCTCGAACTCGTGGACGACGAACCGCTCGAACCGACCGCCTACAAAAAACTGATCGCCGCGTTGGATGCGTTCTTCGCGCAAGTCGCAAAGGACGCGCCGCAGGGCGGGGGAGAATCCCTGTTCGAGATTTTGCGCGCGCCCGCCAGGGTATCCCCGAACTCCCTCGAGGGACAATTGCAATACATCCTTGCCAAATGGGGCGATCTGTTGGGCGAAGCGTTCACGGCGCGCATCGTTCGCGGCATTGACTTCCTGCGCGAGGAGGTCGGTCGCCGGCATTTGGCGCACGGCGACTTCAAAGCCGACGTTCCCATCCCAACCTATTCGGCGGACGAGTACGAACGCTACAGCCCCGACCGCGAATGGATGCCGCGTCTCGTCCTCATCGCCAAGAACTCCTACGTGTGGCTCGAACAACTTTCGCGCAAATACGGCCGCTGGATCAAAACGCTCGACCAAATTCCAGATGAAGAATTGGATATTCTACGCGACCGCGGTTTCACCGGATTATGGCTGATCGGTCTGTGGGAACGTTCGCGCGCCAGCCAGCGCATCAAACAGCGCATGGGCGACGCGGACGCGGTCGCTTCGGCGTATTCGCTCTATTCATATGACATCGCGGAAGATCTGGGAGGCTGGGGCGCATTGGAGAATTTGAGAAGCCGCGCCTGGCAGCGAGGGATTCGTCTCTCAGCGGACATGGTTCCGAATCACATGGGCATTGATTCGAAGTGGGTGATCGAACATCCCGATTGGTTCCTGTCTTTGCCTTACTCCCCCTATCCATCTTATTCGTTCAATTCAGAAAACCTTTCCGATGATCCGCGCGTGGGCATTTATCTCGAAGACCATTATTACAATAAAACCGATGCCGCTGTGGTCTTTCAACGCCGCGATCATTATACGGGTGATGTGCGTTACATCTACCACGGCAACGACGGCACCTCCTTCCCATGGAACGACACGGCGCAATTGGATTACTCCAAAGCCGAAGTGCGTGAGGCGGTCATTCAAACCATTTTGCACGTGGCGCGGAACTTCCCGATCATCCGCTTCGACGCGGCGATGACTCTCGCCAAGAAACACATCCAGCGTTTGTGGTTCCCCGAACCCGGCGCGGGCGGCGCGATCCCCTCCCGGTCCGAGCACGGCATGACGCGGGCGGAGTTCGACGCGCTCATGCCGAACGAATTCTGGCGCGAGGTCGTGGACCGAGTCGCGGCGGAAGTCCCCGATACGCTTCTTCTCGCTGAGGCGTTCTGGCTGTTGGAGGGATATTTCGTCCGCACGCTGGGAATGCACCGCGTCTACAACTCCGCGTTCATGCACATGCTGCGCGACGAGGACAATGCCAAGTACCGTATGGCGATCAAGAACACGCTGGAGTTCGATCCGCAGATCCTCAAGCGTTACGTCAACTTCATGAACAATCCCGATGAAAAGACCGCCATCGAACAATTCGGCGACGGCGACAAGTATTTCGGAGTCTGCACCGTGCTGGCAACCCTGCCCGGTCTGCCTATGTTCGGTCACGGACAGATCGAGGGCTTCCGCGAAAAATACGGGATGGAATTCCGCAAGCCGAAATGGGACGAGACTCCCAACGAGGGACTGATCGCCGGGCATGACTGGAAGATCTTCCCGATCCTTCACCGCCGCTACCTGTTCGCCGACGTGGAGAATTTCTTCCTCTACGACCTCTACACTGCAGACGGTCATGTGGACGAAAACGTCTTCGCCTATTCAAATGTCCATCTTGACGAGCGCGGACTTGTCCTCTACCACAACCGCTTCGCCGAGACCAAAGGCTGGATCAAGACCTCCGCCGCGTATCTCGACAAAGCCACCGGCGACCTGCGGCAGAAATCCCTTGCCGAAGCGCTGGGGCTGCCGTTCGAAGGCTACGTCATCTTCAGGGATTACGTCACGCGCCTCGAATACATCCGCTCGTGTGAGGAACTGTGGGATAAAGGACTCTACGTCGAACTCCACGCGTATCAGCATCACGTCTTTATGGATTGGCATTTTGTGGATGATGAAAAGTATCGCGATATTTATGTCGCCCTGAACGGCGCGGGTGTGGAGTCCATGTCCGCGAAGTGGGAGGAGATGTTTGGAGCGAAGGATGAAGGAGAAGGGATGAAGGATGAAGAGGTGAAGGTCAGGAAGGCGCGCAGGAAGGCGGCGGTAAAGCCAAAGCCTGTCGTTAAAAAGACTACGACCAGGAAGGCTCCTGCCAAAAAGAAACCGGCCCCGAAGAAGACGACAGGGAATGCGACTACGAAGAAGACAGTAAAGAAGTGAGCAAATAGATTCAACGATGCTTGGATGCGGTCTGCCCCGTTGCAGATCAACATTAGACCGAGCAATAAAAACTCAACGCGAATTACGCGAAAGATACGAATGCCGCGAATATTCGCGGTAAAAAAGGCGCTAATTGGGAATGCTCGATTATTTTGGAAAAGTGCAAATAGGGGTAGCGGCATCAAAATGGACAAAACTATAATCAGTAGATCACGAAAGCGCCACAAGAGCGTGACGAGAAACGACATCCGCCAGATCATATAAGTTTTCAACGGCATGAGCCAGCATGCGCGCCAAGCGGCGTAAGGTCAACCAAAATTTGGAAAAAGGTTTGGCAGCAGCCGATTTAATAGCCAAGCCACAATGGTTGCCATGCTTTCGCCTTTTTCTACAAAACGCAACGCGACCACAAAGCGTTGGTTGTCATGCACCATCGA
>JABWAU010000083.1 GCA_013360875.1 Anaerolineales bacterium | reverse complement strand
GCCAACCCTGGCGCTTCGTCGTGTTGACCGATCCGCGGATGAAAACGGAACTCGCCCACGCCATGGAAGCGGAATTCGCACGCGACCTCGAAAAAGATGGTCAGTCCAGTGACGTTATACAAAAACGAATCAATCGCTCCCGAGAAAGGATGGCGAATGCCCCAGTTGTCATCCTTCTTTGTGTGGACATGACCGACATGGATGCCTACCCGGATTCCCCACGCAAGAAAGCCGAATACATCATCGCAACGCAATCTGCGGCGAACGCAGGGATGCAGATGCTGCTTGCCGCACATGCGGAAGGGCTTGGCGGGGTTTGGGTGTGCAGTCCGATCTTTGCGCAGGCGACAGTCCAAAAGGCTTTGAAATTACCCAAATCCTGGGAACCTCAGGCGATGTTCTTGCTGGGCTATCCGCTTGAAACCCCGGCAGCGAGGGAGAGAAAATCTGTGGATGAGATAACCAAGTTTGTAACCGCCGGCAAAACGGGAGCGTCATGAAAATCGTGGCACTTGCCGGCGGAGTCGGCGGCGCAAAACTCGCGCACGGGCTGGCACAAATCCTGGAACCGGGGGAATTAACTACCATCGTCAACACGGGCGACGATTTCGAACACCTCGGTTTTTATATCTGCCCCGATCTCGATACGGTTTGTTATACATTGGCGGGGCTGGCAAATCCCGAAACAGGCTGGGGGCGATCCGATGAAACCTGGAACGTCATGGAAAATCTCGAAAAACTCGGCGGTCCTTCCTGGTTTCGCTTGGGCGACCAGGATATGGCGACCCACCTCGAGCGCACACGAAGATTGAGAGTCGGCGAACCCCTTTCGCAGATCACAAAGGCTTTTTGCGAGGCATGGGGCGTCAAACATGCCGTTCTGCCCATGTCCGATTCGCCGGTACGGACGATGGTCAACGCAGATGATGGCGAACTGGCATTCCAGGAGTATTTTGTTCACCGGCGATGCGAACCAAGGGTCAAAGGCTTCAGGTTTGACGGAGTCGAGGGTGCCGAGCCCGCTCCGGGTGTGAAAGAGGCGCTTGACTTGGCGGACACGGTCATCATCTGCCCGTCGAATCCCTGGGTGAGCATTGATCCAATTCTCGAAATCCTCCGACCCCCCTTCGCGCAATTCGACGGGGCAAAGTCGGTCATCGCGGTCTCCCCCATCATTGGAGGACAAACCGTGAAGGGACCTGCAGCAAAGATGTACCGCGAACTCGGCATCGAACCGTCCGCTTTCGCGGTGGCGAATCACTATCGCGGCTTGTTGAGCGGGTTTGTATTCGACCGCCGTGACGCGCAACTTGTGGAAAACATAAAGGGTTTGAACATGCGGGCATACGTAACCAATACGCTTATGGAATGTCTTGATGACAGAAAACAACTGGCAATGGAAGTGTTGAACTTTATCGGAGAGGTGTTATGACCATCTGGGCGATCATACCGGTGAAACCATTGCGACGCGGGAAATCGCGTCTGGCGGGAGCCTTATCCGAGGATGAACGGGCGGAATTGAATCAGGCATTGCTTGTGCATACGCTCAATACGCTTTCGGATATCAGGGAATTGGAACAGGTGCTGGTGGTAAGCCGCGACCCGCACGCGTTGACCATCGCGCGGCAGCACGGCGCGCGCACGGTGCGGGAGGACGGTCAGCCGCAGTTGAACACGGCGTTGACGCGGGCGACTGTCATCGCAAAGGTGCACGCCACGCGCGGCGTGCTGATCCTGCCAGCCGACCTGCCTTTGATCTCGCGGGAAGATGTGTTAACATTGATCGAAAAGGCGGTTGATCCGCCTGTGGTCGTCATCGCCCCGGACAGGCACGGCAGGGGAACGAACGCTTTGCTGATCTCGCCTTCCGGGTTGATCGAATACGATTTCGGCGAGAACTCGTTCCAGAGACACTGTGAACGCGCCAAACAGGCAGGCGCAAGACTCGAGGTCGTGGATCTGCCGTCTCTTGGTCTGGACCTCGACCTGCCCGAAGATCTCGAGATCATCAGGGAACTCGAGAAAACAATCTCGTTCTAAAACAGGAGAATGCCATGACTGAACGCGTCGCCCTATATTTGCAGGATTCGCACGATTTGAGGGATGGATTGGAATACGCAAGATACGCGGAGCAAAAAGGCTTCGAGGCGGTGTGGCAGGCAGAGTCGCGGCTGGTGCGCGATGCCATTGTCCCGATGGCGGCATACGCGGCGGTGACGAACCGGATCAAGGTCGGTTCGGGCGTGATCAACAACTGGACGCGCAACATCGGACTGCTCGCGGCGACCCTGTTGACGCTGGACGACCTCGCCCCGAATCGGATCATCTGCGGCATCGGCGCGTGGTGGGACCCGCTGGCGAAGAACGTGGGCATCGAAAGAAGGAAACCGCTGCTTGCCATGCGCGAGACCGTCGAGGTGTTGAAGAGATTATTGAACATGGAACGCGTCACCTTCCACGGCGAGTTCCATCACGTGGACGGCATCGAACTGGACGTGGTGCATGGGCGCCGCGAACCGCGTAACGTTCCGATCATGATCGGCGCGACCGGCGACCAGATGATGGAATTGAGCGGGGAGATTGCGGACGGCGCGGTGTTGAATTACTGCGTCCCGCCCGAATATAACGACAAGGCGATGGAATTGCTCGAAAAGGGTTTGAAAAAATCAGGGCGCAAAATGGAGGATTTCGACCGCCCGCAGCTCATCGTATGCTCGGTGGACGAAGACCACGACAAGGCGATCGAATACACAAAGGAATTGCTCTGCCAATACCTCGCGCAACAGCCCCACATCGCAAAAGCCTCCGAGGTTTCACAGGATGTGATCGCGAAGATCCAATCCATTTTGGGATGGCCCGCCACAAAGGAGCAGATCAACAAGGCGAAGCATCTCGTCCCGGACGATCTCGTCCACCGCATCACCGCCTCAGGGACGCCCGCCGAGGCGAAAACCAAAGTGGAGGAATATAAAAAGCGCGGATGCACCTGTCCCATTTTGTATCCCGTCGGCGGGAATTTCAAATTGTTGATTGATACGTTCGCGCAGGCGTGATCTGTAATGCGATATTCATGTCGCGTTACTTCAAATTCCCCAACAAGTAATCCAACAACATCCTCAACGCCTCCTCCGCGGAGGATGTTTTGTTCCGTTCGCGGTCGCCGTCGAAGATGAACTTGCGCGCCCATTCGCCTTCCGGGGCAGCCAGACCGATCCAGGTGGTGCCGACGGGTTTCTCGGCGGTTCCGCCGCCCGGACCGGCTATCCCTGAGACCGAAACGGCAACATCCACAGCCAATAAATCCCTGACGCCGCGCGCCATTTCAAGGACGGTCTCCCTGCTCACCGCGCCGTAAGCGTTCAGGGTGTCCCACGATACCCCCAGCATTGCAACCTTTGCCTCGTAGGCGTAAGCCACCACGCCGCCGGTGAAATATTCGGAGGAGCCGGGAACGTTCGTCACCCGATGACCGACCAGCCCGCCGGTGCAGGATTCCGCAAGCCCAAGTTTCAACTTCCGCTGTCGCAACAATTTTCCGATCTCGATCTCCGGGGAATCGCTCAAGTCAACCTCACCATGCACATATCGTATTCGAGGCTTGCCATTATACTCGTCTGAACCCCTTTGGGATTATAATCTTTCAACTATGGCTGATTGGACAGGCAAAACGCTGGGAAGAGTCCAAATCAAAGACCTGGTTGCCCGAGGGGGCATGGCGGAGATCTATATGGGCTTCCATGAAACCCACCGGCTTGTAGCGGTCAAAGTGATGCGGGGATTGCTCGAACGCGAAGAACACCAACTGGCGCGCTTCAAACGCGAAGCGGAGGTCATCGGCGAATTGCGCCACCCCAACATCGTCCGCATGTTGGATTACCTGGTCGAGGACGAAACGCCGTGCCTGGTCATGGACTACATCCCCGGTCCCTCGCTTTCGACGTACATGAGAACCATTCACCAACGCGGCCAGCGGATTCCCATCGCCATCATCGCGCAACTGCTCCGTTCCATTGCCGGCGCGCTGGACTACGCCCACGAAAAGGGCATCGTCCACCGGGACATCAAACCCGCGAACGTCCTGCTTCGTTCCCGCACGCAGGAAATCACCTCCGAGCACCCCCTCCCGCTGGACGTGGAACCGATTCTTACGGACTTCGGCCTGGTCCGCCTGCTCGACTCCACCCTGCACACGACGACGGGATTCGTCTCCGGCACGCCGACCTACATGAGCCCCGAACAGGCGCGCGGCGACAAGGTGGACAAGCGCACCGATATCTACTCGCTCGGCATCATGCTGTACGAGATGCTGGCAGGCACGGTTCCCTTCCAGGCGGATACCACCTTCGGCATGTTGATGAAACACATCAACGAACCGCCGCCTCCCATCAAGGGTATTTCACCAGACCTGCAAGCCCTGTTGGATCGCGCACTTGCAAAAGACCCCAGTTTCCGCTACCAATCTGCGGGCGAAATGGCGGATGAGTTCCAGGCGATCTTCAACGGTCAGACCGTCTCGCCGGGGACGCTTCGCCTCGCGAAATTGGCTCGCAAGGCGGTGGAAGAACTCAGGACGCCGAAAAATAATCTGCAACCATCGAGCCGCTCCCGATGGGTCAGGATCGCGTTCGAGACGGCGGCGGCGTTCGCGCTTGCCTTTGTCATCTTTCGGTTCCTCGGTCCTTCAGCGGCAACCGGGACATTGACGCCTGCTCCACGCGACCCGAACATTTCCGCGGGCAAGTTAAGGTTCGAAGATTTTTCCAGCGTGATGGACGAGATCGTCCTGTCGCTCAACAACGCGGACCTGCCGCCGGAGGGATATCACTACGAAGCCTGGCTGGTCGGCGACGATGAAGGGACGATCCGCAAGATCGGGTCGATCGCGTTCAACGCTGCCGGGATCGGTCAACTCTCATTGATTGACCCGGCGCAGAAAAACATCTTCGCGGATTTCGACCGCATCGTCATTTCGCAGGAACGAAACGATACGGAAGTAATCTCCCCATCGGAGGAGATCGTTTACTCGTCCGTTTTTCCGCCCAAAGCGTTGATCCCGATACGCAAGTTGCTGGTCTCCCACGACGACACACCCAACAACCTGGCGCTGATCCAGGGACTTTGGTATTACAGCGGTTCCTATATCAATATTTCCATCAACGGCTTCGACACACCGGGCGAGGAAGTCGTCGGCTTGAGAAAGGCTTTTGAAAGCGGAGACGAGTCCACGGTCCGCAAGAGAACCGAGGAGATCATCAATCAGATCGCCGGCGCGTTGTCCGATCTGTATCTCGATCACGACGAGGACGGCAAGGTCAGCGATACCACCGACGGATTTGGGAGTTATCCGAACGGGGACCGTCCCGGTTATCTGCAAGAGACATTGGTCCAGGTCGAACAGGCGATGGACGCGGCGGATTCGACGCCCAACATCCGCTCAAACGGAGAAAATGCGGAGGTTTGCATCCAGAACATGGACAGACGGTTGAAACGCATTCTCGAACTGGCATTGCAGTTGAAGGACACTCCCTTCGGTCTCGAAATGGAACCGATCATTGCAGAACTCGAAGCGCTGGGCGGCGCGCTGGTGAGAGGCGTTGACGCCGACCAGGACGGATTGGTCGAACCGCTCCCCGGCGAATGCGGTGCGGACTCGGCATACGAATTCGCCTACCGCCTGGCGGATATGCCGCTCTTTCCGGGCGCAGAGCGGGTGCCGCCCCCGGAAAAGTAAAAATCTCCAGCGCAGCCGCTGGAGATTTTTTGACCCGTTCGAGAGTTTTCAGTGGAACGCCTTCGGCGACGTCAGTTGCGTGCGCTTGAATTACGGGGCAAATCCCTGATTGAGAAGTTCGGAATAGGCGACGCCAAATATCGAAGCAAGCCCGAAAACGATGCAGAAACAGATGCAGGCGATCAGGATGAGCGGAAGGAAGTAGGTCCCCGCCGCCTCGCCCCAGCCGAATTTGTTCACCGTCTTGACAGCGAGAAGTTGAAGATACATGGAGTAGAGACCGATGATAAGGGTGATGGCGCTGAAGCAGTAGCCGATCACCCCAATGGCGCTGAATGGGGTCAACAGGGAGGTGACGAGGGAGACCGGCACGGAGATCGCCGCCATGACGTACGCCAACTGCGAGAAGGTTCCAATCCCTTTGAACATCTTCGCCACCCATTGGATGATGCCGACAAAAATGGCGAAGAAAAGCACGGAAATCGCTCCGCTGATGGGCGAGGTGCAAAGGGCGATTCCCAGCGAAGCGAGGGCGCTGCGCGGCGCGCTCCCAACCAGGTCGGACAGGCCGGGAATTTGAGGGGCAAAGCCCGCCAGTTCCAGGATCGCGCTCAGGACGCCGCTGATGATTGCCGCGAACGTTCCTGCAAGGAATACCCAGGTGAACGCCCGGTTGTTGGATTGCGCGTCAAGGCGTTCCGCCATGGCGGCGTATGACTGTTCACTGGGTTTGGTCACTGCCTCCATCCAGGTTGAGAACCAGCCTGCGAATCCGGCGGGTTCAGGCGACATGGGGGCATTACTTGTCTCGTTCATGATATCCTCCGAAAAATGGTTTTGACCATTATTGCATAAAACAATATGGATTACAATCACCAAAGCGGGATGCAATGCAACGGTCATATATAAAGTAAAATTGCTCCCTATGGAAATTTCAGAGAAGATCCAAGGCATCCTTGCCACCCTGCCCGCCAAACCCGGCTGTTACCTGATGAAGAACGCCGAAGGGAAGGTCATCTACGTTGGGAAGGCGATCAGCCTGAAAAACCGTGTTCGCTCGTACTTCCATGCGGATTCCAGCCACGACAACAAAACGCGCCGCCTCGTGCGCGAGATCGCGGACATCGAATGGATCGTCGTCGGGTCGGAACTGGAGGCGCTTATCCTCGAGATGAACCTCATCAAGAAACACCGCCCGAAGTACAACGTCCGCCTCAAGGACGACAAACGCTACCCATACATCAAAATTCACTGGGCGGATCCTTTCCCCAAGGTGACCGTCACGCGGCAGATGGTGGAGGACGGCTCGCGTTATTTCGGTCCCTACACCTCCGCCTGGGCGGTGTATCAGACGCTGGATGTGCTGCGAAAAGTCTTTCCCTACCTGACCTGCGACCGCGAAATCACAGGGCATGACAGGCGGGCGTGTCTTTACCACGACATCAAGCTGTGTACCGCTCCCTGCATCGGAGCCGTCACTCAAGCCGCATACCGCCAAATGATCTCCGACCTGATGGACTTCCTCAGCGGACACAGCGAGGGCATCGTTCAGCGCATCGAGAGGGACATGCTCAAGGCATCCGAAGAGATGCGCTTCGAAAAAGCCGCCGCCCTGCGCGATCAACTCAAGGCGATCCAAAACATCATCGAAAGACAACGGATTGTTTTTGCAACAGATTATATTGACTCAGACGTTCTCGCCATGGCGCGCAGCGACGGGGAAGCCTGTGTGCAGGTCTTCTTCATTCGCGGCGGGAAACTCATTGGGCGCGAGTACTTCATCCTCGAAGGGACGGAGGATGCAGCCGACTCGGAAGTGATGGAACAATTCATCACCCAGTTCTACACCGAAGCCGCGAACATTCCCGAGCAGGTCATGCTGCCGCAACAACTCGAAGAGGCGCGGATCATCAGTCAGTGGCTGCGCTCCAGACGCGGCGGGAAAAAGGTGGAGTTCTTCGTGCCGAGGGAAGGTCAGCCGCACGATCTGGTGCAGATGGCAACCGAGAACGCCACCGAAACCCTGCAAGCCCTGCGTCAACAGTGGCAGGCGGATACACACAAACAGGAGACAGCATTGGCTGAATTGCAAGAGGCATTAAATTTACCCGAGCCGCCGAACCGAATCGAATGCTACGACATTTCCAACACACAAGGGACAGCCATCGTCGGCGCGATGGTCGTGTTCACGCAGGGTGTGCCGGACAAGAAGTTGTATCGCAGGTTCAACATCGAGAGCGTGGTCGGCGCGCCGGATGATTTCGCTTCGATGGAGGAGGTGTTGACGCGGCGTTTTCGGCGGTGGAAGTCTGCTGAAGATACAGCGAACCAGCTCGGGGCGAAGAAGGACGCGTCGTTCTCCTTCCTGCCGGATCTCATCATCATTGACGGCGGCAAGGGGCAGTTGGGGCGCGCCGTCCAGGTCCTCGAAAGATTCGAATTGGCGGATAAAGTGCCGGTGGTCGGTCTCGCAAAACAACAGGAGGAGATCTTCTTCCCGCACAGGTCGGATTCTTTGACGCTGCCGCGTCATTCGCAGGGACTGTATCTCGTGCAGCGCATCCGCGACGAGGCGCATCGGTTTGGCATCACGGCGCATCGCAAAAAGCGGGAGAAGCTCGGCATGGCTTCGATATTGGATTCCATCCCTGGCATCGGTCCCGCACGGCGGAAGGCGCTCTTGAAACATTTCGGGTCTGTGGATAAGATTAGGGAGGCTGCGATCGAGGAACTCGCCAGCGTGAACGGCATGAACGTCAAAGCGGCAGAAAGCGTCAAGGCACATTTGGAATGAGGACCATCTGGACGGTTGACGACGACGAGGAAATGAACCGCGCCATCGGGCTGATGTTGAAACTGCTCGATTGCGAGGCGACCGCGTTCCACAACGTTCGTTCCGCGGCGCAGATGTTCGCTTCCGGCAGGAAACCGGACCTGCTCATCCTGGACATCAACATGCCCGAGGTGACAGGCTTGGACATGGTGGAATTCCTGCGGCGGCGCCCGGAGACGAAGAACCTGCCCATTGTGATGCTTTCCTCCGAAGCGGCGGACATGATGGTGGACAGGGCGATGGAACTCGGCGCGGACGCGTACGTGACGAAACCGGTAACCCTCGAGGAACTCGAAAAGGCGATGGCGACCGCCTTTTACAAACATTTGAATCGGTGAGAAGAAAATGGCAGGCAAAAAGGATAAGAACAAATATCAACCCAAACCGAAGGAAACGGATACGACTTCCAGATCCACGCGCATTATGCAGGTGATGTTCATCATCCTGTCCGTGTTGATCGTGCTGTCCATGATCCTTGCGGCTACAGCGACCTTTTAGAAAGTGTTTTAAAACTACTCGCCTTGCGCGTATCTTATGACCTGGCGCTTTGGGAGTTCCCGTGATTCCGGGCGCGGGCAGAGCGGGTGGCACGAAAAAAGTCGTGGAATCCGCGTCGTCCGTGTATCAAAAAGGGCTATCCCAGCCGCGGCGCGCAGGTTGCCGCGCTTTATTCTGGTTGCCGTCATTGCGGGCGGCGCCAGGGACGCCGCGAAGCGATTTCCAGTTTGACAAGGGAATTGCTTCGTCGCATCCGCTTCGACTTCGCCTACGGCTCCGCTCAGCGTGAGGCTCCTTGCAATGACAGAGGAAAATAATATATGCTCGACAAATTGAAAGGCATCGAAGATCGCTACGAACAACTCGGAAACGAACTGCTCGAGGTGGGCAACGACTATCAACGCGCGGCGGAGATCAACAAGGAACGCGCGGATCTGGAAGACATCGTGGAAAAGGCGCGGGAATACCGTCAGGCGATGAAAAGCCTCGAGGAGGCGCGGGCAATTCTGGAGTCCGAGAAGGACACGGAACTGGTTGCTCTGGCGGAATCCGATATCGAGGAACTCGAACCGAAGATCGAGGCGCTCGAGAAACAGATCAAGGGGATGCTCGTCCCCAAGGACCCGCGAGACGATAAGAACGTCATCATGGAAATTCGCGCCGGGACCGGCGGCGATGAAGCCGCGATCTTTGCAGGCGATCTGTTTCGCATGTATACACGCTACGCCGATAACCAAAAGTGGAAGAGTGAGATCCTTTCCGAGAATGCCATCGGCGTTGGTGGCTACAAGGAAGTCATCTTCGAGATTCGCGGCAAGGGCGCATACTCGAAACTCAAATACGAATCGGGCGTGCATCGCGTGCAACGTGTGCCGGTGACCGAGTCGTCGGGACGCATCCATACCTCAACCGCCACCGTCGCCGTGCTTGCCGAGGTGGATGAAGTGGAGATTGACATCCCCGAAAGCGACATCGAAATCGAAGTTTATCGCTCCTCCGGCGCAGGCGGGCAAAACGTGCAGAAGAATTCCACCGCCGTCCGCCTGTATCACAAACCGACGGGAATGGTCGTGACCTGCCAGGACGAACGCTCACAATTGCAAAATAAACTGCGCGCCATGAGCATTTTGCGTGCCCGCCTGTACGAGATCGAAGAGGAGAAACGCCGCGCCTCCATCGAATCCGACCGCCGCTCGCAGGTGGGAACAGGCGAACGGTCCGAGAAGATCCGCACGTACAACTATCCACAAAACCGCGTCACCGATCACCGCATCGGACTCTCGAACTACAACCTTCCCGCCGTCATGGACGGGGATATAGGCGGGTTCATCGAGGAACTGTCCACGCGCGATGAGGCGGAACGGCTTGCGGCAAGCGGGATCGAGGAAGAATAATTTGCTTGCCGCGAAGGACACAAAGTGCACTAAGGTTGGACAAATGAAAAACGAATCGCCGTCCAACAGATTTTCCTTGGTGACCGTTGTGTCCTTTATGGTTTAAAAAGAGATTTACATGAACGACAACCCCGCGTTCGGCGCCGACCTGCAACCCTTCATGGGAATTCCGTCTTTCATGCGCTTGCCGGTCACGCGTGAACTGAAAGATGTTGATGTCGCCATCCTGGGCGTTCCGTTCGACAGCGGCACATCCTATCGCACAGGGACGCGCTTTGGTCCGCGCAAGATACGCGAAACGTCATTGATGATCTGGGGTCACAATTCCACGCTGAACGTCACGCCGTTGAAGAAACTCAAGGTCGTGGATTACGGCGACGTATCCGTGATCCCAACCTCCATCGAACACACGATGACCGCCATTACCAGGACCGCCGGCGAGATCATCGAGACAGGGACGACACTCATCACCCTCGGCGGCGACCATTCCATCGCGCTCCCCCTCCTGCGCGCACATGCAAAGAAATATGGACCCGTCTCCCTCATCCACATTGATGCGCACATTGACACGTGGGAGGCGGAATTCGAGGCAGTCCCATACAGTCATGGCACTCCATTCCGCCATGCCTTGCAGGAGGGGCTGATCCGCAAAGGCGAATACATGCAAATCGGCATCCGCGGTCCTGTCAGCGGCGAGAACGATTATGTTGACGCAAGAAAACTTGGCGCGCGCATCGTCACCATCCATGAAGTGATGGAAAAAGGCGTGAAGGAAATTCTCAAGGAAATCCGCGAGCGCATGAAGGGACCTGTCTACGTGACCGTTGACATTGATTCCGTCGATCCCGCCTACGCGCCCGCCACCGGCACGCCCGAGGTCGGCGGGCTGACCAGTTATCAACTGCTCCAACTCGTGCGCGGACTTCACGAACTGAACCTGATCGGCTTCGATCTTGTGGAAGTCTCCCCTCCCTACGATCACGGCGATATTACCGCCATCCTTGCCTCGAACATCGTGTTCGAGTATCTGTCTTTGCTCGCAATCAAAAAGACTCTGTAGCAATTTGACATTACGCCCTTTCAACCATAATTCGCCGATCACTTTCCACCTTCCACTCTCCCTTTTTACTTTCTCACCGCCCGCCTCAACACACACTTCACGCAACACGCATCACATAACTCGCAACTGATAACTCACCACATGCCCCCGCTTCTCTCCGACCTCACAGCCCGCCTCGCCTCCATCAGCGACACCTCCGCCCTGGACGCTTCTGTCTTAATTGCCCACATCATGGACAAGCCTCGCGCCTGGGTCGTGGCGCATCCTGAACTGACCCCGACAACCGAACAACAGGAGAAACTCGAAGAGTCCCTGGCGCGCCTGGAAAATGGCGAACCGCTTCCCTACGTGCTGGGGCGCTGGGAATTCTTCGGCATGGAATTCGACGTTACTTCCGACGTTTTGATCCCGCGTCCCGAAACCGAACTGCTCGTCGAAAAAGCCATCGCCTGGCTCCAGCAATCGAATGTGCGCCGTACCGTTGCAGACGTAGGGACGGGTTCGGGTATCATTGCCGTATCCATTGCCAGGCACGTTCCCGACGCGCACATCCTCGCCACCGACATATCCCGCCCCGCGCTGGAAGTAGCGGAAAGGAACGCGCGCAAATTCGGCGTATCCAATCGCATCAGTTTTGCGGAGTGTGACATTCTCCCGCCCCGCCCCGCGTCGTTTCCCACCGAGGAACACTTCGACCTGCTCTGCGCCAACCTGCCCTACATCCCGACCGAAACCCTCCGCAGCCTGCCGGTATACGGGCGCGAACCGGCGATTGCCCTCGACGGTGGCGCGGACGGTCTCGACCTCTTCCGCAAACTGATGCGCGTCGCGCCCGACTGGATGGCGCCCAACAGCCTGATCCTGCTCGAGATCGAATCCACCCTCGGCGTGCAGGCGGTCAACACGGCTTATGACATGTTCTCGCAAGCCGAAATCCATTTGCATCGAGACCTCGCAGGGCGCGACCGCCTGCTCGAGATCATGCTGTGATGAAAACACAGGTCCTCCCCGCAAATTCCCCGGAAGCCATTTCCCGCGCGCTCGACATTCTAAGATCAGGCGGTCTGGTCGCCTTTCCCACCGACACGGTTTACGGCGTTGGCGCGCTGGCGTTCGATGGAAAGGCGGTCGAATCCATCTACGCCGCCAAAGACCGTCCCACCGAAAAAGCGATCCCCATTTTGATCGCGGACATCGAAGACATGGAAAAGGTCGGAAGGGAGATTCCCCACATCGCCTACCGACTCGCCGCCCGCTTCTGGCCCGGACCCTTGACCTGCGTCATCCCCAAACAGCCGACTCTCCCCGGAGCCGTCTCTGCCACGCCCACCGTCGGGGTGCGCGTGCCGGACCACGAGGTTGCCCGCGCCCTGCTCCGCGCCGCCGGACCGATGGCTGTGACCTCCGCCAACCTTTCCGGTAAACCCAGCCCCTCCACTGCGGAGGAAGTTTTCGCCCAACTCGACGGGCGCATTGAACTTGTCATTGACGGCGGGGCAACGCCGGGCGGAATCCCCTCAACGGTTGTGGATTGTTCAGGGATCGAGATCAGGATCTTGAGGGAAGGACCCATATCATTACAGGAGTTGCTTTCATCGTAATGACCCCGGCGTCGTTCTCATTTGCCTTTTACCCTCATTCACTCATTGTTTATCTCTGTGCGTAAAATAATGGCTGAATTCTCCTCCTTACATAAAGCCCCGAACAAACATACGTAGTTTGTCCGAGGCTTTGGTTTAAACACCAGTCCTGCCCATAACGTCCAGAAGATTCCTCCTGAGGAACATAGCAGCCTCCGGGACGACATTCATTGCAATCGCAAATCAGCCGCGGCCGCTTCTTCTCATAGAGAGCGTTTAAAAACCCTGCCAGAAGTCATTTCGACAGACGTTCTCGAACGACTGTGAGAGAGCAACGACGCCCTTTGTCATTTCGACGAGAGCAGCGAGGAGAAATCTTGCCTCGGCTGGGCAAAGATTTCCCGCTTCGCTCGAAATGACAACGCCAGGCACATGCCAGCCCCTGATTTTGTTTCAGACACTTTCTTATCGAACTCTAAAGTCTTGTTCAGGTTTCATTAAAGCGCCTGCATATAATGACAAGTGCATTCTCCTTTTCAAACCGCCAATGGCTCGGGCAAGTCAAAGGCGGTTTGGGTTTTGTTTGGGAAGGTGCACACGTAAAAACGTAAACAGGTACACATGGTTCTTGCGACCTTGTGTACCTGTTTTCCTGTGTACCTGTCTGCCTGTGACTCGTGTATCGCCCTGCCTACGACAACTCCCACGTCGGCTGGACGTCCATCGTCAAATCAGAAACGTGTCCCAGCGCGTAACGGTAATAGCCTGCCGCGCCGATCATGGCGGCATTATCTGTGCATAACGAAAAAGCGGGGATGTTGACTCTGAATTCCTTTTGGGACATAAACGCGTTCCGCAGGGCGCGGTTGGCGGAGACGCCGCCCGCCACGAGGATCTCCCTCGCATTGTGATCGCGCGCGGCTTGCATGGCTTTTTCGAACAGCGTATCCACAACCGTCTTCTGGAATGACGCGGCGAGATCTTCGATGGGAAGCGTCTTGTGTTTCTTTTTCAAATCATTGACTTCGTACAACACGGCGGTCTTCAATCCGCTGAAGGAAAAATCGTAGGGATTATCCACCCGGGCGCGCGGGAATTTGAAGCGGGTCGGGTTGCCGCCCTCCGCCGCCTTTTGGATCGCGGGTCCGCCGGGGAACGGAAGTCCCAGCAGGCGACCAACCTTGTCGAAAGCCTCGCCAGCCGCGTCGTCGAGAGTGGAGCCGAGGCGTTGGTACGTCAAATGATCGGTCATCAGGTTCAGTTCGGTATGTCCGCCGGAGACGATCAGAGCCATCAACGGGAACTGCGGCTCAGGCGAGACCGATTCGCCCGCGTTGTACACCCACGCCGAATAGACGTGTCCCTCGAGATGGTTCACGCCCACAATGGGCAGACCGGTTCCGAGCGCAAGTCCCTTCGCCATGTTCATCCCAACGACCAGTGAACCAGCCAGGCCGGGTCCGCGCGTGACGGCGATCACATCCATATCCTTGAGCGTAAGGCTGGACTGCGCCAGAGTCTGCTCGACGACGGGGACGATGCTCAGCACGTGCTGGCGCGAAGCGACCTCAGGATAGACGCCGCCGTAACGCGCGTGAACGTCCATTTGCGAGGCGACGGTGGACGCCAACAAGGCGCGTCCGTTTTCAATGACGGCGCAGGCGGTCTCGTCGCAGGAGGTTTCGATGGCAAGGATGCGGGCGGGTTTCACTTCTTCCACTTCTTCATCGGCAGGACGAAATCATACGGGTATTCGGCAAGTCTTTCGAACCGTCCATCCGGGCGCACCCAATAGGTGTCCTCGATACGGACGCCCATGCCTTTTTCAGGATAATACAAACCCGGTTCGATGGTGATGACCACGCCGGGCTTGAGAACATTGTCATTCCCGGAAGCCGTGAGGCTGGAGCCGGGGCGTTCGTGGATGTTCAATCCAACGCCGTGACCGAGGCTGTGCACGTACCCATCCAGCGGTGCCTTCGTGTTCAACTGGGACTTGTGTCCCTTCGATTCGAAGTATTCACAGGTCATGCGCTGGTAATCCACGAAATTGGCGTTCAGGTCGAGGTCTTCGACGACCTTTTCGTAGATCTCCCTCACCTGATCGTACAAAGCCTGCGCTTCGGGTGTGGCATAACCCAAACTCCACGTGCGGGTGAAATCGTAGAAGTATCCGCCGCCTTTTTCGGCAGGGAAGATGTCGAAGACGATGGTCTTTCCCAGAGTGAGCGGATCATCAGGATTTCCAGCCGAATGTGGAACGCCCGCGTCCCGTCCAATTGCAAAGATGACTCCCTCCACATCCACCGCGCCGCGTTCGGCAAGCCAGAGCGCGATCTTCGCCTTCACGTCCCCGATCGTCAGCGGGCTGCCGTCCTCCTTCAACAACACTTCGTCCTCGCGCACGACAGAAGACGTGAGCAATTCCTGGACCATGCCGACAACCTGGGTCGTCACCGCGCCCATGCGCCGGATGCGCGCAACCTCCACGTCCTCCTTGGTTTCCATCGCCTGCAGGATCACGGAATTGAGGCTCGACTCGCCGATGAACTCGACATCCGGCAAAAGTTTTGCCAGTTTTGCGATCAAGCCGAACACATTCGAGAATTCCACTTTGCCGAAGAGGGCGACCCGTCCCTTTGTGAGACCGTGATCGGCAAATATCTTCTGAAACCGCAGCGCGTTTGCCGTTTGCACATCGCTGTTCGCCTGTTCGAGAAAGTCCTGTATGGGATATTCGTTGAACGAACGGGTCTTCAATCCACTCTTTGCGGCTTCGTCGCGTTCCATGTCGTTGTAATACAACACAGGCTCCTCGCCTTGTTTCTTTATCAGCAGCGCGCCGCTCACGTGTCCCCCGCCGACAAAGTAATACATCGGCGGGTTATGTTCGGCGTCGCCCAAAACCAGCATGGCGTCCAAATTTCTTGACTTCATCAAAGCATCGAGGTCGGATTTCATTTTATCTCCTGAACATTCAACTTTTCGAATTCCTTCGCAACTTCATCGTTCTCGAACGTCAACTTCAACGATTGCCTGTCCCTTGTAAACCTTGCAGACAGACCGATCACGTCCTCCGCGTCGTTGAACAGGCTGAAAACGGTCAACGGGCGTTTCAACAGCAACTGACCATAAACGGGCGCGAACACAAACTTCGATCCAAACTCGACTGCGCTCCCGCCGATCATTCCAACCACCAGCCCGACGAACCCGCCAAAGGCGAGATCGAAACCCAGGGTTTGCGGCGTCGTTCCCTGCGGCGCGGCCAGCCAGACGGGGACAAAAGCGACCAATCCAAAAATCAATCCGGCGACCAGAAACGGAACGAGAGTCACATTCGTGATCCTGCGTTCCTTTCGTTCGCACTCCGCGCACAACGGCACAGGAAAGTCCATCATTACCTGCCCCTTTCTCGTCTGCGCGCCCATGTTCAACTTCAACGGCAAAACGACGTGTTTCGGTTTTCCGCAATGCGCGCAACGTTCGGGGAATTTCAAGGCAGGCGGTTTCTTTTTATCCCTGATCGGTATCTCAACGGTAATCATGCAAAACCTTTTTCAAAACCTGTAACAACAGATCATCATTCAACACGGCGCGCGGGTCGAGCAACACCCTGTCATTTTCCGTCCTTGCGATGACGGGCGGATTCGACTCCCGTAATTTTTTCAAAAACCTGTCGGGGGACTTGACGCTCAGGGACAGAACGAACGTGGGCATGGATTCTTCCGGCAGGCTGCCTCCGCCCACAGTGGATTCGGACTCGATCACCTCGCCCTGCCCCAACGCCTCCCGCCACGCCTCTGCCCTGACCCTGACCTGCTCCGGCGTCAATGACATCATCCTCACGATCGGGATTTCCCTCTCCGCCTCATCCTTGAGGTAATGAGTCAGAGTCGCAGTGACGCCTGCCAGGCAGGTCTTATCCGCGCGAACCGCGCGCGCCAGAGGATGTTTCCTGAGTTTGTCAATCA